>CBFHUI010000040.1:0-22447 GCA_965658725.1 Alphaproteobacteria bacterium | reverse complement strand
CACCCTTCTGCGCGCCCCGCTATGCCTTGCCCTTGCGCTGGGCGGAGGGGGTGTATCTGCTGAGGGCATTCCTTCTTCTTGGATTGAAGCTCAAAGATGGGCTACACAGGCCCAGACCGCGCTGTGACGACACAGCTCGGCGGTCGTGACTTTCGAAAAACCACCCGACGACAGGCTGAACAACCATGGCTCAGGATCAGGACACCAAGATCGTAACCTCACGAACCGTTGCATGTGACGGCGGGGGCGGGGCTTTGGGGCATCCGAAGACCTTTTACACCATCGGTGAGAGCGGTACGGTGGTCTGTGGTTACTGTGGCCAGCGGTTTGAACTCGATCCGGATGCACCGGCCGACCACGGGCACTAAGCCTGGGCCTGCTCCAACGCAATCATCTCAGCATCGCTGACTGCAGGGCGGATCAGCTTGGGTCCGTCGTCGAGCAGCAGCACTTCCGCAGGCAGCGCGCGACCGTTGTAGTGGTTGGCGAGTACGGCGCAGTAGGCCCCGGCGGTCAGAAACGCGACCTGCGCGCCTTCTTCCAGCGGTGGCAGGGGCCGCTGCTTCGCAAAGACATCTGTACTCTCACAAATCGGCCCGGCCAGTTCTTGCGGGACGGGAGCCTGTGTGGACTGCGCTAACGGGAGAATGTGGTGGTAAGCGTCGTAGAGCGCGGGGCGCATCAGGTCGTTCATGCCCGCGTTTAAAAGCAGAAAGCGGTGATCGTAGCTGTCTTTGGTATAGACCACATCTGCGATCATCACGCCCGCGTTCCCGACGATGAATCGCCCAGGCTCCACAATCGTTGGCAGACCCAGCGGCGCGAGATGCTCGACGGCCGCGCCGGCGAGGTCCACTGGGTCCGGGCCGTCACCGTCTTTGGGGGCATAAGGAATTCCCAGCCCGCCGCCCATATCCAGCCGCCGCAGCGTCACGCCATCGGTGAGCAGGTGGCGGGTCAAGTCGGCCAGTCGACGATAGGCATCGCTAAAGGGCTGCATTTTGAACAACTGGCTGCCGATGTGCATGGCCAGCGCGTCAAGCCGGACATGGGGCAAGGACTGCATCTGCTGCACCAACGCCGGAATGTCGTCGAAGGGCAGGCCGAACTTGTTGCCTCTTGAGCCGGTGGTGATTTTGGCCAGCGTCTGCGCGTCTACGTCTGGGTTTACGCGCAGCGCGACCGGCGCGACCTTGCCCATGCGACCGGCCGCAGCGTTGAGGGCTTCGAGTTCCGCCCAGCTTTCCACGTTGAACTGTAGGATGCCCGCGTCCAGGCCGGCTTCCAGCTCTTTGGGCTGCTTGGCAACACCGGCGAAGACGATCTTTTCCGGCGCAACGCCGCCCGCGAGTGCCCGGCGCAGTTCACCCGCAGACACCACGTCCGCGCCGACCCCGTGAGAGGCGACGTGACGGATCACGTGGGTGTTCATGTTGGCTTTCACGGCATAGCAAATCAGCGGATCCAGCTTGGCAAAGGCGTTCTGCAAGCGCCGGATCTGCGTGCTGATGTGTGCGCCAGAGTAGACGTAGAGCGGGGAGCCGAACTGAGCCGCCAGGGGCGCAAGCGGGGTGCCGGAGAGGCAGAGCGCTCCGCTGTTGTCGTAGGTGACAGGACCGAAAGGAACGGGATCAGACATTAGGCAAAATCTCGGGTCAGGGGCCAGAACGGCGCTTCAACGGTGAGCTCGGGCAAGGCGGCGACAGGCCGAGGCGCCCCCTTGCGTCCGCAAGCGGTGAGGGCGGCGAGGACAGCGATCAGGACGAGGGTTGGGGCGAGCGCTCTCATGCCAGCGCGGCTTTAGCGGCGGCGATGGCTTCACGCACCCGAACCGGAGCCGTCCCGCCAAAGGACTGGCGCGAGGCGACTGAGGCTTCCACGCTGAGCACGTCAAAGATATCGGCGGTAATGCCCGCGTGAACAGACTGCAGGTCCGCGAGCGCCAGCTCGTCCAGCCGACACGCCTTGGTATCGGCCAGCGCGACCAGCGTGCCCGTGACGTGGTGGGCTTCGCGGAAGGGCAGGTTGAGGTGACGGACCAGCCAGTCGGCCAAGTCGGTCGCGGTGAGGTGCCCGTGCAGGCAGGCTGCGCGCATGGCCTCGCGGTTGGGCTGGAAATCTTGCACCAGTCCAACCGCCGCAGCGAGCGACAGCTCAACCGCGTCAGCGGCAAGGAAGGTGACTTCCTTGTCTTCCTGCATGTCCTTGGAATAGGCGAGCGGGAGGCCCTTCATGGTCAGCAACAGCGATGTAAAGGCCCCGAAAATGCGTCCGATCTTGGCCCGCAGCAGCTCAGCCGCGTCGGGATTGCGCTTTTGCGGCATGATTGATGAGCCGGTGGACCAGGCATCGGAAAAAGCGATGAAGTTGAAGGAGGCCGACGACCAGACAACCATTTCCTCGGCCATGCGAGACAGGTGCATGGCGAGGATGGAGGACGCGGCGAGGTACTCAAGCGCAAAGTCGCGAGACGATACGGAGTCCAGCGAGTTGCGCGTGGGACCGTCAAAGCCGAGCGCCGCTGCGGTTGCTTCCCGGTCGAGCGGGTAGGGCGTTCCGGCCAGCGCGGCGGCACCGAGCGGGCTTTCGTTGAGCCGCGCGCGTGCATCGGTAAAGCGGCTGCGGTCGCGGCTGAACATCTCGACATAGGCCATCAGGTGGTGGCCCAGAGTGACGGGTTGCGCAGGCTGCAAATGGGTGAAGCCGGGCAGGATGGTGTCGACCTCCGCTTCTGCCCGCTCGAGCAGCGCACCGATCAGCGTTCTCAGTCCCGCGTCCACGCGATCCATGGAATCCCGCACCCATAGACGGAAATCCGTAGCGACTTGATCATTCCGAGACCGGCCCGTGTGCAGGCGTCCCGCAGGCTCGCCGATGATCTCCCGCAGGCGAGCTTCGACGTTCATGTGAATGTCTTCCAGCTCTCGCCGGAATGTGAGGAGACCGTGCTCGATCTCCTCGGCTACCTTCCTGAGGCCTTCGTCGATGGCTTTCGCGTCGTCGTCGGAAATAATGCCCTGTTGAGCCAGCATTTTTGCGTGCGCACGAGATCCGCTGATGTCCTGTCGGGCCATGCGCTGATCGACGTCGATTGACGCGTTGATCGCTTCCATGACGGCGTCGGGACCGCTGGTGAACCGGCCACCCCACATGGCGTTCGAACCGTCATCATCGGCGGCGCGCAGGGCAACGAAGACAAACTGAGTAGGACTAGTAAGCATGGTGAACAGCTATAGCGCTTCACTCGACCGTCGCAACCTCCTTAAACACGCCGGGGCAGCGGGGCTGGGCCTCGCTGTGGGCAGTTTGGGCCTTGGCGGGACCGCGCTGGCGCAGGCTCGACCGCCCTTGCTGGGCCGTTTTGCGCCCGGTGGAGACTACTTGCTGGCGCAGCCCGGCCTGCGCATCCCGGATCAAATCGACCTGGGCGACGGTTTCATCCAGTCCTTGGCTTTCTACGACCGCAACGACCAACCGAGAGTCATGTCTGATTATCGCGGCAAGGTGACGCTGATCCAATTCTGGCGCACCAACTGCCACGGGTGTCAGAGTGAGGTCCCCGCCCTGGACACGCTCGCCGGTGTGCTCGAAGGGCCAAAGTTTGAGATCCTGCCGATTGCGCTAGCAGAGGATTCACGGGCTGACATTGAGCGGTTTTATCGTCAGAAAGGCCTGAAGCATTCGGAGATCCTGCGGGACCGTACCTCCTTTGTCTTCAGCAACCTGGCCCCACGTCACCCGCGCTATCAGGCACAGGCGACGCCGACGACGCTGCTGGTCGGGCCCGATGGGAATGCGCTTGGGGCTTATGTTGGTGTGGCGGGCTGGGAAAGTCCGGCAGGGCGGGCGCTCCTCGATCACTATATCGCGCAGGCCTAAACGTGCCCCAGAGACGGATAAGTAAGGGACCAGACACCATGGACCTCAGACGACAGGACAGACTTTCCCGACGGGCTGCGCTCGCCGTGAGCGCGGGTGCAGGCCTCAGTGTGCTGAGCGCCGGCGGCGCAGGCGCGCAAACAGGCAGCCCGCCGCTGGCCGGGAAGTTCGCGTCCCCGCTCTACATGCAGTTTCCCAAGGGGCAAGCCGTGCCAACGTCGGTGTCGGCGCAGGGATACACTTTTCCTGTCGAGTGGTACGACACCAGCGGCCGCGCCTACACCGCCAACGACCTAAGAGGCAAGCTGACTCTGATCCAGTTTTGGCGCACCAATTGCGGGGCTTGCCAATATGAAGTCCCGGCGCTTGACGCCTTGGCGCGAGAGTTGGAAGGGCCAAGGTTTCGGATGATCGCGATTGCGCTCATGGAAGACAGCATGGCCGACATCCAACGCTTCTACGACCGCTATGGCATCCGCAACCTGCGCATCTATCGGGACCGCGATCATCTGGCGTTTAGCCAGATTGCTCCGGCGCACCCGAGTGCCGGCGTGCGCGCGACACCGACGACAGTTCTCGTTAGTCCAGACGGGCACTACATCTCTGCTTATTCGGGGGTTCCGGGATGGGAGCGGCCTGAAGGTGTGGCTTTGCTCAAGTGGTATCGTGACAATGTTTAAGACTTTTTGGGGCGGCGTGGTTGCCTTCTGCACGACAGCGCTGCTGGTTCTGACTGCAAGTGGCGCAGCGCCGGCGCAGGGGTTTGATGGGTTGGAGCAACTAGACCCGCCTGTGATGCGACCCGCTGACGTGGACATGCGCAATAACGAAGGGGTCTCGATCGCGCTGGAAGGTGCGCCGGTCACTGTGCTGAACTTCTGGGCCACGTGGTGCGCGCCCTGCGTGGCGGAACTGCCGACACTGCTCGCGCTCGATGCGGCGTTGGAAGACCGAGGCTTGCGGGTTGTCGCGGCATCGCTGGACCGTAGCCATGCGCAGATCGAGAGCTTTTGGCAGCAACAGGGCTGGGGCGATGGTCTGGAGATTGGGCTTGATGAAAAGGGCGCATTGTTCCGTGCCTTTGGTCAGGCCGACTTGGGCGCGCGCGGTGTGCCTTACACGGCCATTTTGAACGCCGATGGCGCGGTCATCAGCTGGTTTGCAGGAGAGACCGACTGGGCCAGCGCGGCGGTTCTTGGCTACTTCGACAGCGTGCTCAGCGCGGCGGGGCGCTAGGCGGTAGCGGCGTCTTGAAGGGTCCGCACGGCGCGTTCCAACCGATCCAACTGCCCCGGCGCAATTCCTACCTTCCGCAACCCCTCGTTCAAATTGAACAGATAAGCCGCGTTCGTGCCGTTGTTGCCAGCGGCGAAGGCGAGCGTTTGCGCGATTTCTGCGTCGCTGAGCGGCTGAAACGAATGCGAGGCGTCGGGGACCATGAAGGTCAGCGCCGGGACGATCCGCCCCTGCGCGTCGCGGGCGGAAACCTGCACGTGGCGATAGCCGTCGTGGCGCAGTTCGCGGTCTTCGAGGTAAGACAGCGCTTCGTCCGCTCGCGCGGCAGCGACCCGGTGCACCACACCAGACACGCGCCCACCCGGTCGCAATCCCACAACCAGCCCGGGGTTTGCTTCGGTTCCCCGATAGAAGGTCGAGCGCACACAGAACCGTCGGTGAAAGCCCCAGACAGACACGGCGCGGGTTTCCTCGACGACAAAGCCAGGGTTCCAGATCAGCGAGCCATAGGCAAAGACCCAGAAATCGCGGTTCGGCCGGTCGATGACCTTGGGAATCGCAATTCCATGCGGTGTTGGCCCGGCAAGGGGATCAAAGTCGTTCAAAGTCCTGTCCCGACGCTCAAAATTTGTTTTCTCCCACAGCACTTATGGGCATAACAGGCGCATTCATGAAGGGAAAAACATGACGCTTCTGCGCCGTTTAATCTGGGTCGTTCTGGCCATTGTGGTCGTCTACAGCGTGCTTTGGCTCGCGGGTATGGTGGTCATCAACATCGCGCTGAACCGCATCAAACCCGAGCCGCGTTCGGCGCTGGAAGATTTGCTGGCTGAGGAAATCAGCGGCGGAGACGCCATGACCTTCGATTTTGAGAGCCACGCCGTGCGCGGCTATCCGCTGGGCTACACCATCGAGCTGGAACGCCCTTCGCTGGATCACACGCTGGTGGCTTGGCAGGCCGAAGACCCTTTGATCACCCGCTGGAGTTGGCTGCGGCCATTTTCTGTGGAGATCGATTACTCTGGCACGCACCAAGTGGCGGCTGTGACTCAGCCCCCCGTGCAGCTCTCTGCCGATCGGGCCGTCGCGACCGTGCAGGTCGAGCCGCTGTTCGAAGCGCGGACTGCGCGGCTGGCGCTGGTAGAGACCAGCGGTGAAAGCGCCGGACTGGTGCTGCGAGACCGACCCATTGCGAGCGTAGAGCGTTTCGCCTTCGGCCTCGACGTGCGTGCGGAAACGGCGCCTGGCGATATTCTGCTCGACATCTTCGGCTTTGCGCTGTCTGACGACGCTGAAGTGCAGGCCCGTTACCGCAGCCTTCTGGAGCAGTTGGGCAATGCGGAGAGCACGCTGAGCGCGCTCGGGATTGGGCTGGACGTGCCGATCGATCACGTCCGCATGCGTGCCAACGTCCGCCCGTTCTTCCCACTGGCAGGCTCATCGATCGTGCTGCCCTCGTTCATCTCTCGCGGCGGCAATGTTTTGGTCGAAGTGCTGGATGTGCAGCAGGGGAACTGGCGCGGACGCTCCTCGGCTCGGGCCATGTTCGGGCCGGATGCGCGGCTGATGGTGCAGTCTTGCCTGCTGCTGCGCGCGGGTGCGTCCTTTGTGCCGATCCCGTTTGCTAACATCGTCACGCTCTACATCGCAGGCGAACAGGTCGATATCCAGCGCGAGCCGATCCCGGAGATTGCGCTGCCTGCGACGGTTGAGCCTTTCACCCATCGTGAGCTGTGCGACGTTGCACGGCTTTATCAGTTCGCAGATGAAACGTCCGGCTGAACCTCAGCTGCGCGTTAGTTTTCGTTTGTGACTTCTTCGCCTTCGGTCGGGATAAACTGCCCGGCCTGACGGGCGTCGACGATGGACTGGCGGATGTCGCGGGTCTCGGTGAACCGGTCAAACAGAAACGCACCATCGCCGCGTCGGATGGCGCGCTGCATGTTCACCAGATCTTCTTGGAAGCGCTGGAGCAGGTCGAGCACGGCTTCGCGGTTGTTCAAGAATACGTCCCGCCACATGGTCGGGTCCGACCCCGCAATCCGCGTAAAGTCCCGGAAGCCAGAGGCGGAAAATTTGATCACTTCAGACTTCAGATCGTCTTCGAGCTGCGTTGCCGTGTCCACGATGGTGTAGGCGATCAGGTGCGGCAAGTGAGAGGTCATGGCGAGCACTTGGTCGTGATGATGCGGATCCATCTCGTCCAGCATGGCCCCGCAGGCTGACCATAGCGCCCCGATTTTGTCGATGGGTTCGCGCGGGGTGCCGGGCAGGGGGGTGAGGATGACCCACCGGTCACGGAACAGCGCTTCGAAACCCGCTTCCGGACCGGATTGCTCGGTCCCTGCGATGGGGTGGGCTGGGACAAAGTGGGCGTGGTCCGGCATATGCGGCAGGACATCGGCGATCACCGAGCCCTTGGTCGAACCCACGTCTGAGATGATGCAACCGGGATCAAGGTGCGGCGCGATCTGCTCGGACAAAGGACCATAGGCCCCGACGGCGGTACAAAGCAGCACGCAGTCCGCACCTTTGACCGCTGCGGCAGCATCGTCTGTGACGCTGTGCGCAAGGCCCAGCTCAAGGATCTTGGCCCGGTTCTCTGCCGACCGCGACACGCCCACAACCTCCCGCGCAAGACCCTGCTTGCGGATGTTGTGCGCCAGCGAGGAGCCGATCAGGCCGACCCCTATGATGACCACTTTGTTGAACAGCGGTCCTTGTGAGGCTTGGGTCATGCATCCGTGCTTTCGGTAAAGCGTGTTAGGGCGTCGGTCAGGAAGTCCATGTCTTCCTCTGTCCCGATGGTCATGCGCAAGCACGTCGGCAGGCCATACCCGGCCACCCCGCGCCCAATCACGCCTTCAGAGCGCAGGAAGGCATCGGCCGCTTTGGCTCGGTCTGCATCCTGAAAGTCGATCAGGATGAAATTGCCGACTGAGTCATAAACAGTGAGCCCCATACCGCGCAGGCGCTGAGTGACAACGGGCAACAGCCGGTTGTTCAATGCCTTGGCGTCCATGGCCCAGTCCCAGTCGTCCAGCGCAGCCGTCGCGGCGGCCTGTGCCGGAACTGAGACGTTGAAGGGGCCGCGCACCCGGTTGAGGATGTCGATCACCTCCGCCGAAGCATAAGCCCAACCGATCCGCAGCGCGGCGAGGCCGAAGAGCTTGGAGAACGTGCGCGTCATGACGACGTTGCTGTGCGCGGCCACGAGGTCTGAACCATCGCTGTAGTCGTCCGCGTCTACGTACTCCGAATAGGCAGCATCAATCACCAGCAGCGTGTCTTTAGGCAAAGCCGCATGCAGGCGTTCGAGTTCGGCTTTGGTGGAGTAGGAACCGGTCGGGTTGTTCGGGTTAGCGACGAAAACGACCTTGGTGCGCTCGGTTAGGGCGTCGATCATGCTGTCAACGTCCATGCGCAGGTTGGTTTCGGGCGCAGCAACGGGCGTGGCACCCGCAGCGAGCGCGGAGATTTTGTACATCAGGAAGCCGTGCTGAGAGTACAGCACTTCGCTGCCTTCGCCGGCAAAGGCCTGACAGATCAGTGCGATGATCTCGTCCGACCCCGCACCGCAAATCAGCTGCTCCGCCGGAAAGCCAAAGCGCTCGCCGAGCTTGGTGCGCAAGGCCACTGCGCCGCCTTCGGGATAGCGGTTGAGTTGGGCGACTGAATCCTGTGCCGCTTCGATCGCTTTGGGCGATGCACCCAGTGGGGCTTCGTTGGCGGCGAGTTGGCGGATAGGGTTGTCGGTGTCCAGCTTGCTCTCACCCGGTACGTAAGGGGAGATTTGCAGGATGGTGTCTTTGACGTCGAAACCGGATGACATGGGGTCAACTCCTGGTGAAATTCTGGTCGGCGTGGTCGCGCGGCTTGAGGATCAGGCGGATAAGTGCACGGCTTCGGGATAAAAGCCCAGCACGTGGATCTGTTCCATCCTGTAACCCTTGGTCGCAGCCCAGTCTGCGATGGCGCTGCTGTCGCCCGAGAGTTCATGCAAACTCAGCTGTGCGTTGTCGTCTGTGACCAGCACCCGCGTGATGTCGTCGCCAGAGGCCTCGGGCGCGAAAGCAGCCAGCACCCACGCCTTGTCGCGCGGAATACCGCCCACAGGACCGTCGATAAAGGGCAGCTGCAGGATGACGTGCAACCGTCGGCCCGTGCTGTCCGGCTGCGTGATGCGCTGCCACCACTGCGGATCGTTGATGTCGGCGCGGATGATGCCGAGAGTGTGCTTGCCGGACAGAACCGCGGCCGCAACGGCGTCACGGTCGGGGAAAGTCTCCCGGTCCAGCGATACGGCGTAATGAACCTGCGCATGCTCCCGCGCAACGGCGTCGGCGTCGTCCTCAATCGCCAGCGACAAGTCACCCTCCAGCGACGTGACCGCCGGAATGATCTCGCGCCAGATGCGCAGCAGGGAGCTTGCCGGAAACGGATGGTTGCCGTGCTTGGCTGCGGCTCGGCGCAGCATGGATGCCTCGCGGCCTGGACGCAGGAAGACGGGGTTGTCCGAATAGCGCTTTTTCACCTCACCCACTTCCATCGCGACTTTGGAGCGCGCGTGGATGCGTTCGACCAGTTCTTGATCCAGCCGGTCGATCTCGGCGCGGAGCTTATCCAGCTCAGCCGCTTCGGCTTGTTTCTTGTCAGCGTCCGTTGTCACGGCTGCGGATCTCCTGCTTCGCCTCGAAGGCGGCGGTTTCTTGGGCAGTCTGCCTTTGCTTTAGCGCAGGCGATGCTGACTGTAAAAGGTGTGCCGGTCCGCCAAGTTTCTGCGCCTCAGCAATCAGCACGCCCCCGGTCGGCAATCGGCTCCATTTCAACGCAGAATGGGGCGGGAAGAAAAGCGCGTTTCGCATGCGTTCAAGGACAAACAGCTGTTCGCTGAGCGTTGCTGCCAATCGCAGGCCGGTAAAGGCTGTTCCCTTGGCAAACGGCGTGGTCGGCGTCCGGGCCCACAGGCCAAAAGCCGAGGGCACCACCACGATCAGCCGCCCGCCAGGCTTGAGCACGCGCCAGACCTCGCGAAAGGTCCGATCCTGCCGGCGCGCGTGTTCAAGGCGGTGGAGCAGGATCACGCGGTCCATGACTTCGCTGTCCAGCGGCATCAGCGTGTCGTCGGTCAGCACTTCTCGCCCGCCACCGGCAACCGAAGCAACGTCCGCAAGGCGCGCGGGGATGAAGTGGCACAGTGACAGCGGCGTCAGCGGCAGCAGCGCGGGCTCAAGCGGCGTCCCGTAGCCCGCAGTCAGCACCCTCTGCCCCGAAAGATCCGGCCACCATCCCGCAATTCGCGCGCCCAGCACCTTGGCTGCGTGCTGACCAAGCGGCGCGGCGTAGAAATTCAGCAGATCCGGTGCGGCAATATCCATAAACTCACGAAGCGGGATGGCGAGGTGGGGCTTGGTCGGCTAAACCTGACTTAACCATTCCTGACCCGACACGAAAGGCGTTAGCATGAGCCTTGATATCGAAATCGTCCCCATTCTTTCGGACAACTACGTCTACCTTGCCCGGGAAAGCAGCTCAGGCAAGGTGCTCTGCGTCGATCCCGGTGAAGCAGCGCCCGTGCTGGCCCGGCTGGAGGAGCTGGATTGGACGCTGGATACCATCCTGATCACCCACCACCACGGCGACCACACCGCAGGCGTGAAAACGCTGAAGGCTGCGACGGGTGCGACTGTGATTGGACCGGGCGGGGACAGCAGCGCGATCCCGGGGCTGGACCAGAGTGTTCAGGATGGAGAGATCGTGGCATTTGGTGAAGAGACCTTTCGGGTGATCGGCGTCTATGGCCACACGGCCGGGCACGTCACCTTTTTCGCTGAGGGCGCGCAGGCGCTGTTCTCTGGTGATGCTCTGTTCAGTGTCGGCTGCGGACGGTTCTTCGAAGGCACAGCGGCGGACATGTGGCCCGGCTTGCAAAAGCTGCGCGACCTACCCGACGGCACGCGGGTTTATTGCGGGCATGAATACACCGCTGCCAACGTCGCTTTTGCCTTGTCGATCGACGGACAGAACGCTGAGCTTCAGCGCTATGCGGGGATTGTTGCCATGCTGCGTTCCGAGGACATGCCGACGATCCCGGCCAATCTGGGGCTTGAGAAGAAAATTAATCCTTTTTTGCGCGCCGATGACCCAATTTTTGCTGAAAATCATGGTTTTAAGGGGCGGGAAGGTGTGGAATTCCTCGCGCACATCCGTTCCGGCAAAGACAACTTCTAAGGCAAATCGAGAAACAGTATGGCCAAACTCTTCGGCACTGATGGCATTCGCGGCACGGTAAATGCACACCCCATGACCAGCCAGATCGCAATGGACGTCGCGGTGGCTGCTGGGCACATCTTTCGCGCCAAGCTGACACATCGGCCCACCGTGCTGATCGCCAAAGACACACGACTGTCGGGCTACCAGCTCGAACCCGCGATGGTTTCGGGCTTTACCAGCGCGGGCTGGGACGTGCTGCTGCTTGGTCCTATGCCAACGCCGGCTGTTGCGGCGCTGACGCTGTCGATGCGGGCCGATTTGGGCGTCATGCTGTCCGCCTCTCACAATCCTTTCCACGACAACGGCATCAAGCTGTTCGGTGCGCAGGGGTACAAGCTTTCGGACGAGGTCGAAGCGGAGATCGAGGCGCTTGTCGAGCGCATGGGGCAGGAAGGCCCCGGGTTTGCGCTGGCACCGCCGGACCAGCTGGGTCGGGTTCGGCGACTGGACGGCGCAGCCGGCCGCTACATGGAACTGGTAAAGGCATCCTTCCCCACGGACCTGCGGCTCGACGGGCTGAAAGTCGCGGTGGACTGCGCGCACGGGGCCGCCTACCGGATTGCGCCGCGCATTCTTTACGAGCTGGGCGCGGATGTCGTGGAGCACGCCGTTGAGCCTAATGGGCTGAACATCAACTTGGACAGTGGCGCAACCGCGCCAAAGGCACTCCGGCTCAAAGTTCTTGAAACGGGCGCTGACATTGGCCTCGCGCTCGATGGCGACGCTGATCGACTGATTGTGGTGGATGAGCAGGGGCGGGTCATCGATGGCGACCAGATCATGGCGCTGATCACTCAGACCATGCAGCAATCTGGGCGGCTGCGCGGCGAGGGCTTGGTGACAACGGTCATGTCGAATCTCGGGCTGGAACGCTTCCTCGAAGCCAACGGCATGCGGATGGAGCGCACCAAAGTCGGCGATCGCTTTGTGCTCGAGCGAATGAAGACCTTGGGCTGGAACGTGGGTGGGGAGCAGTCGGGGCATATGATCCTGTCAGACTATGCCACCACCGGCGACGGAATGGTCGCGGCCTTGCAGGTGCTCAGCGTGATGGTGCGGCAGCAGCGTAAGGCGAGCGAGGTGCTGAACCTCTTCAAGCCTGTCCCACAACTGCTCAAGAACGTCCGGTTCGAAGGCGCAAACCCGCTGGAGACCAAGCCGGTCAAAGACATCATCGCAGAAGTCGAAGCGGAGTTTGGCGACAGCGGCCGTCTGGTGATCCGCAAGTCCGGCACCGAACCGCTGGTGCGGGTCATGGCAGAGGGCGACAACGCCAAGGTTGTCGAACGCGCCGTTGACCGCATTTGTGACGTGGTACGGGCCTCAGCAGCCTGATCCATCAGAGTTTCTAACAAGGAGGGGGAGCGCCGTGAAAGGACGCGTGCTGATTATTGCCGGGTCGGACAGTGGCGGCGGTGCAGGCATTCAGGCCGACATCAAATCCGTGACGGCGTTGGGCGGCTTTGCCATGACGGCCATAACGGCTTTGACCGCGCAGAACACGCAGGGCGTGCACGACATTCACGGTGTGTCCGAAGCCTTCATTACGCGCCAGATCGACGTGGTGCTGAGCGATCTCGGCGCGGATGCCATCAAGACCGGGATGCTACACAGTCCTTCGGTGATCGAAACAGTTGTGCGCGCGCTGGAAGGGTGCGACGCGCCTGTGGTCGTTGACCCCGTCATGCGGGCCAAGGGCGGTGCGGCGCTGTTGCAACCCGAAGCGCAAGCCGCGCTGGTCGAGCTGCTGCTCCCCCGCGCCAGCCTGCTCACCCCCAACGTCCCCGAAGCGGAGGCGCTGACCGGCATGACGATCAAGAGCGCAGCGGACCTTCAAGCTGTGGGCGAACGGCTCTTGGCCATGGGGGCCAAGGCGGTTTTGATGAAAGGCGGGCATCTGGACGGTGCGGCGATGACCGACCTGCTGGTCAGCGACGCCGGCGCGAGCTTGATTGGGCTGGGCCGGGAGCGGCTTGACACGCCGCACACCCACGGAACCGGCTGCACGCTGGCCAGCGCAATCGCGGCCGGTTTGGCGCAGCAGCTTACTTTGCAGCGCTCGGTCGAGCGTGCGGTGGCTTACGTTGACCGCGCAATCCGCTTGGCACCGGGTTACGGGCAGGGTCACGGCCCCATCAACCATGCCCACCCCCTGCAGCGCGCCGACGCGCAGGACGACTGGTTTGACGGAGAGTTTGACGATGACTGAGAAACTGTTTCTGACCGACGCCTATCTGAAATCCTGTGAAGCGCGCGTTGTCGCGGTTACGGCGGAAGGTGGGATCGTGCTGGACCGCAGCGTGTTCTACGCCACCGGCGGCGGCCAGCCGGGTGATAGCGGACAACTGCGCCTCGCCGACGGGCGCAGCATCGCCATTGGGACATGCATCAAGGGCGAAGGCGACGCGCTGGTCCTGCTGCCGAGCGATGGTGCGGTCGAAGGCCTTGGGGTGGGGGATAGCGTGGAAGCGGTGCTCGACTGGGACCGTCGCTTTGCTCACATGGCCATGCACACCAGCCTGCACTTGCTCTGCGCCAGCATTGATGCTGGCGTGACGGGCGGATCCATCGGGGCGGAGAAGTCGCGATTGGACTTCGATCTTGAAGAAGCGCCGGACAAGGAAGCGTTGGAACAGCGGCTGAATGATTTGATTGCGGGCGGGCACGACGTTCACGCCTCGACCATTACCGCCGAAGCGCTCGACGCGCAGCCTGAGCTGGTGCGGACCATGTCGGTTGCGCCACCGCGCGATGCATCTGGCCTGATCCGTGTGGTCCGGATCGGGACAGAGGCAGCGCCGGTAGACTTCCAGCCTTGCGGCGGCACGCACGTTGCGAACACCCGTGAGATTGGCCGCGTGCGCGTGGGCAAGATCGAGAAAAAGGGCAAGCAGAACCGCCGGATCAACATCCATTGGGAACCGGCCATAGCCTGACGTTGACCATTCCAACCCGCTTGGCGTTCGGGACGCCACGGTCCTGCGCAACTCAGCGTCAAGGGCGACCGGGTTGAACTGACCTGCAAGGCTGTGCTGTATCTCGACGGTAAGATCACAGTGTAGAGGGCTGCCGCCATGAGCGCCGCGCCATCCTTGCTCCCCGCTGGACTAGAAGATCAGCTGCCCCCGTGGGCGGAGACTGAAGCGCAGGCGCTCAGCACGATCCTCGAAACCGCCCGGTCCTTTGGCTATGACCGGGTCAAGCCGCCTTTGCTGGAATACGAAGAAACCCTGACCGCCTACGCGCCGGATAGCCTGCGCAAGGGCTTCAAGCTCGCGGACCCGCAGGCGGAGGGGCTGCTTGTGGTGCGTTCGGACAAAACGGGACAGGTGATCCGCATCGCTCAAACCCGCCTGCGTGACGAGCCGCGCCCGCTGCGTCTGTCCTACGGCGGGCAAATCCTGCGTGCAAAGGGCTCCCAATTGCGTCCTGAGCGACAGTTCACCCAAGCCGGTGTCGAGCTGATTGGCGTGCCTGAGGGCGCGGAGAACCGGGCGCTGGTGGAGATCATTGATCTGTGCATGACCGCTTTGGCGCGCGCTGGCGTTAAAGACGTGACCGTGGACCTGACCCTGCCGCACGTCGCGCGCGACGCGGCGCAGGCTGATCCCGTCCTGGTGCAAGCGTTGAACGAGCGCAACGCGGCGCTTGCCGAGAGTGCGGGCGACAGCGCGGCGGTACAAGACGTGGTCAAGCTCATCAGCGCTTTCGGCCCTTGGCGCGGCGCGGTCGAGATCATGGACGAAGTAGGCATGGGCAAGGACATCCGCGAACTGGCCAGTGTCGCGGAAGCCGTTGAAGCGCGTCACCCGCAAGCAGATGTCTTGTTCGACCCGGCTGAGTTGCGGGGCTTTGACTATCACACCGGGCTGTCGTTCGTGCTGTACGCCAAGGGCATTCGCGGTGAGTTGGGTCGGGGCGGGCTGTATCAGGCCGGCGACGAGCAGGCTGCCGGCTTTACGCTCTACATGGACTCCGTGCTGCGCGCGGTTCCGGCGCAGGCCCGAGCGGAGAAAGTTACCGTCGGTGCAGACGCCGACATCCAAGAGGTCGCGCGCCGTCGGGCCGCAGGTGAAATCATCGTCGTGGATCTGGCCTAAGCAAAGCCACCCGCGCCATCAGAACGCAAAAAAGAGAAGAAACATATGGCTAACGTAGCAGTCGTGGGCTCCCAGTGGGGTGACGAAGGTAAGGGCAAGATCGTCGATTGGCTGTCTGAGCGCGCCGATGTGGTGGTTCGCTTCCAAGGTGGTCATAACGCGGGTCACACGCTGGTCGTCGATGACGTCACCTACGCGCTTTCACTGCTGCCGTCGGGTGTGGTGCGTCCGGGGAAGCAGGCGCTGATCGGGAACGGCGTGGTGCTCGACCCTTGGGCGCTGGTCTCGGAGATCGAAAAGTGCCGGGAACTGGGGCTGGAGATCGACGAAAGCCGTCTGGGCATCGCCGAGAACACGCCGCTGATCCTGCCCGTCCACTCCGCGCTGGACCACGCGCGGGAGCGCGCGCGCGGGAATGCCAAGATCGGTACCACGGGCCGCGGCATTGGCCCGGCTTACGAAGACAAAGTCGCTCGCCGTTCGGTGCGGCTATCGGACCTGGCCGACGATGTGCGGCTGAAGTCGGCGCTTGAAGAGCTGCTGCGCCACCACGCGGCGCTTGCGCGCGGCATGGGTGAGCCTGAGCCGGACTTTGACGAACACCTGCGCCTGCTCAAGGAAATTGCGCCAAAGGTACTGCCCTACCGCGCGCGCGTCTGGCAGCAGCTGGCCGAGGCCAAGCGCCGGCGGGAGAGGATCCTGTTCGAAGGCGCACAAGGGGCCATGCTCGACATCGATCACGGGACTTACCCCTATGTCACCTCCAGCAACACCGTTGCGGGACAGGCATCAGCCGGGGCGGGCGTTGGTCCCGGGCAGGTCGGTTACGTACTTGGTATCACCAAGGCCTACACCACCCGCGTGGGCTCCGGTCCCTTTCCGACTGAGCAGGACAACGAAGTTGGCACGCGACTGGGTGAGCGGGGTCGCGAGTTCGGTACGGTCACGGGGCGCAAGCGGCGTTGTGGCTGGTTCGATGCGGTGATGGTGCGCCAGGCGGTTCAGATTTCCGGGATCAGCGGCATCGCCTTTACCAAGCTCGACGTGCTCGACGGCTTTGATGAGCTGCGTATTTGTGTCGGCTATCGGCTGGGTGACGAACGTCTCGACTACTTCCCAACTGCGCCCGATGAACAGGCGGCGGTCGAGCCGATCTATGAGGTCGTTCCCGGTTGGTCCGAAAGTACTTTTGGCGCGCGGTCGTGGGCCGATTTGCCAGCAAACTGCGTCAAATACGTGCGCCATGTTGAAGAGCTGATCGGCGTGCCGATTGCACTGCTCTCAACCTCGCCCAAGCGCGAAGACACCATTCTCGTCCGCGATCCGTTCGAGGACTAAGCGACGGAGCGAGCCGGACACGGGGGAGGGGTTTGCCTTTCAGAGGCGCTTCTGTCTTTATGGGACAAAGCTTCTAAACTTTGAGCCTTTATCCCCATGTCCGGTCCGTCATCGACCAACCGAAACAAAGCCAGCCCTTCCCCTGCTGATGCAACCCGGTCTCTGGCGCAGCGCGTAGGGGCGCAGGCAAACCGCCTGCGTTTTGTGCTCTGGGGAGGGTTTCTGGGTTTGCTTACCGTCGGCCTTATGGTGCTGGCGCTGGCAACAGGGTCCGATGCTTCCTATTCAGTGCGCAGCGCTGAGCGTGGACAAACCACCGGTCCGGCGTCGAAACATGCCTACGCCTATCAGGGCCTTGCACGGCTGCTTCAGGCAGAGAGGATGGGCGGGGCCAGCATCAGTGGGAACAGTCCGCTGGGCAATGTCGGCCTTCGTATCTTGCTAGAGCCACAACTGACCAGCGGGGACCAGGATACCCGCCTCGCCTTCCGTGCCTTTCTGACACAGAGCGATGTACCGGTTCTGTTGGTGCCGCACTTGCGAAACAGCACGGACCGCCGTCTTCGCCTTCTCCCCGGTGGGTTCCTCACGGCCCCTCTGGATAAGCTTACGGTGGGGTCAAAGCGCGCGATAAACGCCGACCTTGGATTTCGGCGTGGGGTCAAAATGCACAAAGGGATAACGGAGGGGCGGAGTTTGGGCGCGAGCGTTGCCGTTGAAGATCTGGTTTCCTTTGATGGCCTGTGGACCGGCGCGGAGACCGTTCGGGTCGATGGCCATGTCGTACTCTACCGCCAGACAATCAGGGGGACGCAGGTCTATTTTCTCTCCGACACCGATCTGATGAACAACGCGGGCCTGCGCCGTGCCGAGAATGCCGACTTTGCCTTGGCGCTGCTCGAAGACATCAAGGCGCCGGGAGCTGTGGTCTTTGACCACCGCGATATTCGCGTGGGCAGCTCCGGGGGTGGGTTCTCGCTGATCCAGCGGTTGTTTGAGTGGCCGCTGGGGATTCTTACCGGGTCGCTGCTGGCGCTGGGCTTACTGCTGTTTTGGGTCGCCTTCGGCCGCTTTGGCCCCATGCTGCGAGACCCGGCGCATCTGGAGGCTGGCAAGGATGTTGCGCTGGATGCGGCGGTGGCCATGTTGGTCGGGACGGGGAACAACCGCGAAGTGTTGCGCCGCTATCTTGACGGTCAGACCCGGCAGCTGGCCGCGCGGTTGGGCGGCCCCCGTACGGGGGATCTTGCGCGTTTGAGAGGCTGGCTCGACGCCGTTGCTGAGCGTCGCGGCGTCGCGGAGAGCCTTCGCCTGAGCCCTGTCTCCGACCGCCTCCGGGCCAGCACTGACACACTCAGCAACTCGCAGGCTGCAGGCGCAGCAACCACCATTCACGCATTCAGGAAAGCGCTGATCCATGACACTTGACCTCTCCGATCTCGCCGCCGCGCGTGCCGCGATCCACCATGAAGTCGGCAAGGCGGTCGTTGGGCAGTCCGAGACCATCGACCACCTGATTGTCGCCCTGCTTTCCGGCGGCCACGTGCTGCTTGAAGGCCCACCGGGGACGGCGAAGACGCTGCTGGCGCGGGCGTTCTCGTCGTCGCTGGCGCTGGACTTCGGGCGTATCCAGTTCACGCCGGACTTGATGCCCGGTGACGCGCTGGGAACCAACATCTATGACTTCCAGACCGGATCCTTTGTCCTGACCAAAGGCCCGGTTTTTACCGACGTTCTGCTCGCCGACGAGATCAACCGCGCCCCGCCCAAGACGCAGGCGGCGCTGTTGCAGGTGATGAACGAGCGGACCGTGACCATCGACGGCACGGACTACTCAATGGGCGACGACTTCATGACCATCGCCACCCAAAACCCGCTGGAGCATCAAGGGACTTACCCCCTACCTGAAGCCCAGTTAGACCGTTTCTTGTTCAAGATCCTTGTCGATTTCCCCTCAGCTGAAGATGAAGTGCAAATCCTGCTCACCCACGGCCAGCGCAGCCAGATGACGAGCTTTGACGCGCTGGGGATTGAGGCTGTGGTGCCAGCAGCGCGGTTACAGGCGCTGCGAGAGACCCTGCGCTCGGTGCGGATTCAGGAGGATATCGCCGAGTACGTGATCGAGCTGTTCCGCGCGACCCGCGAAGACCCGTCCCTGTCCTATGGCGCATCGACACGTGCAGCGACGGCGCTGGTCCAAGCGGCGCGGGTTTGGGCCGGGTTTGATGGGCGTGACTTTGTGCTGCCGGATGACATCAAAACCCTGCTGATCCCAGCACTGAGACATCGGGTGGTGCTCTCGCCCACCGCAGAGATCGAAGGGCGGACGACGGACGATGTGCTGGACGCCATCCTCGCCGCCGTCCCGGCCCCGCGCTAGACCGAGCCGATGTTTCGTCCCGCCCCGCGTGCCCTCTGGTTTGGCGTCTGGCTGACTTTGGCCTCGCTCGCCGTCGCGGCGCTGCAGCCGCAGCTGTGGTGGGTGATTGCAGGCGGTTGGCTGGTGTTGGTGCTGGCCATGCTGCTCGACGCCCTGCGCGCCTTACCCGGTGGACGGTTGCGGATGGACGTGAGTGCACCGCCGGTCCTGTATATTGGGGAGGATGATCCGCTGGTCTTGCGATTCAGCGCGCAGGGCCGCGGTCAAGCGACCTTCCTGCGGGCTGCACCTGACGTGACCGGTCCCATCGAAGACCTACCCACGCTCAGCACTGGCTTTGACCCCAGCGACACCGTCGCCGCCGCGCTCGAATATCGCATTCGTCCAACCGCGCGCGGGACCGTCCAACTGCCGGCAGTGCATTTGGGCTGGGCCGGGCCGTGGCTGCTGGTCGAGCGGCGCCGGGTGATCCGCACAGATTGGGAAGTCGCCGTCATTCCCAACGTTCGCGCGGTCCAGCGCGAGGCTGTGCAACTGCGTAAGCTCGCTGAGGACTTCGGCGCGAAGGTGCAACGCATCGTCGGCAGCGGTAGCGAGTTCGAGGCTCTCATGGAGTTTCAGGCTGGCCACGAAACCCGGCACATCGACTGGAAGCACTCAGCCCGACACCGCAAGCTGCTGGTCAAGGACATGCAGGTCGAGCGCAACCACCAGATCATCCTCGCCCATGACACAGGCTATCTGATGCGCGAACCGATCGAAGGCGTGCCCAAGCTCGACCACGCGATCAACGCCGCTCTGAAACTTGCCTGGCTGGGGCTGAGTACGGGCGATAGCATCGGCCTCTACGCCTTTGCCGACACGCCCCGGTCTTTTGTCGCGCCCCGCGGCGGGAAGCCGGCCTTCAACCCGCTTCGCCTGGCGACACAGGACATCGACTACATCAGCCGCGAGACGAACTTCACGCTTGGCCTGTCTGGGCTGAACCAGCGGATCGGGCGGCGGAGCTTGATCGTGCTGTTCACCGACTTTACGGACACCATCACGGCTGCATTGCTGATGGAGAACGTTGCTGCACTGACCCGCAAGCATCTGGTTGTCTTCGCCGTTCCCAAAGACCCCTTTGCTGACCGCATCCTCGATCAGCAACCTGAAGGTCTCGTAGACGCCACTCGCGCAGTGGTCGCTGAGACCTTTGCCAACGAGCGGCGGGTGGTCTTTGACCGCTTGCGCAGACTGGGGGTCGAGGTGTTGGAGGTCCCGCCCAAGGGGTTCTCTGCCGCTTTGCTCAACACCTACTTGTCGGTCAAGGAAAGGAGCCTGCTGTGAGCCTTTCTGAAGACCGTTCGGCTCCAGACGCGAGTGGGTTCGGCTTTGACCTCAAGTCCGTGCAGTTCCGCCGAGAGCGTCAGCCGCAGTGGGAAGCGCTCGAAGGGTTGATTGCCAAGGTCGAGACGCGCGGCGTGAGTGCGCTGAGTTTTGACGAAAGCCTGCTGTTTGCGACGCTGTATCGCCAAGCGCTGTCTTCGTTGTCGGTGGCACGGGAAATCTCGCTGGATCGGGCAGTTCAGGACTATCTCGAAGCCCTTGCCGCGCGCGCTTACAGCCTGATGTACACCCGTCCAAAGCGCCCCGGCGTCGCGGCGGTTGATTTCTTTCTCCGAGGACTGCCCCACGCGGTGTGCGATCTGTGGCCGTCGCTGGTAGTGTCGCTTGCCGTGTTTGCGCTGGGCGCTGTGTTTGGCTTTGTCCTTTACCACGAGGATCTGGGTTGGTTGACGACCATTGTGGGCGACGACCCCTTCAGCGGGCGCGGGCCGGACCAATCGGTTGAGACACTAAGGCAGACGATTTACGACCCCGGTGGGCTGGCGCAGCGGACCTATGGCTGGGCTGAGTTTGCGCTGAGCCTGATGATCAACAACGTCGGGGTTGCGCTGCTGGCCTTTGCCTTGGGGGTCGCGGGGGCGGTTCCGACGCTGGGACTGCTGTTCTTCAATGGATTGATCATCGGACTGTTTTATTCGGTGTTTCATGACAAAGGGTTGGGCCTGGACATCATTGCCTGGCTGTCGATCCACGGCGTGACCGAGCTGGGCGCAATCATTCTGGCCGGGGCGGCTGGGATTCATGTTGGGCGCGGGGTGCTGTTTCCGGGCCGCAAGAGCCGGGCAGCGCGGTTGCGCGAGAACGGCCAGCGGGCCGGAGAAGTGGCCATGGGCGCGGTGGTGATGCTGATCCTCGCAGGCCTGATCGAGGGCTACTTGCGACAGGCCGTTGACGTGCTCGTCTGGCGGCTGGTGATCGGTTGGGGTCTGGGCGCGCTGTTCCTCGCCTACTTCGCCACGGGCGGTTGGTGGCAGGCTCTGCGCGGGAGGGGCGGCCATGACGTTTGACATACAGCGCATCCGCGATGGCCGCGAAACGAACGGTGTCCGCCGCGTCCTGACGCCTGAAGGGGTGGAGGTGGAGTTCACGCTCGCCACCCGAGCGCAGAGGTTGCTTGCTGTGACGATCGACGTGGTGGTCCAGATTGCAGCCACGCTGCTGGCCTATGCGGCCGTGGTCCTTCTCTTCGCAGCAATGACCGGCGTGAACCTGAATGGGGTTCAGTTTCTCAACGTCGTCTTGCTCATGGCCTCATTCTTCTTCCAGTTCTTTTACTTCATGAGCTTCGAAGTGTTCTGGCAGGGCAAAACGCCGGGCAAGCACGTCATGGGCTTGCGCGTAGTCGGGGCAAACGGTCAGCCGCTGGCACTGCGGGGGCTGGTGGTGCGCAATTTCATGCGGCAGGTGGAGCTGTTCCTTCCCCTCTCCGCTGGCTTCGGTCTGGTAGGGCAGGCGTCACCCCTCTCTAGCCTCATGTCGCTGACCTGGGCGGTTGGTTTGTCAGCTTACATCTGGTTCGACGCGGATCGGCGGCGGCTGGGGGATTTGATGGGTGGAACGATTGTGGTCGTCCAACCTGTGCCGCGGTTGCTGCCTGATGTCGCGGCCAGTGCACAGGCGCAACCCGCGACCTTTCGCTTTACCGCCGCGCAGATGGAAACCTATGGCCGGTTTGAGCTGCAGGTCCTCGAAGAGGTGCTTCGGCAGGGCCAGTTCCACAAGGACGATGACGTTCACGCCCGCATCGTCGAACGCATCGCTTCCAAGATCGGTTATGAAAGCGAAATTGCACCCGCGTTGCATGAAGCCTTCCTGAATGACTTCTATGCGGCGCAGCGCCAGCACTTGGAAC
>CBFHUI010000039.1:0-22727 GCA_965658725.1 Alphaproteobacteria bacterium | reverse complement strand
AGTCGTTGTTCGACGCGGTTTATCAGAGTCTGGGCTGCCCCAAACCCTGACAACAGGCGGGGTCAGACCCATGAAACAAACGCTTGTCGCAGTGTAACATTTGTTACATCTCTCGCCAAAACCGCCTGTCACGACCAAGGGCAAGACCCGCCATGACCGATTTATGGACCGACCTCACCCAGCACGCTGAAGCCGCCAAGACCCGGCCGATCATCAGGCTGTTCGACACCGACCCGCAGCGCTTCGAGCGCTTTTCGGCGACGCATGATGGCTTGTTGCTGGATTTCTCCAAGACCAACATCGACGCCGATGCCCTTGCTGCGCTGCACGCCCTGGCGGAGGCCTCGAAAGTGCCGGAGCAGCGCGACGCCATGTTCGGCGGCGCAGCGATAAATGTCACAGAAGGCCGCTCAGTCCTGCACACGGCCCTGCGCCCCGACCCCCAGCGCCCGGTTGTGGTTGACGGCGAGGACGTGACCTTTGGCGTGCGCGCCTCGCTCGATCGGATGGCCGCCTTTGCTACGGGTTTGCGTGATGGGAGCATCTGTGCCTCAGACGGCCAGCCCTTTACGGATGTCGTCAACATTGGCATCGGCGGCTCTGATCTTGGCCCCGCCATGGCGTGCCGCGCGCTGTCGCCTTTCATAGAACCGATCCGGCCGCACTTCGTCTCTAACATCGACGGTGCACACATCGCCGACACCCTCGCCGACCTCGACCCCCAGCGCACGCTGGTCATCATCGCGTCGAAGACTTTCACCACCATCGAAACGCTGACCAACGCCGACACGGCGGTTGCGTGGCTCAAGGACGCCGTTGACGCGCAGTTTGGCGCGCATCTGGCGGCGGTTTCCAGCGCAGAAGAGCGAACATCGGCCTACGGCATCAGTGCTGAACGGGTGTTTGGCTTCGAGGACTGGGTGGGCGGTCGCTATTCGCTGTGGGGGCCAGTTGGGCTGAGCATCATGATCGCAATCGGGCCGGACAACTTTTCCGACCTGCTTGCCGGGGCGCTGTCCATGGATCAGCACTTCCTCAGCGCACCAGCGGCAGAAAACCTGCCGCTGCTACTGGCTTTGGTGGGGCTGTGGCACAACAACGCTTGCGGCTATGAGAGTCGGGCTGTTCTGCCTTATGACCAGCGGCTGGGACTGCTGCCGGCCTACCTGCAGCAGCTCGATATGGAGTCCAACGGCAAGCATACGACCAAGGACGGCGCGCCCGTTTCGGGCATGACCGGACCCATCGTCTGGGGCGAGCCCGGCACCAACGGGCAGCACGCCTTTTACCAGCTGTTGCATCAGGGCACGCGGATCGTTCCGGCAGAGTTCCTGATTGCAGCGGAAGGTCACGAGCCGGGGCTAAGCCACCAGCACGCCATCCTCAAGGCCAATTGCCTGGCCCAGTCCGAGGCGCTCATGGTCGGTACGCAGCAGGACGACCCCCAACCCGCTCCCGAGCGCCGCTTTGACGGCAACCGACCGTCGGTAACGCTGGCCTACGCCAAACTGACGCCGCGGGTACTCGGCCAGTTGATCGCACTCTATGAACACAGGGTTTTTGTTGAAGGTGCCGTCTGGGGCATCAACAGCTTTGACCAATTCGGGGTCGAGCTTGGAAAGAAGATGGCCAAGGAGGTGCAGAACGATCCGGACGCGCTCGCTCGCATGTCGGGATCGACGCGAGGGCTTTCCGCTTTCTTGGGCTAGTCATGCTTGACGGGTGTTTACGGACCGGGCCGAACGGGTTTAAGGCTTAGGAAAGCCAACTTAGGAAACAGTGGAACATGTCCGTACTTTCCAGCCCTCTGTTCAAGCAACAGTGCTACATCAACGGCCAGTGGATGGACGCCAAATCCGGCGAAACCATTGACGTAACCAATCCTGCTACCGGCGAAGTGCTCGGAACCGTCCCCAAAATGGGCGCTGCCGAGACCGCCGAGGCCATCGAAGGTGCGCGCGTCGCGCAAAAGGCCTGGGCCGCCATGACCGCCAAGGAACGGCATGCCATCCTCATCAAGTGGTACAACCTGATGATGGAAAATCAGGATGCGCTGGGCGAGTTGCTGACGCTGGAACAAGGGAAGCCGCTGGGCGAAGCAAAGGGCGAGATTGCCTATGGAGCGAGCTTCATCGAGTGGTTTGCCGAGGAAGGCAAGCGCACCTATGGCGAAATCATCCCGGGCCACCAGCGCGACAAGCGCATTCAGGTCATCCGCCAGCCGATTGGCGTGACCGCTGCCATCACCCCGTGGAACTTCCCCAACGCCATGATCACCCGCAAGGCCGGCGCTGCGCTGGCTGCGGGCTGTTCGATGGTGGTCAAACCAGCGACGGCAACACCGTACTCTGCTCTGGCGCTCTGTGTGCTGGGCGAGCAGGCTGGCATCCCGGCGGGTGTGCTGTCCGTGCTCACCGGGTCTTCAACGGCCATCGGTGGGGAAATCACGTCCAACCCGACTGTACGCAAGCTGTCGTTTACTGGCTCCACCGAAGTTGGCGCGAAGCTGATGGAGCAGTGCGCACCACAGATCAAAAAGACCTCTATGGAACTGGGCGGCAATGCGCCCTTCATCGTCTTTGACGACGCTGATCTCGATGCGGCGGTTGAGGGTGCGATCATCTGTAAGTTCCGCAACAACGGCCAGACCTGTGTCTGTGCAAACCGGATCTACGTCCAGTCCGGCGTCTATGATGCCTTTGCCAAGAAGTTCGCCGCACGGATCAGCGAAATGAAGGTTGGCAATGGCATGGAAGACGGCGTTGCTTTCGGTCCGCTGATCGAGCCGCAGGCCGTGGATAAGGTCAAGGAGCACGTCGCCGACGCTCTGTCCAAGGGCGCGGAAGTTATTCTGGGCGGCAAAGAGCACGCGCTGGGCGGTCTGTTCTATGAGCCGACCATCATGACCAACGTCGACCGCTCCATGGCCGTCACACAAGAAGAGACCTTTGGCCCACTCGCACCGCTTTACCGGTTCGAGAGCGATGATGAAGTCATCGAGCAAGCCAACGACACCCGCTTTGGTCTGGCATCCTACTTCTACTCCCAGAACCTATCTCGCGTGTACAAGGTTGCTGAGGCGCTAGAGTACGGGATCGTTGGGATCAACACCGGAATCATCTCCACCGAAGTCGCGCCGTTTGGCGGGATCAAAGAGTCCGGTCTGGGCCGTGAAGGCTCCAGCCACGGGATCGATGACTACCTCGAAATGAAGTACATGTGCCTGAGCGTCTAAGCGCGCCAAGCACGCTTCAACCGGTCCGATGGCCGGGCGGGGAGTCCCCTGCCCGGCCTTTTTCTTTGTCTGCTCCGCTCGCGGGGTGCGGGCTTAGGCAGTCGGCTTGCGATCCAACGCCCGTACGGTTTCCGCAGTAAAAGCGCCGTAGCCCGCGCTCGTCTCACGCAGGAGCGGCGCAGTCAGCGCGTGCAGCGTGGGCAGCTGGTGGAACGGCACGGTGGGGAAGGCGTGGTGCTCGGCGTGGAACGGCATGTTCCAAGCGAAGAACCGGATCACGGGACCGGTAAAGGTGGTGCGGCTGTTCTCGAACATGTTGGCGACAAAGGCGCAGCGGCCGTGCTCGGCCATCAGGTAGAGCCGCAAAAACGGCTGGCCCAGCAGCATCGGCACCACCCAGAGCCACAGCAGAACAGCGCTTTGCAGCACCACTGAAAGCGTCAGCAGCGCCGCGTACAGGGCCACGAGGATCCGCGCCTCGCGCCGAACCTTGGCGCGGCCTGACTTGGGGACGAAGGGATCTTTGGGGCTGCCGAAAGCGTTGCTTAGCACCACCCGGGCAGAGGCAATCCACAGCGGGATCCCGCTCACGTGCCGGATGTACTGCCAGCGTGTTTCGGGCGCACTGCCGCCCAGCTCCGGGTCGCGCTCAGGGTCTTGCGTGTAGCGGTGGTGCTCAAAGTGGAAAAAGCGGAACCATTCAGGCGGGAGAACCAGCAACACACCGCATACCCGAGCGATCCAATCGTTAAGCCAACGACTGGCAAAGGCGGTGCGGTGGATGGCTTCGTGGTTGAGCGTGAACAGCATGACCTGCGCCACCCCCAGCGGCAGCAGCAGCACCCACCATAGCGGCACGCGAGCCAGCACCAGCGCGGCCAGCACCACGATCACCCCGAGGTGACCCGCCAGATGCATCAGCCCTGCCCGGTTTGAGGTCCGTGTCAGCGCGCGGCGCTGCTCGGGGCTCAGACTGGCGACAAAGGCGCGGTGATCCACAGGTTCGGTCATGGGCAAAGGGTCTTCAGCGATGGGTGGCAGCACTTAACCTATGGGCTGCAGGCACTCGGATAAAGGGCGGATATCGCCGCATTCAGTAGCGGGGCGGCTCGTGAATGGCGTGCGCTTCGGTCGCTGGATCGGGCTCTGGTACCTCACGCATGGTCATCCGAACGCCGACAAAGACCGCATAGATGAGACCCAGCGCACCGGCCACGTGCATGTAGGCTTCTGGTCCGATCACTTTGGTGAGCACGGACGTCAGCGCCGGAATCAGGGTCGCGCCCATGGACCACACGGTTGTCAGGGTCGCGGCGAGAATAACGTATTCGTGCGGCTGGGCGTGGTCGTTGGCCTGGGCGGTGGCAATGGAAAAGATCGTCTCGGTCGCCCCGGCCCAAAGGCTAAAGGCCGCAACGAGGATGAAGAAGTTAAGGCCGCTGACCTGACTGGTGATCCCGGCAAAGGTCGTGATCATCAGCGCACAAATCACCAGCACCCAGCGCCGGTCGAGCCGGTCTGAAATCACACCTGCCGGGATTTGCACCACAATGATTCCGATCTGCATGAGCAACAGCATCAGGCCGATCTGCCCCGGCGCAAAGCCGATGGCTTGCCCGTAAATCGGCGCAAAGCCCTGTACCAGCAACGTCAGTCCGCCGACAAAGAACATACCGACAAAACCAACCGGTGATATCCGCCATGTGCGCAAGAGCCGGATAGAAGAACCGCCTTTGGCAGCGCGCATCTTTGGCAAGCCAGGCAGCAGCATGGGCAAGACGGCAAGCGTGACCAGAACCATGGACACTTTGGGCGTCATGTTGGTGCCCACGTCCATGAAGCTGATGCCATATCCGCCCACGCCCATTCCGACGATGAAGGAGGAGTAGAACACCGTCTGGACTTTGCCCCGGGCCTGATTGGTAACGGCGCTGTTGATCCAGCTATAACTGATGATGAACAGCTGACTGACCGCGATGCCATAGACCAGACGGGAGACTGTCCAAGACACCGGATCAGCGGTCAGTGCCAGCACGGTATGGGCCGCGAGCAGCATGGCCAGCCCAGCAAGGAAGGCGCGGGCATTGCCGAGCCATCGCATCAGCGGCCCGGCGACAAAGCAGCCGATGAACCCACCCACCGCCAGAACCGTGATCAGAAACCCCGCAACCACGGGTTCAAAGCCCAGCCCCGCCAGCCGGATCGGCACGTAAGCGAAGAGCAAGCCATTGCCCAGCGCCACCAGCGTCATCGACACAATCAGGCTCAGCACCACGCGCAACCGGCCCTGAGCCGCAGGTGCGAGCGCCGGGGCGGATACAGGGGGTACAGGTGAAGCGGTCGAGGTGTGGGTCACAAGGCGCGGGCTCAACAAGGGTGAAGTCTCGACTCCCTGCTTGCCGGATGACACAAACAGTTTCTTGCATTTCCGCGGCACGCACGCCGATTATGAACCAGTCCCGCCAAGCAAAAGGCAGCAGCCCGCATGTCCGACGACCGCACCAACCAGCCCCGCCCCAATCTTGTCCGCCGTACACCTTTCCCAGCGTCGGTATCCAAGGCCGTGGGAACCCCTTTGCAGCCAGCAGTGGTCTATGCCTCCCCGGATGCCGACGCGCTGGATGATCAGTACGAGGGCCGCGCTTCAGGCTATACCTACGCCCGCGAAGGCCACCCCAATGCGGACGTGCTCGCGGCCAAGATCGACGCGCTCGAAGCCGCGCCCAGCGCTGGGATCATCATGGGCTCTGGCATGGGCGCAATTTCAGCGATCCTGCTGGGGCTGCTCAAAACGGGCGACCACATCGTCGCCGGTGACCAACTCTATGGTCGCAGCCTGCGTCTGCTGACCCAAGACCTGCCCCGGTTGGGGATCACTTGCACCTTTGTTGATGCCGGCAAGGCAGAGGACGTACGCGCAGCGATGCGGCCGGAGACCCGATTGGTCATGGTCGAGGTGGTCTCGAACCCCACCCTGAGGATCGCTGACCTTGACGGGATCGCCGCCATCACGGCCAACAGCGAAGCGCTGCTGGTGGTGGACAACACCTTTACCACCCCGCGCGCGGTGCGGGCCTTTGACCACGGCGCTGATTTGGTGGTGCATTCAGTGACCAAACTGCTCGCGGGCCATTCGGACGTTACGCTGGGATACCTCGCAGCCGCAGACCCGGCACTGCGTCAGCCACTGGTTGATGCAGCGGTGACCTGGGGGCTGACGCCCTCGCCGTGGGATTGCTGGATGGCCGAGCGTGGGCTGCATTCCTTTGATCTGCGGTTTGAGCGGGCGCAGGAGAATGCGCGACGGATCGCCGACCACCTCACCGGGCTGGCCGGGATCGATGCTGTGCTCTACCCCGGCCGCGCCGATCACCCCGATGCAGCGCGCGCGCAGGCTCTGCTGGGCGACAATCCGGGGAACATGGTGAGCTTTCGCATTCAAGGCGGCCGGGCACAGGCCAACGCCTTTATCCGTGCAGCCGGGGAGATCCCTTTTGCCCCGACACTGGGCGACATCGGCACCACCCTCTCCCACCCGGCTTCGAGCTCTCACCGGGGTTTAACCGAAGAGGGGCGCGCGGCGCTGGGGATTACCGAAGGGTTCTTCCGCCTCTCGGTCGGGGTCGAAGACGCAGGCTTGCTGATCGGCGAACTCAGCGCAGCCGTCGCGGCGGCGGAGGCCGTGGGTTAAGGATACTGGGGCTGACTTAGGCCCCAACCCGCTGCCGGGTCTCCCACTCCGGGTCAAACCAAGCCGGTGCGTTGCTCGGCGGCAGAGGGTCTTTCCCGGCGATCAAATCAGACGCCCGCTCGCCCACCATCATCGACGGCGCATTGAGATTGCCGTTGGTGATGACGGGGAAAATCGAACTGTCGGCAACACGCAAGCTCTCGACACCCCGCACACGACACTCCCGATCGAGCACCGCCATGGGGTCATCGTCCCGACCCATCTTGCAAGTGCAGGAAGGGTGATAGGCACTCTCCACGTTCTCGCGCACCCACTGGTCAATGGCCTCGTCACTTTCGATATGGAAGCCGGGCTGGATCTCGTCGCCCCGGAACTCAGCGAGCGCGTCTTGCTGCAAGATCTCGCGGGTCAGGCGGATCGCCTTGCGCCAATCCTGCACGTCTCGCTCGTCGCTGAGGTAGTTGAACAGGATGCTCGGCGCGTCTTCGGCCTGCGGCGACTTGATCGCCACGCGGCCTCGACTGTGGGGCTTGTTTGGGCCGACATGGACTTGGAAGCCGTGCCCGTCAAAGGCGGCCCGGCCATCATAGCGCATGGCGGCGGGCAGGAAGTGGTATTGAATATCCGGCCACTGCACGCCCTTGTCAGAGCGGATAAAGGCGCAGGATTCAAAGTGATTGGTTGCACCCAGACCGGTCTTGGTCAGCATCCACCGCGCCCCGATCCACGCCTTGCTGATGGGGTTCAATCGACCGTTGAGCGTGATTGGCTTTGTACAGCGATACTGGAAGTAGACCTCCAGATGATCCTGCAGGTTCGCGCCGACACCGGGCAGATCGACCACCGGCGCGACGCCCGCGTCCTTGAGCACTTGCGCCGGTCCGATGCCCGAGCGCTGGAGCAGGGTCGGCGAGCCGATGGAGCCAGCGGCAAGGATGACTTCGCGCCGGGCCATGACCTGCGCGGTCTTACCCTCGCGCGTCAGTTCCACGCCGGTTGCCCTTGTGCCATCGAGCAGCACGCGCTGCGCCATCACGCCGGTGATGATCTTAAGGTTCGGCCGCTTGCGGGCTGGCGCAAGAAAAGCGTTGGCCGTGGACTGACGCCGCCCACCGGCAACGTTCATCTGCATGGGCGAGAAGCCCTCTTGCTGGTAGCCGTTGTAGTCCTCGGTGACGGGGTATCCCGCTTGCGCGCCCGCTTGAATGAAAGCGTCATAGAGGGGGTTGAGCTGGCGGTTATTGCCGTTACCAACCCCCACTTCACCCCCACGACCGCGATAGGCGTCTTCGCCCCAAGCCGTGGACTCCAAGCGGCGGTAGTAGGGCAGCAGGCTGGCGTAGTTCCAGCCTTCCGCGCCCGCTTCTTCCCACTGATTCAGATCCCCCGCACAACCGCGCACAAAGGCCATGCCGTTGATCGAAGAAGAACCGCCGAGCACCTTGCCGCGTGGACAATCCATCACGCGGCCATCCAGCCCCGGCTCCGGGTCCGACCAGTAGCCCCAGTTGTACTTGTCCTGTGTCATCGGGATCGACAGCGCAGTTGGCATCTGCACAAAGATCGACCGATCCGACCCGCCAAATTCCAACAGGGCAACGCTGACCGACGGGTCTTCGGTCAAACGCGCCGCCATAATCGACCCCGCCGAGCCACTCCCGACAATCACGTAGTCAAACTCTGAACCGGACACGTTCGCCCCTTTCGGTTGCTTTCCCTGTCTGCGGGCTTAGCACGCGGCGCCTGCTTGTGAACAGGCGGCGGACTAGCCCTCCCGCACCGCGCGGGTTTTTTGGATGATGGTGGCGATGATGACGGCGCTGGTGACCATGCCGATCAGCGTGGCGCTCAGGGCGTTGATCTCCGGCGAGACGCCAAGCCTGACCGACGACAGCACCTTGATCGGCAGCGTGGTCGAGCCGGGGCCGTTGACGAACTGGCTCACCACCACGTCGTCCAGCGACAAGGCCAGCGACAGGAACCACGCAGCGGCAACCGCAGGGGCTATATTTGGCAATGTTACTCGGAGAAAGGCTTCGAACCGCCCGCATCCCAGATCCATGGCTGCCTCTTCGAGGCTCATGTCAAAGTCGATCAGGCGCGAGGATATCACCACGGTGGCAAACGCCATTGTGAAGGTGATGTGCGCGATGATCAGCGTCTCCATCCCCCGGTCGATGTTGAAGTTCACGAAGAACAGCAGCAGCGAAATCCCGGTGATGACCTCAGGCATGACCAGCGGGGTGTAAACCATGCCGGTGAACAGCGTGCGGCCAAAGAACACCCGCGCCCGCACCAGCGTGACAGCCGCTAGAATGCCCATGGCCGTTGCTACGGTCGAGGAGATGAGCGCGACTCTGATTGTCACCCAGGCAGCATCGCGGAAGCCGCGATTGGCGAACATCTCGCCGTACCACTTAAATGAAAAGCCGGTCCAGACCGTGACCAGATCATTTTCGTTAAACGAATAGATCACAAGCAGCATGATCGGCAGGTAGAGGAAGGCAAACCCAAAGGTCAGCGCAACGGCGTTAAACGGTGAAAAGCGTCCCATGGCTTAACCCTCCTGCCGGCGGAGCTGATCCCGCTCCTGCACGCGCTGGAAAATCACGATCGGCACAATCAGCACCACGATCATGCACACAGCGACGGCTGCGGCGACGGGCCAGTCGTTGTTGTTAAACAGCTCGGTTGCGAGTTGCTTGCCGATCATCAGCGTCCCTGAACCGCCCAGCAGGTCCGGGATCACCCACTCGCCCATGGCGGGGATGAACACGAGGAAACATCCTGCGATCACACCGGGCAGCGACAGCGGCACCGTTACCCGCCAAAAGGCCGTGAAACCGCTAGCCCCCAGATCACGGGCGGCTTCGTTATAGCTCGGGTCGATCTTTTCAAGGCTGGAATAGACCGGCAGCACCATGAACGGGAGATAGGTGTAAATGATCCCCAGATAGACCGCGAAGGGTGTGCTGAGCAGGGTCAGGGGCTCTGAGATCACGCTCAACTTCATCAGCACGTTATTTAGGAAGCCGTTCTTCTGCAGAATGGCTTTCCACGCGTAAATTCGGATCAGGTAGGAGGTCCAGAATGGCAGGATCACAGCCATCAACAGGATCGGCTGCAGGCTCCGTGGTGCACGCGACATGGCGAAGGCCAGCGGGTAACCGATCAGCAGCGCAAAGAACGTGGCGACCGCTGCGATCCGCAGTGAAGACAGGAAGGCTTTCCAGTAGAGACTGTCACTAAACAAGATCTCGTAACTGTAGACGGTCATCATCTGCAGCTGGTCGATAAAGTCCCCCAGCCCCGCCACCTTGCGGAAGTTCGGAACATAGGGCGGCTGGCCGTACTGGAACTCTGCGAAAGAGATCTGCAGCACGATGAAAAACGGGGTCAGGAAGAAAACCAGCAGCCAGACAAAAGGGATAAGGATGGGCAGACGCCGTGTCAGCCCGCGCACGACCCCACTCATGAGCCGAAGGTCACGCCCGAACGGGCACGCCAGCTCACCCAAACATTGTCCTGCCAAGTGATGGTACTGGAGACCAGCCGCAAGCGATTGGTGTCGAGCGCTTTGATCACCACGCCGGGCGCCAGCTCGACATGATACACCGACTGACTGCCGCTATAGGCGATGTCTACGACCTTGCCCTGAAAGGCGTTGGGCATGTCTTCGGGCCGCTCCACGCTCACAGTCACCTTTTCCGGGCGCAGGGAGAGGAACTTCACCGCAGGATCGACCGGGGCGTCGTCGAGTGCGCGCAGGTAAACCGGCTCGTTCGACCCCTGCCACTTGGCCGTGGTGAACTCTCCCTCCTGCCCCGTCACTTCGATCTCGAACAGCGAGGTATCGCCGATGAAGTCGGCGACGAAACCGCTGTTGGGATATTCATAGACTTCGCCCGGCGTGCCGATCTGCTGCAACTGCCCCGCGCGCATCACGCCAATCCGGCTGGAGACGGTCATCGCCTCCTGCTGATCGTGGGTGACGATGAGGAAGGTGAGGCCGAGCTCTTCCTGAATGTTCATCAGCTCAAACTGGGTTTGCTCGCGCAGCTTCTTGTCCAGTGCGGCGAGCGGCTCGTCGAGCAAAAGGATTTTCGGGGACCGGGCCAGCGCACGGGCCAGCGCCACACGCTGCTTCTGACCGCCAGAGAGCTGATTGGGCTTACGCTTGGCAAAGGGCTCAAGCTGCACCAGCTTGAGCATGCGCGCGGTACGGTCCTCAATCTCGGACTTCGCAGCGCCGCCCGCGCGGTGCAGGCCAAAGGCAACATTCTGCTCGACCGTCATGTGCGGGAACAGAGCGTAAGACTGGAACATCATGTTGATCGGGCGCTTGTCCGGCGCGACATCCACGATGTTCTTGCCGTCAACGATGATCTCTCCGCTGGTCGGCGTTTCAAACCCCGCGAGCATGCGCATCAGCGTGGTCTTACCGCAGCCACTGGGCCCCAGAAGTGCGAAGAACTCCCGCTGGTAGATGCTCAGGTTGACGTTATCGACCGCAACGAAGGTGCCAAAACGCTTGGTGACGTTGCGGAACTGCACCAAAGGCGCCTCGCCCGACTTGGTCCACGGTGCAAAGCCCGTGGTTGGTGCGGGGGAAATCAGTTTGTCTTGTTGAGTCACGGAACCCTCTCCGTCAAAAGAGAAACCCCCTCCCCGCACGTGGGCGCTGGGAGGGGGCCTTTTTACGCTGAACGCGTCGTTGCGGCCCCTACTGGCCGGTGACCACGCGGGTCCAGGTCCGGGTCACGACGCGCTGAATGCGAGGTGGGTAGGGCTGGAGAACGTACAGAGACTCTTGAGTCGCTGCTGGTGGGTAGATCGCAGGATCGTCGATCACGTCCGACTCAAGCAGCGGCTGAGACGTCAGGTTGCCGTTTGCGTAGTACACGTAGTTGGTGGCAGCGGCGATGTTCTCAGGGTCCATGATGAAGTTGAGGAAAGTGTGCGCTTCTTCAACGTTCGCAGCGTCCGCAGGGATCGCCATCTGGTCAAACCACATCAGCGCGCCTTCGTCCGGTACGATGTACTCGATCTCGATACCAGCGTCAGCATCGAGGGCTTCGTAGAGCGCGATGAAGACGTCACCGGACCAACCCAGCGCCAGACAGATTTCACCATTCGCCAGAGCGTCGATGTATTCGGAGCTGTGGAACTTGGTCACGTAAGGACGGATGGTCTCAAGCAGCTTACCACCCGCTTCGATGTCGTCGGGATCCTGGCTGGTTGGGTCCAGGCCGAGGTAGTTCATCGCAGCCGGAATGACTTCCGTTGGAGCGTCGAGAATGTGCACGCCGCAATCGGAGAGCTTGGAAATCTTGTCCACGTCGAAGATCAGATCCCAAGAGGAGCCGTAGTCTTCACCCAGACGCGCCGCAACTTCACCAGTGTTCACACCAATACCCGTGGTGCCCCACATGTAGTTAATGGAGTAAGCGTTGCCCGGATCGGACATGGCGGTCGCTTCTTTGATCTCATCCCAGAGGTGAACGCTGTTTGGCAGCTTGCTCTGATCGAGCTTCTGGAACACGCCAGCCTGAATCTGACGGGCGAGGAAGGACGCCGATGGAACCACAACGTCATAGCCGGAGTTACCAGCAAGCAGCTTGGCTTCAAGCACTTCGTTGGAGTCAAACACGTCGTAGGTGATCTTGATGCCGGTCTCTTCTTCAAACTGACCCAGAAGGTCTTCGTCGATGTAATCCGACCAGTTGAGAACGCGAACTTCCTGCGCGTGCGCCGTGCTGACAGCAACGGTTGCAAGTGCGGAAGCCGCGACAAGTGCAAACTTTTTCATGAGGCATTCCTCCCTGATTTTTGGGTGATGAGCGGTCCACGACGGCTGTCCTGAACCCCTCCTCAGATTTTTGCGAAGGTGACGGTGCCATGGGATTGTGCAGGAAACAACTGAAAGGCGCGGCAAAGCCCTAAATTTGGGCGAGCACGCCGGATATCTGCCCGATTTTCGAACGCCAAGGCTCAATTGTTCGCACTGACTGAAAAAAATTAACGCTGGATATCTTTTTAAAATATATTACAATAGTCATTACGACTTTGGATAAGGACTTTTGTTCTTTCTGGCCCTAATTTTACGGTCAAATCGAATGAATTGGCGCGCGTGACGAGTTACTTCCACCTTCTCATCCGGCTGTTACGGGGCATTATTCTGGCAAGTTTTACAGCGGCAATTGGCTCGCTGCTGGGGTTTCTGATCGTGCAGCGCGTGATTTTCCCTGACTACACGTCGATCTTTGGACTGCAATCATACCTGCGTTATGAGTTGCCCTTCTACCCGCTGGCAACCTTTCCGCTGCTGCTTCTGATCTGGCGACTGGCCCCTCCAAACCTGATCTCTTACGTCTTGCCCGCTGTGTCGCTGGGGGTGATTGGGGCGATCTTTTCGATCGATGTGAGGTTGTGGTTGGGAGACGAGGCGCTAGCGGCTCTGATTGCGGAGATGGGAACGGCCGACGGGCGGCCCAGCCTGTTGATCATTGTTATGTTCATGATCAGCGCGCTGCCGATCGGGCTGTTCGCAGGTTTGGCAGCATGGTCCACTTTGCATGTTTGGGTGCAGGTCCCAAGCCCTAGCATGGTCCGGGCCGCGCGCCAGATGAAGGGCGCCCAATAGCTCATCCATTAGCGATTAGGCACTTATTCTCCTTAAGTTTTCCTGTTTAAGAAAATGCACCTTGGTTCTTACTATTTTCGCCAAAGGATTCAGGAAGTTTGTCGCCCTGACCGCCCTAGACAGCAGCAAGCTGGCGTGGTCACCTGCGCTACCTTGCGAGAGATGGGAGGCTCAAGCGACTTATGACTTTCTTTGGTGGTATTTGGGATGCGATTGGCCCGACAGGGCTGACGATTTGGTTGATGGTGCTGATCGCCGCAACCATCGTCTTTGCGCTGACCGTAGGCCGGTTGGTCCGCTATGGACCGTCCCGCATCCTGTTCCTTGCGCCTGCCTTTTTGCTCTTTGGCATCTTTGTTCTCTACCCCATTGCCGGGTCAACATGGATGAGTCTTCACGACGTTCGGGCGGATCGCATGATCTGTGCCGACGGTCGAGAGATCGTGGACCTCGCCGATGGGGAAAAGTGCCGGCGGGTGCAGAAGATGGAGTTTGTCGGACTGGCAAACTACGAGCGCTTCTTCGCCAAAACCCCGCGCAACATTGAACGACTGGGCAAGGAAGTCGGCAAACTGGTGACATTCCAGTACCTCAACCCGACCAAAACGGAGAAAGAGCGTGAAAAGGCCAAGCCCAAGTATCCGCGCCTGACCGATCCCGCTGAAGCGCTGCTGAACAACGTCATCTGGCTTGTTTTGTTCCAAGTGGCGATCCCGATAGGGCTCGCGCTGGCGGTGCTGCTCAATCAAAGTCATGTTGTGACCCGATTGATGAAGCCGATGTTCTTCTTCCCCTTCGTGCTTTCACCGACGGTTATCGCCTTCCTTTTTCAGTTCTTCTACAACACCGCCGATGGCTCTCCGCTCATGTGGTTCTTCAACATGGTTGGATGGGGCAAGGACGGTATTCTGGGGACCAACGGGTGGTCGAATATCGGCATCATCATCGCTGCTTGGTACCCGCAAATCGCCTATTGCGTGATCATCTATCTCGCCGGACTGACCGCGATTAATGCCGAGTTGATCGAGGCAGGAAAGCTCGACGGCGCAGAGGGCTTTACCCTGTTCCGTAAGATCGTCTTGCCCCAACTCTGGCCTGCGACCTTTATCTGCGTGGTCGTCACCACAATCGGGGCCTTGCGATCCTTTGACCTTGTGCACGTGATGACGGTGGGGGGCCAGAAATCGGAAGTTATGGCCCGATTGATGTACGAAGTGGGCTTCGGCGAGAACGGCGGCAACTACGGCTATGGCGCGACCATTTCAGTGCTACTGTTCCTGATTATGCTCGTCTTCATCGTCTTCTTTGTAACCAACATGATCCGCCAAGCGGACGATTGAGGGAGGGCTAAACGATGTATCCAAGTCCTGAGAATACCTGGCGTCCAGGCGCGCGCGTTTTCTACTGGTCCTGCGCCATCGCCGTGACCATCATTTGGCTGACGCCGATCATGCTGCTGCTGCTGACCGCGCTGAAGTCCAACATTCAGATCAACGCCGAACAAGGTGCCAAGTTCACCATGCCCGCGCCGCTGATGCCTGAAGGCTTCATGACCATTCTGGGCAACGTGCCGTTCTGGTGGTCCATGGTTTACAGCTTCCTGGTCGTGATCCCGGTGGTGTGCATCGCCGTGGGCTTTGCAACGATTGCGGGCTATGTGCTGGCCAAGCACCGCTTCCTCGGGCGGACCTGGCTGTTCGCGCTGTTTGTGGCGGGTAACTTTGTCCCGTTTCAGGTGCTGACCTTCCCCGTTCTGCGGATGATGCAGGATCTCGGCTTTGGCGACTGGTCGCCCTACAACTCGCTGTGGGCGCTGATCATCTTCCACGGGGCGTTCCAGACCGGGTTCTGCGTGTTCTTCATGCGGAACTTTATCGCCGCCCTGCCGACGGAGTTGATCGAAGCAGCGCGGATGGAGGGAGCCAATGAGTTTCAGGTCTTTTCCAAAATCATCCTGCCCCTGCTCCGGCCGGCACTGGCGGCATTGGGCCTGCTGATCTTTACCTTTGTCTGGAACGACTTCTACTGGTCATTGGTACTCACACAAGGCGATCTGATGTTGGTTCCGAACCAGTTGGTGAACCTCGCCTCGGGTCAGTGGCAGAACCAGTGGAACGTCATGGCGGGCGGTTCCATTATCGTGGCGATGCCGCCGCTGCTGTTCTTCTTCTTCCTCCAGCGTCAGTTCGTCTCCGGCCTGACATTGGGCGCGCAGAAGGGTTAGTCTTGGGCCACCGCCCCTCAAACAATCCGGCACGAAAGAAGGCCCGGCACGCTGTCACGCGCGCCGGGCCTTCGTTTCTCATGGCAGATCGTTTGCGCTATTCGAGATTAAGCCAAGCCAGCTCTTCAGCGCTCAGCTCAAGGCTCAGTGCGGGCAAAGTAGAAGTGATCTCCCCCACCGTCCGAGGACCGATCAGCGCCAGTGATGGAAAGCTCTGCCCCAGCACCCACGCGGTTGCGATGTTGTGGGCATGCACGCCTTTATCCGCTGCCAGCTGCTCCGCGCGTCGCAGGCGCTCGGCGTTGTCGCTGGAGTCAAAACACGTGTCCGGCGCGGTGTCTTCCGGCAGCTCGGTCCGCTCTCCCCGGCGCAGGAAATAGCCGCGCGCCTGCGAGGACCACGACACGTGCGTCGCCCCCGTCTCGCGCAGGAAAGCCAGCGCCTCGGGCTGGTTGGAGGTGATGCACCCGGCCCAGACCGGCCGCTCCATCACCGCAAGCGACAGGTTATTGTTCAGGATACTGAGCGGGCGCAGGCCCTTGGCCTCGGCGTAAGTCTTGGCTTCGGCAAAGCGTTGCACCGACCAGTTGGACCCGCCAAAGGCGCCGATGAGGCCCTTGTCATGCAGCGCGTTGAGCGCATCAACGAACTCGCCAACCGGCACGTCAGGGTTATCACGGTGCATGATGTAGACAGGCGCGTGGTTGAGCTGCAGGCGGTCTAAGGAAATGGCGAGCTGTTCGCCAATGGCGTCGGGCACACAGTGGGGCGTATGGGCGCCCTTTACGATGACCCGCGCTTCCTCAGCCACGCCCCGCGCGCGCATCCACTGCCCCAGCACCTGCTCGTGCAAGCCACGGCCGTAGACGAAGGCGGTATCGAAGGCGTTACCCCCAGCCTCCCACCAGGCGTCCCAAATCACAGAGCCGCCTTCGAGCGTATCCTGATTATCGCAACCAACGATCAGCGAGCTAATTTCGCCCGCCATGCCGTCGAGTGTCACGCGGGGGATTGCAGGGCTTGCGGCGGCTTCCAGTACCATGTCAGTTCCAGTCTTGATCGGTCTCAGTGGGCGGGGGTGTTTGACCCGCGCTTAGTCGAGCAGATTTGCAGGGTGCGTCAAGGGCGGCGCGCATGTCGCGCCAGCCGTCGGCGAGAACACAAAAAAAAGCCCCGGCAGATCGCTCTGCCGGGGCTTCCGTGACGGTTGGACAAGCCGACCGTCACAAAGGCTTTTAGACCTTAGAGAGCGCCGAAGATCTCTTCACGAGCGTCTTCGAGGTCTTCCAGGATGTCGTCGATCGCGGATGGGTCGAGCATGAATTCAACCATGCCCTTCATGCCAGCAGACGCCATTTCTGGGGTCGTGTCACGGTCGTAGAACTGAGCCGTAACGGAACGAGCGAGCATCTCAGCACCAGCTTTCATGAAGCGATCGGTTGGCGCTTCGGAGCCGGAGTGTGGAGACAGCATGCCAGTTGCGGTCTGTACAGCGTTCAGCGCTTCAGCAGAGCCAGCGAATGCCAGGAACTTCTTGGCGTTTTCGATGTTCTGAGCGTTGGACGGTATGAAGTACAGATCGGTTGGAGCGTCTTCACCGCGTGGGATGGAGGCGTCGATGTCCGGGAACTGGAAGAAGGTCATCTGCTCGCGGGTTTCCTCTGGCAGGTTACCGATGAGGAAGTTACCCATGACGTACATTGCTGCTTCGCCATTGATCAGAGGAGCCTGAGCTTCCTGCCAAGACATGTTCTGGTGGCCTTCGATGAAACAGCCAGCGTCGATTGCGCGAGCCCAGTTAGCGAAGGTCGCGCGCACACCGTCGTCGGTGTAAGCGATCTTACCCAGCATCAGGTCGATGTGGTACTCGAGGCCGTTGGTCCGCATGTTCAGGTAGTCGAACCAGCCAGCAGCAGTCCACAGGTACTTGGTACCGATGGTGAATGGCGTGATGCCAGCAGCGCTCAGCTGCTCACAAGCAGCCAGCAGACCGTCGTAGGTGTCAGGTGCGGTGATGCCGTTTGCTTCCATGATGTCAGCGCGCGCGTATACGCCCCACTGGTAGAAAGCGTAAGGCAGGCCGTACTGTGCGCCGTCAAAGGTAACGGAAGCAGCCGTCGAAGCCATGGCGTCGAGCAGGCCGTTGTCAGCCCATACATCAGAGATGTCGGCGAACAGACCGTTCTCAACGAAGCCAGCCATACGGTTACCAGCGAACCACATGCCTACGTCTGGACCTTCATCAGCAACCAGGAAGTTACGGATAGCGGTCTTGTATGCTTCGTGCTCGGTGGTGTTGATCGTTACTTCGATGTCTGGGTTAGCAGCTTCGAACATTGCAACGACTTCTTCGAGAGCAGCCTTCGGCGCAGCATCGGACGCGTTGGACGCGATTACGAGTTGGCCTTCAGCGTGCGCAGTAGCGCCAAACGCCAGCGCAGCAACGCTAGCGAGAATCAGCTTTTTCATAGTTTCCTCCCAAAAATACACGGTATTCAGACCGTGTACGAAAAAGGCTGTGAACGATCGGGCGCTTTGGACCCAAAGACCCGATGAAGAGAGGGGTCTACAGCCAACGCGAAACAATACTAACGCCGACTAATGCTCCTCTCCCTGCTCACACTATACTCACAGTGTTGCTCACGTGCACTCCGGAAATAAACTATTCGTTTCCGGGGTAATCACGATTTCGATGGATGCGCGCAGGGCGAAAACACGATTCAGCGACCGCCAGAGGGACTTCCCTGCCTTGCAGGGCATCCGGTCCCATAAATGGGAGAAATCGGCCTTTTGGTCCTACCAGTCTCAAAAAGTGGAGCCCAAGGGCGTTCTGCAAGGCCTCGCGAGGCCCCCAACTACCCCCTTAGTAGTCGTCAGCCGGGGTTTCAGCGGTTGGTAGGAAGCCCCCGGACTGCAGCGACCAAAGGCGCGCATAGACCCCGTCATTGGCCAGCAATTCCTGATGCGTGCCTTGCTCGACGATCTTGCCGTCTTCCATCACCACCAGCCGGTCGAGGCGGGCGATGGTGGAGAGCCGGTGCGCGATGGCAATCACGGTTTTGCCGGTCATCAGGCCAAGCAGTTGCTCCTGAATGGCGTGCTCGACTTCAGAATCCAACGCAGAGGTCGCCTCGTCCAGAATCAGTATCGGCGCGTTCTTGAGTATCACCCGCGCGAGCGCGATGCGTTGTCGCTGCCCGCCCGACAACTTGACCCCGCGTTCGCCGACGTGAGCATCCATGGCCTTGCGGCCCTTGTTGTCTTCGAGGTCTACGATGAAATCCCATGCCTGCGCCTGCTTGGCAGCTTGGATGAGCTCTTCCTCTGTCGCATTGGGCTTGCCATAGCGGATGTTGTCGCGAATGGAGCGGTGCAGCAGGCTGGTGTCCTGCGTCACCATGGCGATGGCGTTCCGCAGGCTGTCTTGCTGCACCTCGCTGATGGCCTGCCCATCGATCCGAATGGCCCCGGCATCGACGTCGTAGAAGCGCAGAAGCAGGTTGACGATGGTGGACTTTCCGGCCCCGGAATGGCCAATCAAGCCGATCTTTTCACCCGGCTTGATGCTGAGGTTCAGCCCTTCGATGACGCTGCGCTCTTTGCCGTAGTTGAAGGACACAGCGTCATAGGAAATCGCGCCTTCGGGCACGGTCAGCGGCTGCGCGCCGGGGCGATCAACGATGGTGTGCGGCACGGCGATTGACTGGCGGCCTTCAGAAACAGAGCCAGCACTCTCGAAGATATGCCCCAACAGCCACAGCATCATCCCGGAAAACCACGTCAGCGTGGACACCAACGGCAGCGCTGTCGCGATCGTCCCCGCCGACGTGCTTCCACCCAACCACAGCCATAGGCTGAGCGTTGCGGTGCTGACAACGAGCAGGCCGTTGATGATGATGAGCAGCGACGACATGGTCACTGACCGGCGCATGACCTGGATCCAGCCGAAGTTAAAGTCATCAATGGACTCAGCCACGTTGGCGTCTTCGAGCCCTTTATTGGCGAACAGCTTGACGGTTTGGATGTTGGTGTAGCTGTCGACGATCCGGCCTGTCACTTCCGATCGCAGCTCCGAGTGTGCCTCGGATGCGCGCTGAATGCGCGGCATGAAGTAGACGATCATGCTCAGGTAGACCACCGTCCACACCAGCAACGGCAGCGCCAGCCAGAGGGAGGTAAAGGCGAGGATCAAGATCGACCCGAGCAGGTAGATGAAGCCATAGAGGATCCCATCCAGCGAGGTCAGGATCACTTCCCGCAAGGAGATCCCCGTCTGCATCACCCGATTGGCGATCCGTCCGGCAAAATCGTTGGAAAAGAAAGAGATATCTTGCCCAAGGATATGGCGATGCGACTGCCAGCGGATGAAGTTGCCAAATCCGCCCATCAGCCCCAGCTCGACAATGGCGGTCTTGCCAATGATTGCCAGCGGGCGAAAAAACAGGAAGAATCCCAGCAGCATCAGCAGAATGGGCAAGCGATCCTGCAGAAGCGCCAGGCGGTCGTCCATGGTCTCGATCCCCGGCGTGGCAAAGATGTCGACAAAGTACCCCAGCGCGATGGGGATCATGAGATCCGCTCCCACCTCCAGCACCTTGAAGAACAGCGCCAACGCCAAAGGCCCTTTGATCTGCTTGGCAAAGTGCCAAAAGAAAGCGCCCAGATCGCCCGGCGGGGCCTGATCTGAAGGCGCAGGGCGCAGGGGCATGGACAGGCGTTCGATCACCGTCATCGGGTGACGCGACTCCCCGGCAACCAACCGCGCGCGTGTTTCTTCATCCAAAGGCTGCTTATGCGCAGGGATAAAGTCCGTCATTTCACCTCACCACGAATCAAACCATAGCCACACCTTAGCAGATGGTCGCTGCAACGCAGCGGTTGAATTGGCATTCCCGTCCTGATCGGTCTGTCACAAAAAAAGGGGCAGCGCCTGCTGCCCCTTTTCTGTTTCGCGAGTTAGCCGGAAACCGGCTTCCTTGGTCATGACGTAGCAGGCCTTGAACGAACCACGCAAGGGATCGCCGAATACGCTGTCGTTACAAGCGAACTGCTTGCCAGCAGGGAAGTCACGCTTGTTGTAACAACCGCCGATCCCGTAGAAGACCCAAGAAGGGCGATCAATCCGGATGGTCGCACCCTGATTGCCTACCTTCTTCGCGCCGCCAGGCAGTGAACGGTGCGTGCCCTTGCACTGATCCGCCTGACCACCGGGCTTGCAGTAGTGCGTGTCACCGCTCTTGTGCGTCAGGACAGAGCCTTCGGTACAAATAGCCTTTTGGTAACAGCGGTCCGAGTTCTTCGGCTTCCACATGTTGTGCGCTTTCTTCCAGATTTCCTGGCCCGGCTTCAAGTGGATGTCCACAAGGCACTTGGAGGGCTCCGGCTTACACACGTGGGTGTCACCACTGACATGCGTCAGCTTCGAACCCGCTGGACACTTCACGTCGCAGTAGATCTTCGATCCATCCTTGGTCTTCCACATGTTGGAAGCCTTCTTCCAGATCTCCTCATTGAGCTTCAGGTATCCGGTGCCTTCACACTTCGGCGGCGTGTAGCAGTGACCGTTGGCCTTCTTCTTGTCGCCCGGCTTACAGGTCTGACACTTCTGAGCAATCCAGATCGACCGAACAGGCTCCGGCGTCGTACCCCAGCCGTTGTAGTAGCTGGAACCGTACTTGTTCGAGATGTCCTGACAGCTCAGCTGTGACTTACAGAAGTGCGTGTCACCGCCCTTGTGCGTCAGCTGCGTGCCCGCTGGACACTTCACGTCACAGTAGATCTTCGATCCGTCCTTGGTCTTCCACATGTTGGAAGCCTTCTTCCAGATCTCCTCATTGAGCTTCAGGTATCCGGTGCCCTGACATGTTGGCGGTGTCGTACACTTGCCATCCGCGCCTTTCTTGTCGCCCGGCTTACAGGTCTGACAGCCTTGAACGACCCAAATCTCACGGATCGGGTGGGTCGACTTACCCCAGCCGTTGCCATGGCTCACCCCGTACTTGTTCGAGATGTCCTGACAGCTCAGCTGTGACTGACACGTGTAGGTGTTGCCACTCTTGAGGGTCAGCTTCGTGCCGTCGGAACACTCGACTGCACAGTAAGTCTTGCCACCAATCTTCCAGTTGTTCTGCGTGGTCTTGCCCGCACTCTGGTTGATCTTCAGCTTGGCCGTGCCGCTGCACGTTTCTGGCGTGAAACACTTGCCGTCCGCGCCCTTCTGATCGCCCGGCTTACAGGTCTGACAAGCCAGCGCCATGTAGAGATTACGGATTGGCTGCGGGGTTGTACCCCAACCGTTGTGGAAGCTCGCGCCGTACTTGTTCGAGATATCCTGACAGCTCAGCTCAGCTTTACAGGTGTAGACCTCCCCGCCTTTGTGAAAGAGCTTGGTTCCCGGCGAACACTCGACATTGCAGTACTTCTTGGTCGAACCCGCGGTTTGCCAGTGATTGGTCCCCTTCTTCAGCGCTTCGTCGTTCAACTGCAGTTCGAGCGTTCCCTTACACGGGGAAGCATCGGGCTTACAGTAGTGGGTGTCGCCAGAGAGGAAGGTCAGCGTCGAGCCGGTTTCACACTTAACCGCACGATAACAAACCGTGCTGTTCCGCGTTTTCCACATGGTCGGTGAAAGCTTCCAAACCTGCACACCGGGTTTGAGCTCCAAAGTACCGGAACACAGGTTCAAAACGGGTGCCTTACAGATGAAAGCGTCACCGGTAGACTGCTGTAGTTCGCCTTCACATTTCACAGATTTGAAGCATCGGCCATCCGCTTTTTTGTAAACGTTACCCCGCTTCCAAACCCGCTCACCGGGCTCAAGCTTGGCCACATCCTTACAAATGTCACCGGGATCAATCGGCTGCTGCGCTTGCCCTGTGGTGCAAAGCCGCTTGTCGCCGCCTTGGGAGACAACCTTTCCGCCGATGCAAAGCGC
>CBFHUI010000038.1:0-24054 GCA_965658725.1 Alphaproteobacteria bacterium | reverse complement strand
CCGGTCAGCTCGATGTTCTGAGCGCTCAAGTCGATGCCGTTGCTTTCGGTCGCAACACCGCTGAGGGTCACTCGGTCCGTCCCACTGCCGCCATCGATGGTCAGGCCGGGGGAATAGGTCTGGTTGGTGACCGTGAAGGTATCCGCTGCCGTCGTGCCCGTGACCGCCGTGGTGGCATCACTGGTGACAGAATAGCTGTTCCCCGCCGGTTCCGGCGTCGGTGTTGGGGTTGTGGTGCTGTCGTCGTCGTCATCGTTGTTGAGTGCGAGGATCAGGATACCGGCAAGCAAGGCCGCGCCTGCGACCGCGACGGCGATCACGGTGGGGTTCATGCCCGCGCCGCCGACGATCGTCACCAGCTCGTTGGAAACGAGGATCTCGCTGCCGTCGATGATGTACTGGCCTTCATTGGCGATAAAGCGCTGGCCGTTTTCCAGTTCGAATTCGACTTGGCCGTTGCCGATGCGCTCAAAGGTAATAACGGAGGAGGTGATATCCTCGAAGCCTTCAACGCCCTGGGCTTCAGCCTGAGCGGCGGCGAGTACAGCGGCGCCTGCAGCGGTGAGGGATGCGGCGGTGATCTTGCCGCGCTTGTCGCGCTTAATGAGCGCGTTCTTGTTGGCGATCAGGTCGGCTACCGACTTCATGTCCTATGACTCCATCAAATGTTCAGCCCCGAAAACCATGCCGGGATGCTTGTGATCCGCCGACGCCTCGCCTGCAGGACCGAATTTTGAAATGTGCACTCGCCACCTGCGTGCAGGGGGAAGTGGAATGAATAATGAAAGCGTGTGACCCGTAATGCGGGTCTGCTGCTTAGGGCATCGCAAAGCAGGGGCTCAACGGTCAAGCGATTTGCGCGTTTGAGCCGCAAAAGGGGGGAAGTCGATGGATCACCCGCGCATTATGCGATGTACCGCCTTGAAAATGCTGGAAAAAGGGCATGTTTTCAGTGGAAATCACTAGAAAGTCAGATTCGCCGAATCGATTCGCATTTACAAAAAATATCTAATGTTTTCAGTTATTTTACACTTGTATGATGGCGAAAGAACTATTCCGGTCGCCAGCGGCTCCCTCCCCGGTTTCAAACCGCTCGCAGACGCCCTATATCAAAAGGACAGCCACGAATTCGGACTTTCCATCCCATGCCCAAGACGCGCTTTGAACCCGCTGCCGAGATCCTCGACTGGACCACTTATAAGCGAGCCATCATCTCCAAAGGGCGGATTGTTTCCCGCTTGGGTTTGGTCGCAGAGATCGGGGAAGTCGGCGCGAGCCTGCTGTCGCTGCATTTGCCCGACAACGAAGGCACCACGCCGGGCGGGGGCGATGCCCTGACCTGGAGCTTCAGCCACCCGGCGCACTACCTGCTCAGCGAAGACGCTGTGGGCGGGGTGATCGGGCCGGTGGCGAACCGGATTGCGGGCGCGCAAGCACCGCTGGGCAAGCGCACGCTCAAGCTTGACGCGAACGAGGGCGAAAACTGCCTGCACTCGGGCGCGCGCTCAACGCTCTATCGCTTCTGGCATTTGTCGGTTCACAAGGGCGGTATTCTCGCCGAACTCGAAGTCCCGCACCGGTCGGACGGCTTCCCCGGTCGCCGACGCTTTACCGCGCACTACGCCTTTAACGAGGAGGGCGACGCGCTGGAACTGACGCTGGGCATGACCTCGACCCGCGACACGCTGGTGAACATGACCCATCATCCGTACTGGAACCTCGGCGGCGGTGAAGCGCTGGCGGGGCATCTGCTGGAAGTCCCGGCGACGCACGCGCTGGCGCTGGATGAGAGCAAGATCCCCACGGGCGAAACTGCGGACTGGGACGCTGTGGGCGCCGACTTCAGCAAGCCGACGTCGCTGGACTTGGCGCGGCAGAGCTATGACCTGCATTTCGTCCTCCCCGAAGCCCGCGCGCACAACGCCCGACTGAGCTTTCCGCGGCTGGGACGGACCCTGACGGTAGAAAGCGACAAGCCCGGGATGCAGGTTTACACCCGCGCCGGAGGCGGGCTCGACGCGCCTGCGCAAGCACCGGATGCCGGCACGGTGGAAGGACTGCCCGAGGCCGTCTGTCTGGAGCCACAACTCCACCCCGACGCCCCCAATCACGCCAACTTCCCCAGCATCGAACTCAAGGCGCGCACGCCCTATGAGCACAGGATCACCTATCGCCTGACCTGGTAAGTGCCGGGACTAGAAACGGGGGGCAGATATGGGCGCGATATTCCCGGAAGGCGGTGGCCCAAAGCTGGCTTGACAGGGTGCAGGCGTGCCGGAAAGGTGCGGGGAGACGCGTCCGCGCGACCCTGAACCAGAATCGGAACCCGCCCGCATGGACTTTCACCGCCACGACCACAAGAAACTGGATGGACGGTCGCTCTATCTCTACAGCCGGGAAGAGCGGGCTTATCAGGTGACGAATGACGTCGAAGGCCCCTACGCACCGAACCCGCATCTGCGCTGGCACCCGTTGCGTCGGGAGTGGATTGCTTACAATGCCGGACGGAACACCCGGACGCTGAACCCGCCCAAGGACTTCAACCCGCTCGCACCGGTCGCGGTGGACGGGTTCCCCGGTGAGATCCCCGTGACGGACTTTGAAGTCGCCGTGTTCGAGAACCGCTGGCCCGGCCTCGCCATGCACGCGGTCGGCCTGGGCGACGATGACCGACCGGCGGCCAAAGGCGTCTGCGAAGTGGTGGTCTACTCGACCAACGACGACGGCTCCCTGCACGATTTGTCGGTCGATCACATCGCGCTGCTGTTGCAGGCGTGGGCGGATCGCTACCGGGCGCTGTCGGCTCTGCCCGAAGTGCAGTACGTGCTGCCTTTTGAAAGCCGGGGCGCGCACGTCGGGGTGACTCTCCCCCACCCGCACGGCCAGATTTACGCCTTCCCTTTCCTGCCTCCAGCGATCGAGCGGCAGGCCCGGGCGCAGATGGAGAACCAGGCGCTGACCCGGCTGGTCCACGCGCCTGATCCCGCCTTTGTCGTCGATGATAGCGCGCACGCCGTTACGCTCTGCCCCGAATATGGCCGCTATCCCTACGAGTGCTGGGTCCTGCCCAAGGAGCCCGTTACTGCGCCCGATGAGATGAGCGACGACGCCTTGCTCGACTTCGCCCGAGCGCTGAAGCAGGCGCAGTTGCGGCTGGATCGGTTCTTTGGTGGCAAGACCCCGCTGGTCATGTGGTGCGCGCTGCCGCCCAAGGGCTTCGAGGCAAGCTGGCCCTTGCATATCCAGCTCTGGCCCATGCAGCGCGGAGAGAACAAGTTCAAGTTCCTCGCCTCAGTGGAACAGATCACCGGCGTTTATCTCGTCGATGTTCTTCCCGAAGAAGCCGCCGAACAACTGCGCGCGGTGTCGCTCTGAGCCATGGCTAAGCAATCCCACACCAGCATCACGGCGGCATCCCTTGCCCTCGCTCACGCCAAAGCCTTCAGTATCGAGCCCATCGGCGGCGTGTTTGCGCCGGGGCGGGTGAACCTGATCGGCGATCACACGGACTACAACGACGGCTTTGTCTTCCCGGTCGCGCTGGAAATCGGCACCTTTATCGCCTACAGCCGCAACACCACGAGGCGGGTCCGCGCCCGCTCGCTGAACATGGATGCGCAGTTGGAGCGCGACGTGATGGCCCCGGCCTTTGGCGACTGGCTGGACTACGTGATCGGCGCGCTGCAAGCGCTGATCGAGCACAGCGGTCAGCCCCTGCCCTCCGGCTTGGACCTGACCATCGGCTCGACGGTGCCGACGGGCGCGAGCGTCTCCTCCTCCGCCGCGCTTCAGGTCGCGACCCTGCGCGCGGCCTGCGAAGCCTTTGGCATCGAGCTTGAACCGCAGACGCTGGCCAAGCTGGCGCAGCGGGCGGAGAATACCTACGTCGGCGTGAACTGCGGGCTCATGGACCAGATGGCATCGTCCACCGGACAGCCTGGATCGGCGTTGTTTTTCGACACCATGACGCTGGAAACCACACTGGAACCGCTGCCGACCACCCACAGCTTTGTCACCATTCATTCGGGTCTGTCCCGACAACTGACCGACGGCGCCTATAACGAGCGACGCAGTCAGTGTGAGGCGGCGGCCGCGCAACTGGGGGTGCCAAGCCTGCGCACGGCAACGCTGGAGCAGGTTGCCAAGCTCGAAGGGAAAACCCAAGCCCGCGCGCGACACGTGGTGACCGAGAACGCCCGCGTTCTGGCTGCCCGCGACGCGCTAAAGGCCGGTGAAATCGAAGGCTTTGGCGGCTTGATGACCGAAAGCCACAGCTCACTGAGCTGCGATTTTGGCACCTCAACTCGCGAAGTGGACGCGCTGGTGGACTCCTGTCTGAGCCGGGGTGCATTGGGCGCACGGATCACAGGCGCAGGCTTTGGCGGCTGCATCGTGGCGCTGATCGAGCGCGGACGAGAAGCCGACTTTGCTGCCTCTCTGCGCCGGGCACATCCGACGGCCTGGCTGGTGGCTGTGTCCTCCGGTCGGGACACGGCGAGCGCGGCAAGCTGATGCACGCGCTGGATCAGCAAATGGCGCGCCGGATGGCGCTGACCTTTGGTCTGATCCTGCTCGTGGTGGCCTTAAGCGCCACCTTCTCCCAAGCCGCGCGGCTGACCGATGATGCGCTGGAACAGGGCCTTGGTTTGAGCCGGTTCGGCCTGATGATCCTGACGATTGTGCCGAAGATGGCAGAGCTGGTGGCCCCGCTGGCCTTTGGCGTGGCGGTGGTGCTGGTTTGTGTGCAGCGAAACGACAGCGGTACGACCCTGTTGCTGCGCGCAGCAGGGCGCGCGCCGCTTCGAGATGTGAGTTGGGTTGCCGGGCTGGCGCTGCTCGCCAGCGCGGGTCTGATCGTGGCATCCAGCAACCTGATCCCGAGCACCCAGAGCGTCTACCGCACCCTGTTCGCACAGGCTCAGGATGAAGGGCTGGCGCGAGCAACGGTGCCGGTCAACCAGCCCTTCGCGCTAAGCCCCGGCCTGACCGTACGTATAGGCGGGCATGCTGCGGATGGGATCTTCTCGGACGTCCTGGTCGTCGATCAAAGCGAAGCCGAGAGCACGACCCTGTTCCGCGCCGACACGGCCACTTTGACCCGGACGCCAGACGGCGACGGAGTGCTTGAACTGCGCGGCGGCGAGGTAAAAGAGGTTTCAGGTCAGGGCGTGACCGGCACAAGCCTGCAGTTTGCGCAGACATCCTTACCCGTCGCCTTGCCCCTCTCGTTCGGTGGGATAACCGCACCAGCGCGCGTACAGGCTTTGGCAGACACAGCAAGCACGCCCAGACTGATCCAGCGCTGGCAGGCAAGCCGAGACGCGGCCGCTGGGGAAGAACTAACCCGCCGCGCGACAGCGGCCCTGTCCCTGTTCGCCTTCGCCGTGCTGGCGTCGAGCGTTCTGCTGAGCCCGCGACCGGGCGCATCGGGTCAAACCCGGCGCTCCGTTGGGCTGTTGGTCTTTCTCGTGGTCTTTCTGCTCTTGCAATCCGCGCTCATCTCGGCTTCTGGTTTCAATCAGCAAATGGCGCTGGCTGCACTGGGCATCAGCGCCTCGCCGCTGCTGATCGCGCCGCTCCTTGTCGGCTTGCGCGGTCGCGCCGGCTGACCCTGCTTCATCTTCAATGTCGGAGAGCTTCTGTCATGTACAACCCTGAAAACCACCCGCGTCTGGGCGTCTGCTACTACCCCGAGCACTGGCCCGAAGACACGTGGGAGGCCGATGCAGCGCGGATGAAAGCGCTGGGCCTGTCCACCGTGCGGATCGCGGAGTTTGCCTGGGCCCGGATGGAGCCGGAGCCGGGGGTTTTCACGTGGGGCTGGCTTGACCGTGCCATTGAAACACTCGGGAATGCGGGCCTGAAAGTGGTCATGTGCACGCCCACCCCGACACCACCAAAGTGGCTGACCGACCTTTACCCCAGCACGCTGCGTCACTCCGAAGATGGTCTGCCGGAAAAGCATGGCTCGCGACGCCATTGCTCGGTCGCCTCGCACACCTATCGCGAGCAGTCGCGCCGAATCACCCACGCCCTCGCCGACCGCTATGGCCATAACCCGCACGTCATCGGCTGGCAGACGGACAACGAGTATTCCTGCCACGACAGCACCCTGTCCTACGGCCCCGAAGATCGGCTGGCGTTCCAGCAGTGGCTGGCCAAGGCTTACGGCGACATCAACGCGCTAAACGCGCAATGGGGGACGGTGTTCTGGTCGATGACCTACCGTTCCTTCGACGAGATCGACATGCCCAACCGGTTGACGGCTGACGCAGCCCCGGCGCACTGGCTCGACTTCCGCCGCTTCTTCAGCGACATGACGGCTGAGTTCAACCGCGAGCAGTGCGATATCCTGCGCGCGGGCTGCCGCGATGACATGTTCATCACGCACAACTTCATGGTTGCCGAGATGGGCTTTGACCACTGGGACGTGAGCGGCGATTTGGACTTTGCCAGCTGGGATTCATACCCGCTGGGCTTTCTGGAAAAATTTGGCGAGCGCATGGCCGTGGGCGGCGATGCCCTGATCGACAAGTACATGCGCATCGGCCACCCCGATATCGTGGCCATGCACCACGACCTCTACCGCGACATGTCCCGCACCGGACGGCTCTGGGTTATGGAGCAGCAGCCCGGCCCGGTGAACTGGGCCAAGTGGAACCCTGCGCCGGTCGATGGCGCGGTGCGGTTCTGGACGCTTGAGGCCATCGCCCACGGCGCAGAAGTCGTCTCCTACTTCCGCTGGCGGCAGGCACAGTGGGCGCAGGAGACCTATCACACGGGCCTCAATCGACCGGACGGAACGCCTGATCAAGCGTCAATCGAGATCGAGAGCCTGCGCGATGATCTGCCCAAGCTGAGTTTTACCGACGTCAACGACGCATCCGCCGGGGATACGTCGAACACGGTGGGACTGTACTTCGACTACGAAGCGGCATTCACCTATGAAGCGCTGAAGCAGGGGGAGGATCAGAACGCCTTTGCGACGACCTTTGCCTGGTATCACTTCCTGCGCCGCATGGGCCTGAACGTGGAGTTCATCTCGCCCTCGCACATGTCGGTGCTGCCGGCCTATGTGATCCCATCCGCGCCCGTGCTGGATGCCGACATGGTGGACTTTATCCGCGACACTGGCGCGCCGGCGGTGTTCTGCTCGCGCGCTGGCTCGCGGGATGGAACGCTGAACTGGCTGCCGCAGCCGATGATTTGTCAGGACGGGGTGCCCGTTGAACCGCTGCTCGAAGACCTGTTCCTCGACCGCACCGAAACCCTTCGCCCGACGCAGCGCATCGCCGTTGATGTGAACGGGACGGAAGTCGGCGCGAAAGCGTGGGTCGAGCACCTGCGGGTCATGGGCCTGCCCGAACCCGGCTCCAACGAGCCGCCGATCGAAGTTGTTGCCCAGTTCAAGCCCGGCGCTTTCGAGCCCAAGGGCCTAGACGCTGCCATCGTGCGGCAGGGGAACATCCATTACGTCGGCTTTGAACCGGACTATGAGGGCATGAAGGCCATCATGATGCCGATTTTGGAGGGCGCGATGATAGCTGCAGACGAGCTGCCCGAAGACGTGCGGACCCGTCGCTCTGATGGCCGTCTCTACGTGATGAACTTTGGACCAAAGGCGTTTGACGCCGGCGTGCTGGGCCTGCGCGGCGACGCGATCATCGGCGAAGGCACCGTGGTGGAACCCTACACCGTCAGCGTTTTCGCCGACTAAGTGGGGGTTAACGCCGCACTTGGATGAGCAGCAACCCGCCGATCGTGATCAGCCCCGCGCCGATCCAGAAAGCGAGCGTCGGGATCTGCCCGAGAAAGAGGAAAGCCCAGACCGTGGTCATGACGATGCCTGCGTACTTCACCGGCGCGATGAAGCTCGCGGATGCATGACGGAATGCCATGACGTTGCCCAACTGGCCCAGATTAGCGAGCAGGCCCATGCTCAGGAACACCAGCACCTGAAACCAGCTCATCGGTGTCCAGTGCAGCCAAGCCATGGGGGCGAGGTAGATGGTGCCAAAGAATGACATGGCGACCACGAGGATAAAGGTGCTGTCGCGATCAGTGATGAACTTCAGGATGGTGAACTGCACGCCCAACGTGAACGCCGCACCAAAGGCAGCCAGCGCGCCCAGAGAGAGAAACTGACCCCAGTTCCCCAGATTGGGTTCAGCCGCCGTGATCCCGCCGATGAGCGCAATCAGCCCGGCGAGCAATACCATCGCAGACGGCCGCTCCCCCAGCAGCAGCACTGCGAGCGCGACCGTAAAGACGCCGGAGGTCATGGTTATCGCCGACGCATTGGCCTGATCGATGTGCAAAATCGCGACGACTGAGCAGGTAAAGGTCGCCACGCCAAAGGCCGCACGCAAGGCGTGCCAGCCGAGCAAGCCCGGCGTCGGCAACAACCGCCGCCCCTGCCCCGTTGCGAGAAACCAACCGGCCAGTGGCAGGATCGAAACGAACCCGCCCAGAAACCGAAACCACGCCAATTGCCAAGGACTGATGTCCTCGCCCCACAGGTTGGGAAAGATGAAAAGCAGGCCGTAAGTCGCGGATCCTTGCAGGGTCCACAGGATACCCTGGATCGGGCGCGGGTTGGCAGAACTTGCCAGATGATCAGAAGACGCATCGATGCGCATGGAAAAGACCGATTCATGCTAAGCCATTGAAAACAAATCACCATATGCGCATGGCTGCAGGTGACACGACTGTCTCATTTACGATTCTGCTCTGTTCTCCTTATGGGCTAGCCAGTTTTAGGGGCTCGACTCTAGATGGTCCGACCAACCCCGGCTTCTGTTTCCATTAGGGACCGCTAATGTTCTAGTTTGGCGCAGGGTCTTCGGCTGGCTGGTCAAAGGTATCGATCAGGGCCTTGATCTGCTCAAACCGGGGATGTTCGGGGTCGATCAAGGGAATAAGACGCTGAAAATAGCCCTTTGCCAAGCGCCGTTCGCCTGCCTCGGCGGCAGCTTGCCCCGCGAGGATCAGCGCCTGAGCGTTTTCCGGCTCCAGCGCAAGCAAGCCATCGAGCGCAAAGCGCAGGCCGTCCAAGTCTTCCAGTGTGGCGTAGGAGCGGACAAGCCGGTCCCATTCTGCGGCGCTGCCGCCTTGCTCTTCCAGTCGCGTGCGCAGACCGCTGACCATGGCCTGAATGGTTGCCTGAACCTGCTCGGGTGCTGCCTCATCAAGTTGCGCGCTCAAGGCTGCAACGGCTTCGGGCGCAGGACCGCTCAGGGGTGCAGAGGGAGCGGGCTGAGGCTGAACCGGCGCGCTGGTGAACAACAGGCGCGGTTCGCCGATGCTGAGGAAGGTTGCAGTGCCGGCCGCAAGCACGCCAAGCAGCATGAGGATCAGGCTGCGCATCAGGGCTTATCCTCCCCCTCTGCCCTGGCACGCGCCGCCATGCGCTGCCGCCCACGCAGCATGACCAGCCCAGCGATCCCCATTCCAAAGCCAAAGATCAGCACGGGCCCGAACCAAAGTGCATAAGTCAGCGGCTTGAGCGGTGGGTTCATCAGAACCGCGTCGCCATAGCGGGTAAGGAACCAGTCGCGGATCTCAGCATCCGAGCGGTTCATGTCGATCAACCGGCGTACTTGAGCGCGCATGTCTTGGGCGATTTCGGCGTTGGACTCCGCAATCGACTGGCCCGCACAGACGACGCAACGAAGCTCGCTGTAGAGCGCCTTTGCCCGGGTCTCGCTGACGGATTGCGCGAGGGCAAGGGGCGCGAGCAAGGAGAACAGTAGGCCGGTGAGCGCGGTTGAAAGGCGACGGGCGGGTGTCATGGGCGGCTTGCCTCTCGCCACGCATCCTCGAACTGATCGCGCAAAGCTCCCACCAAGGGGCCGGGTGAACGGAACAGCAAGCGGCCTTCAGCATCGAAAATATAGGTCTCGGGCACCCCAGTCAGGCCAAAGTTCAGGGCGTTCAGGCTGTCGGTATCTGACGCAACACCTGCGTAAGGATTGCCGTCAGTGGTTAGGTATTGCGCAGCATTAATTGGGTCGTCACGGTAAGCGAGACCAATGAGCACGCCGGGGTTTTGCGCGGCGAAGGTGTTCAGGTAGCCGTGCTCCAACCGGCAGGGCTGGCACCAACTGGCAAAGAAATTGACGACAAATGGCCCTCGCATGCTCTGGCGCAGCGTGGCGAGATCGGCTCGATCTTCGTAACCCGGTAGGGGTGAGGCTTGGTCAAAAGCGCTGAAGTCCGGCGTAATGGTGGTGGAGGTCGGGAAACTGGCAGGCGCACGCTGCGGGCTCAGTCCAAACCACAACAGCGAGCCAATCAGCAGGATCGACGCCGTACCGAAAATGATGATGCCAATGCGAAGCGCGATCATGGTCATGCTCCCTGCCCCTGCGGGTTTTCGGCTGCCCTTGATGCTGGCTTAGAAGCCGTGATCTCAGACCGGCGCAGCCGTCGCCAGGCGGCCAGCACAGCGAGCAGCCCACCCAACACCATCATTGCTGAACCGGCGTAGAGCCAGGGGATCAGCGGCCGCCAGCTCAGCGTCAGCACAGTTCCGCCGTCGGGGGCTTGGGTGTTGTAAGCGAGGAAGATGTCGCCGAGCCAGGTGACTTCAATGGCCGCTTCGGTCGTCGTGTCCTGACGCACGGGGTAGAATCGGCGCTCAGGTGACAGCATGCGTGTCGGCGTGCCTTGGGCGTTGAGGACGGCCACATCGGCGTAGGCAGAGATAAAGTTGCGGCCTTGCGCCAGGTCCACACCCGTTTCGCGCACGCCGTCGAGCCGGAAGGTCAGGTGGCCGACGCTCACGCTTTCGCCGGGCTTGAGGTTAACCGTGCGCTCCTGAACCATGGCGGAACCAGCGATCATGCCGAACACCGCGATGGCGAGGCCAGCATGAGCCAGCGAAACGGCCCATGCGCTCAGGCTCACCGCGCTCAGCCGTCCTGCCGCTCGGAGCCGCTGCACCAAAGTCAGGACGCCGCCACCCAGCAGCCAGCCTGCGAGCACCATGGCCAGCACGACCACCAGTGAAAGGCGCGGCTTAGTCTGCCACCACAGCAGCAGCAGAACCACCGCTGCAACGCCCAGAGCAACCAGCAGCAGGATCAGCAGCCCGCGCACCACGCCTTCCGTCCGCCGCATGCGCTGCCACGGGATAAACGGCCCTACTGCCATGAGCGCCAGCAAGGGCACCATGAAGGGGAAGAATGTAGCGTCGAAGTAGGGTTTGCCCACGGTCAATGGTTGGCCAAAGGCTTCCGTGATCAGGGGAAAGAACGTCCCGAGCAGCACGACGCCTGCACCCGTTGAAAGGAACAGATTGTTGAGGACCAGTGCGCCTTCACGGCTGACCAGGGCAAAGCCGCCGCCGGGCTTGAACTGCGGGGCGCGCCAGGCAAACAGTCCAAAGGCAGCAATCACGCTCAGCCCGAGGATGAGTAGGATGAAGACACCCCGCGCCGGGTCAACGGCAAAGGCGTGAACGGAAGTCAGCAGGCCCGAGCGGACAACGAAGGTTCCCAGGATCGCCAGCACAAAGGTCACCACGCCCAAGAACAACGTCCAAACCCGCAGCGCCCCAGATTTCTCGACAACCATGAGCGAGTGGATGAAAGCAGTGCCGGTCAGCCAGGGCAGGAAAGACAGGTTTTCGACCGGATCCCAAGCCCAGAAGCCGCCCCAGCCCAGCTCGTAGTAAGCCCACCAGCTGCCCAGCGCGATACCCGCGGTTAGACCTGTCCACGCCAGCGTCGCCCAAGGCCGCACCAACCTTGCCCAGTCCCGATCCGCTTCCCCGCGAAGCAGCGCCGCAACGGTGAGGGCAAAGGTGATCGAAAAGCCGACATAGCCGAAGTAGAGCAGCGGCGGATGCAGGGCGAGTCCGATGTCCTGCAACAGGGGGTTAAGCCCCCGCCCTTCCAGCGGTGCTGGGAGCAGGCGTTCGAAAGGGTTGGAGGTGAATAGCGTGAAGGCGAGGAAGGCGATGGTGATCAGCGCCTGAACCCCCAGCGCGCGGACGCGCAGGTCACGCAGCGCCGCTGCTTTTGCGCTCGCCCCACCGCTGCGCAGCGCGGCCAACCCACCAAACACCGCCAGGATCAACACCCACAGCAGGATCGACCCCTCGTGGTTTCCCCACGTGCCAGAAATCTTATAGAGCAGCGGCTTGGCCGAGTGGCTGTGCTCGTAGGCGGTTTTGACGCTGTAATCGCCTCCGACAAACGACAGCACCAGCCCGGTAAAGGCCAGCGTTACCAGTGCGGCAACGCCAAGCGCGCAAGCCCGAACGATCCGCTGGCGCTGGCCATCGTTCCAACCCAACAGCCCCGCTGGCACCAGCGCCGCCGTCGCCTGCATCACCGCAAGCGGCAGGGCGAAGATCAGCGCCAGATGCGCCCATTCGGCGATCATTGGCCTGCGGTGCCTTGCGGGGCCGCTTCGGCGTGCTCGCGCAGTTCTCGGGGGACATAGGCCTCGTCGTGCTTGGTCAGAAGGGACTTGGCCTCAAACCCACCCGCGCCATCGAGCACCCCGGTCGCAATGATCCCCTGCCCCTCGCGGAACAGATCGGGCAGTGCGCCGGAATAGCGTACGATCTGCGTGCCGCCGTCGCTGTCGGTCAGGGTAAATTCGTGCGTGATTCCGTCCTGCGTGCCGTAGGAGCCGCTGACGATTTGCCCGCCCAGACGCAGGGTCTTGCCCTGCGGGATGTCCAGCGCCGCCAACTGCGTCGGCGTGCGAAAGGCGTTGAGCTGGCCGGGCAGCGCAAACACGATGAGCAGCACCGCCCCCGCCGCCAGTGCCGCGCCCAGACTGACCCAGATCAGCCGACTGCGCACCCGCGACCCGCTCATCCGTCCGCATCCTTGTTCTTGAAAGCCTCAAGCTCGCGCCGCACGCGAGCCAGCACCAGCCGCGCGAGAATCAGCGCGCCAATCATACCCAGCGCGGCCGCGCCATAGCTGCCCCAAACGGCGACAAAGCGGTCATCAAAGATCATCACGCTCACGTCCCCGTTGCTTCGGCTAGGAAGGCGTGCGCAGCGCTTTGCTTGCGACGCAAGGAACGCAGGCGCATGCGGATGAGCTCATAGCGCATGAGCCAGACACCTATTGCCATGTAGAACAAGTAGGTGCCGAGCATGGTCACCAGCAGCGGCGGCACGTAGACCCCGGCGATCCCATCATCCTCGACGGGCGCTTCGGCCGCTATCGCGACCTCTTCGCCCTGCCGCAGCGCGTTCATGATCACGCGGCCCGTCAGTTCGATCAGGTTTGCCCCGCTCGACCCCTGATGCAGGACCAGAAACCATTCGGTGACGAACTTAGACAGCAGCACCGTGACCACGCTGGCCACCAGAAAGATGGAACCCACCCGGCGGCCCAGCGCCGGGTCACGCTGCGAAAGCACTCGAACCAAGACGATGTAGATCAGGTATTGGAACAGCAACAGCAGCTCCAGCACCATGCGCGGATCGCGCCAGTCCCAGTAGGTGTTGAGCGTCGGCTTGCCCCACAGCGCGCCAGTCACCAGCGCCACTACCGTCACCACCGCCCCAACCGGCGCCGCCGCGAGGCAGAAGATCTCCGGCAGCGGATGCCGCCAAACCAGCGCAACAAAAGCGGCGATCGACATGGAGCCGTAAACGATCAGCGACAGCCCGGCCGACGGAACGTGGACGAACAGGGGCTTAATCAGCTCCTGCATTTCCTCATCCGGCGGAACCGTCAGGCCCCAGATCATCCCCCCGAAACCGAGTAAGATGCCCAGCGCCAGCAGATAAGGCTGACTGGCCTCGGCCCAGCGCATGAAGCGAGTTGGATTGGCGAACTTGTGCATAGGCTCCGATATGACGGTTTTTTCCCTACGTTTCAAACTGAAGGATGCCGCAGTGGCTGCGTTGGTCCTTTGCGTCTGGGGCAACCCCAGAAGCAAATGCGCGGCAATGGACGCCTCGGATATGCCGCTGTGACGGTTGTCGAAGCCTTTGGCGTGGGGCAAAAGGCTGGCATGACTCAAGGCGTCCACCCCATCTTAGAAGCCACCGAGGTAAACATCGCGCGCGGCGACGCGCTGGTGATTGAGGGACTGAGCCTGAGCTTGAAGCGCGGTGAAGCGCTGCACGTGACCGGCGCGAACGGCGCCGGGAAATCAACGCTCTTGCTGGCGCTCTGCGGACTGATCCCCCTTGCCGGCGGTACGGTCTCTCGCGATCCGCAGCAGCTCGCCTTTCTGGGCCATGACAACGGTCTGTTGCCTGATTTGAGTGTCGCGGAGAACCTGCGCCTCTACGCACAGAGCGGCGCGGTGGCAGCAGCACGAGCCCTAGCGGCGCTGGGCGTCGATGCGCTGCTCGACAAGCCGGCCAAGACACTGAGTTTTGGGCAGGCGCGACGTGTCGCTCTGGCGCTGACATGTCTGCCTGACCGCACACTCTGGATGCTCGATGAACCCTTCGCCGGGTTGGACAGCGCGACTTCGGGAGCGCTTGAAGCCCTGTTGATAGAGCAGATCAGCAGCGGCGCGATTAGTGTGGTGTTCTCCTCCCACGAACGCAGCCTGCCGGGCGCGAAGACCTTGCGGCTTGGCTCCGACGCTGCAGCGGAGACGGGCGATGTTTAGCGCAGGGTTGCAGTTGGAATTGCGCCAGCGGAGCCGCAGCGGGCTTACGGCGCTGGGCGCGCTGGGTTTCCTTGCCGTCGCATTGACCGCCGTGGGCCTGACACTAGGCCAGTTCCCCGAGCGACTGCGCCCGGCCGGTCCGGCCATCGGTTGGGCGATGATCGTGCTTGCCTTCATCTACGCCAACGCAGACTGGTGGCTGGATCAGGTGCAATCGGGCCTGAACCAACGCCTTCGCGTACTGGGGCGAGATTTTCCGGGTTTTGTTTACGGGCGGATTGTTGGCGGATGGCTGGCGGCGCTGCCGTGGTTCTTGATCGCCGCGTGGCTGGTCACGCTGTTCTACTCGCAGTCGGTGAGTGCCTTTGTCGCTCTCAGTGTCGGGCTACTGCTCAGCGCTGGCGCGCTGACCGCGCTGTCTGCCTTTGTCTCCGCCTTGCGGGTGCTGCTGGGCAATGTCGGCGTGTTTCTTGGCGCAATGGCGTTGCCGCTGGCGCTGCCCTTTGTTGTGCTGGGTGTGGGGTTGGTGGATGGCTTCAGCCTAGCTGCCTGTGCCTTTATTGCGGGTGTCTCGATGCTGCAAACGCTGGTGTTTGTCGTTGCGACCCGCTGGATTTTATCACTGGTCTAAGGAAACGCTGCTGTGTCTACCCTTTCGTTCTTACAAACTCGTCGCTCGGTCAAAGCCGCAGACATGCCCGCCGGTCGGCCCGATGCCGACACGCTGGAGCAAATCATTGCAGCGGGTCTGCGCGTGCCGGATCATGGCAAGCTAGCGCCCTGGCGGATCGTGGTGATTGAGGGCGATGCCCGCCGCGCCTTTGGCGATACTGTGCTCCGCCCTGCCTTTGCCGCCAACCAGCGCGCCGATGCACCGGAAAGCACGCTTGAGCTGGAAGCTGCGCGATTTGAGCGCGCTGGGGTCGTCCTCGCCGTGCTCTCCATCCCCACTGTGCCGCACAAAATCCCGCTGTGGGAGCAGCACCTCTCGGCTGGTGCCGTTTGTCAGAACATCGTCGTTGCCGCCCAGTCCGAGGGCTATGCAACCCAGTGGCTGACTGAGTGGACCGCCTTTGACCCCGACGTCAAAGCCGCCCTGGGTGCAACCGAGCCGGACGATCAAGTCGCTGGCTTTATCTATATCGGAGGCAAACTGACCAACACCGACGATCGCCCGCGTCCCGAGTACAACGCGGTCGTTTCTCGCTGGTCAGCAGGCTAAGCGGCCCTTAGGTTGCTCAGAATAGCCAGATAGAGGAGCACCGACCATGACGCTCGAACTTCCCAGCTACGAGACCATCGCCGTCGAGATCAGCGACCATATCGCGCACGTTGTCCTGAACCGACCCGAGAAGCGAAACGCGATGAGTAAGGCTTTTTGGGTTGAGTTCCCCGACGCCATCAACCGCATTTCCAACGCCGCTGCAGCACGGGTAATCGTGGTTTCCAGCACGGGAAAGCACTTCACCGCCGGCATGGATCTCGCCGTATTTGCGGAGCAAGGCAGCTCGATCATGGGCGGGAAAATCGATCAGCACATCCACGCCGAAGCCTTCCGCCTTCACCTGCATCACCTGCAGGAGACATTCTCCAGCCTCTATAACGCGCGGCAGCCCGTTCTCGCGGCGGTTCAGGGTGGAGCATTGGGCGCTGGCGTTGATTTGAGCAGCGCGTGCGACATGCGCTACTGCACCGCAGACGCTTACTTTACCATTCAGGAAGTCAACATCGGCATGGTCGCTGACGTCGGCACCTTCCCACGCGTGCTTCGCCAGTTGCCAGATGGGCTGATCCGGGAGCTCGCCTACACCGGCCGCAAGCTCGAAGCGCAAGAAGCGTTGGACCGGGGCTTTGTCAATCAGGTGTTCGAGACGCAGGATGCAATGCTCTCGGCGGTGATGGACATCGCCCGCCAAATCGCGCGCAACTCGCCGCTTGCGGTGGCCGGGTCCAAGCACGTGATGAACTACGCCGCTGACCACAGCACCGAAGACACCCTGCGGTATATGCAGGCCCTGAACGCCGGGATCCTCTCACCCGCCCACATGATGGAAAGCGCAGCGGCCAAGATGCAGAAGCGGGAGCCGGTTTACCCGGATCTCAAGGCCATCAACGGCCCCTGGGACTAGCGTTATTGGCTAAAGGGTGAAAACTTCGTAAGCGGCCTCACCCAGATCCACGGCACCGCGGAAGGAATAGGCTTGGGTCAAGTCCGCGGGCAAGTCTGACAGCCCCGTCAGGACAGCACGGCGCAAGCGCGCGCCGGTGTCTTCGCCCAGTGCTTTAGCGGTGATCAGAACGGGCGCTGGCCGCGGGTCGGTCTGCGCCATCACCCGCAGCGCCGTGGTCAGTTCGGGCATGGCCCGCTCCGCCAGAGTAAAGCTGAAGGCGTCAATGGCTGCAAAGTCCGCGCGCCCGTTGGCCACCGCTTCCATAGAGAATCGATGTCCCCCGCTCTCAAACCCGCCGGCCAACAAGGGTTCCACGTCGGTTAAGGGACGCAGGCAATGCACGCCCGATTGGCTGTCATCGTCGTTGAAGGCAAACCGCGCACTTGCGCCGACCAACGCCTGAAGGCTCGGCCAGTCAGCATCGGCGCGAACGACAATCTTGCTGTAGTAGGTGCCCGGATCGTTGTCGCCGAGGTCAAAGTTGGAACTGGCCAGATAGCGCGCGGTCAGCCGATGGTGGCGGTGCCAGGGAGAACCGCAGAGCTGGCTGAAAATCAGGCTGTCGGACATCCACGCCGAGAGCCGCTGGGCCGTGTGGTCCAAAGCCTCTGGCAGGTCCAGCCCCTCGTCCCGTGCCGCCAGCCGGATGCGTGCCCACAACTGCTCGGTGTGGTCATGGAACTCGGGCCAGTCGTAGAGCGGCATCTTCGCAGTGCCGGAGATTTTGGTCAGTGCCTGCATGTCCTCTCCTTCCCCCTTGGAAGCATCGGGGTCAAGCACACGCCCGGGTATGGCAGAACCGACCCGCAAAGGTCGCTGGGAGTCGATCAGCCTCAGCGCTTTGCAGTATCACTGAGCAAAATGACAGCAACTCGGAACGCCCCCATGACGACGCTCGCCAACGTCCAGCAACCCGTCGAATCAGCCAACGGCCTGCCCAATGCCTTCTACACGGATGCGGAGGTTTATGCCGAGGAAACCCGGCGGCTGCTGCACGGCCAATGGTCGGGTATCGCCTTTGAAGGCGACGTGCCGGAGATTGGCGATGTTTATCCGGTGGAGTTGGCCGGGGTGCCGCTGGTCGTGGTGCGCGACCGCGAAAACACGGTGCGGGTCTACGAAAACGTCTGTCGCCATCGCGGAATGATCCTGGTCAGTGAGCCCGGGAAAGCCAAGCAGGGCATGCGCTGCCCCTACCACAGCTGGACCTACGACCTGAGCGGCTGCCTGGTCGCAACGCCGCTGGTCGGCGGACCAGACGCGAACCATCACCCGTGCATCGATAAGCCGGAACTGGGTCTGCTCGAAGTGCCGACCCATGTCTATCTGGGCGTGGTTTACGTCAACGTGAGTCGGGACGCGGGGCCGTTCCAGACGCTGCACTCCAAGCTGCTGGATCGCTGGTCTGAGTTTGATCAGCCGCTGTTCTTCGACCGCGACGTCTCCCAGTTCACGCTCGACGTGGCCTGTAACTGGAAGTTAGCGGTCGAAAACTACTGCGAGGCTTATCACCTGCCTTGGATCCATCCGGACCTGAACAGCTACTCGCGGATTGAAGACCATTACAACATCGTCGAAAGCGGCGCCTATTCGGGTCAGGGCACGAATGTGTTCAACCCCTCGCGTACAGAAGATGGCCGCTTGCTTGACACTTTTGCGGGCCTCTCCGAGCCATGGTGGAACGGGCAGGCAGAATACATCGTGCTTTACCCCAACGTCCTCGCGGGGGTGCACCGCGACCACGTCTTCGCCATGCTGCTGCTGCCGCAAAGCGTTGATCACACGCTGGAACGGGTGGGGATTTTCTATGCCTCGCCAGAGTCCATGGGCGACGACTTCGCCGACTTGCGTGCGGTTAATGCCAAGCAATGGCGGCTGGTGTTCGATGAGGACATTCAGGTGGTCGAAGGCATGCAACGCGGCCGCCGCGCCCCGCACTTTGACGGCGGTCGCTTCTCCCCTGCCATGGATACAGCAACCCACTGCTTCCACGCTTGGGTCGCTCAGTCGATGAGCTAAACCAACACAGCGCCAAACCGCAGCACAGGGAAGCGGAGACAGGCGCGGCTAAAGGCCGACGCCCTTTGCATTATGCGACAACCCTCAGGCGTTTGCAGTGGGATCAGGGCGAGGAATCCTGACTGCTTGTGTAGGCCATAATTTACAGTTCAAGTTGAGTTGAAACGCATTTGGATCCCCCCTGCAGGCTCCTCACCAAATCATTTAAATTTCGCTCTATATGGTAAATCCCTCATTAATTCAGTGGCCTGCCAAGCCAATTCAGATGACGATCTGAGTGCGAGTCTCGCAAGCTACGCGGGATAAGGGCCAAATAAAATTACACAACCTTAAAGAAACATACTGTTACCGAACTATCACATCTGATGTTTCGAATTGGTGGATTTTCTTTGTGCAAACTAATTTGGGAACTTCCATCGGAGGTCGATAACGGTATCGATAGCGACGAGCGCTCGCGGCTTATTCGCTATCCCGACTCTGACAAGCGGAGCGCATCCAAAACCAGTAAAACGCAAATTTTCGTCCGCACGACGTAGGAGACCCTAATGCGCAAAATCGTTATCGCGATGGCGGCCATCGCTCTTTCTTCCGCCCCCGCTCACGCTCAGTTTGAAACCTTCTTCGGCTCCAATGGCTTCGCAGGTTTCAACGGCTCGACGGCCAATGCTGGCTGTTTGTCGGGCGCTTCCGGTATGGGCCTCATGGGACGGGGTGCCACAACCTGTGAATCTGCTGCGGGCGGCAACTACGCGCACCGCGACTTTGCTCAGCAGCAGGGAACGTTTGATGGCCAGATCACGGGCGGCTACTCGAACAACTCCGCAGCGACCTACGGCATCAGCTCCGTTTGGAACGCAAACGGCGGTCCAAAGACCGGCAGCAACAGCATTGTTGGCGGCAGCAACAACGCTTCAGCAGCTGGCATTCAGTTCCAAGGCAACACCTGGGGTTCGTTCAACCAGTTCACCGACTCCCAGTTCGCGGGCACCTCTTCTGTGCACACGACCAGCTGGTTCACGCTGGGTGGCGGCGCCGACTAACGCAAGCTACGTCTTCTCGAAAGACAGCGAATGCCCGCCCTGGGGTTGATCCGGGGGCCATGGTCGGAGCTGGGAACTCAGCTCCGACCTTAAAAACACTAACCTTGCCCCCTTAGAGACCGCAAAAACGCGGCGTGGGTTGAGGAGACGCAGGCCGCAGACCACCAGAATTCTGGCAGTGCGGACCTGCTTCAAAGCGTGCGGCTATCATTGACGGCAAGTCTTCGGCGGGAAATCCAGATCCAGGCGCCAACGGCGGTGCGCTGGGCCAACCTTTTGCTGTTCGGGGACAAGTCATGTGCAAGACGCCAAAACTAAGTGCGATATGGGACGGGGTGCGAAATCAGCACTGCAGAGTGCGACTTCGCTGGCCTTCCTTTCCATCATTCATGGTCCTCACCACTCTTTTTTGCCTCTCCGGCGCAAACCCTGCTGTGACTCAATCCGCGTCGTTTGCCTTTGGGGCTGGCGGTTTTGTTGAAGACACAAGCAATGAGGTTGGCCTTTTCAATGAGTGCAAGGCTCAGCTCGATGCCAACGGCAAGGCGGTCTGCGATGCCTACACCACCCTGGTGGATGGCCAAGGCGAGACCGTAAACATTGCCCAAACCATGCTCAGCAGCGAGTACGGCGACCTTCAGGCGTCTTCAAACTCAGGAGCTGTGGCGGCCTTTGATCTGTCGGGCTTTGGGTCCACTGCGACCCGGTGCGCGCTGTCTCAATCGAACGGGTTCTCACACTGCCATTCGGGCGCTTCGGCGTCGTCCGATGGTGCCTTTGCAGCAACAAAACTCGGGTCAATGAGGTAAGAAAAATGGCAAAAAAGACTGTGAAAACTGAACTGTCACTGGGTAAGCGCGTTGTACCGCTGCTCGCCTTTGCTTCGCTCGTATTGGGTGCCCCGCTGCATGCGCAAACGGTCCCTGCGTATTCGGCTGTCTCCAAGGGATATGGGGTTGCTTCACAGCCTTACATCCAGAGCACGACCGTCGCGATCCAACCTAGTCCGTACACAGGTTACGCCTCCTATATTGCTCCCCTTTCGACCCAGCCTTACCACCCGGCTGAAGCGCCCACAGCCGTCGCTTCCCCCCAGGTGGTGTGCCAGCCAGACCCGTTGCGAGTTCCAGCACAAGGAACAGCCTTCGAAGACTGCCGAGTGATTTCGGCTGTTCCGGCACCGGCGGGAGTGTATCGCAACTACCCGGACTATGGTGGCTACGACAGCGTTGGAGCTCCCGTGCTGCAAGTCACTGAAGAATCATACGGCTATGGCGCAGCCTACGAGAACGAGCCAACGGTGGCGGATTATACTGGCGCGCAACCTGACTCCGAGGAGGCGGTAAACGCGCCGATGGAACTCGCTTGGTCAATGCCCGAGTCCCGCTTCAGAGCAACGGCATCAGTCAACATCGATCTGGGATACCAACTGCGCTACGATTTGCAGCCCGTTTCCACGGATCTGGACTTCCGAGGTTTTGCCGCCATTTCGATCGATCGACGGGATGGAAAATTCTTCTCGCAGACAGAAATCAGTGATCCTTCGAACTCCCTAAAGGATGCATATCTGCGGGCTTCAGCGCCGGCTTCTGGTCCTCTGCTCGCAGAGGCAAAACTCGAAGACAAGACTGGGAAGACTTTTGCGGTGAGCCTCAACGGCAGCGACACCGCCTTGCCTGCGAACCGAGTACGCAACCCTCGCGGTGTTACGGCCAGTGGAACGGTTGGCTTGTCTGGTGAATATGCGGCGGATAACTGGGCCTTGGGTGCAGCTCTTGCCTTTGACGTGTCGCCCATCGCGGAGCAGCAGCCACCCACGCTGTCCACGGCAAACCTCTATGTTTCGTCACGCTTCGGAACACTCCGTGGGGGCCGCGGGGTCGGCCTGCCCTACGCGACAAGGGCCTTCGAGGTGATTTCGGGCGGCGGGTATAGCTTTGCCGATTTCGGCACCTACCAAGTCAGCTACATCAGCCCGGTGTTGGCAAACACACGCGTCGGTGTGCTTCTCGGCCTTCAGACCCGCGCCGTTGCCGGGTCGGCAGAGTGGCAGCTCACGCGCGGCAACAACCAGTTTCGCGCCGGGGCCTACGCGGACAGTTCCCGGTCGGTCCAAGGGGAGCTTGGATACACGCGTGCGCTGGGCGCCCAACGCTTTATCGGGGGCACGCTTTACGCCGGGAATGATGGCAACGGCGAGTCTTTCTTTGGGATTCAAGGCAATCTCGACATCGGCAAACATACGGTGCAAGCCAATCTCACGCAGGTCGCGTCCAACAATCTGGGCATTGTCTACGGGAGCAGCGTCACAGGACAGCCCATTCTGGGGCTCGATATCAATGACGACACAAGCTTTAACCGGCAAGCCCAGTTGAACCTCGAATACCGCTACAGCCTGACACCGAATGTTCAGCTGTACGGGGCCGCGGAATTCATCAATCACCGGTACTACGGATCCACCTACTCCTATGGTGGCGGGGTGCGAGCGGCGTTCTGATCAGAACGGCGTTCGATGCGGCGGGCGGGGCATCAACCCAGTGCCCCGCCCGCATTGCACCTCTTGTTTTGCGCGCTAAGCGGCCATTCGCGTCCCGACCAGATCGGCAACCAGTGCGGATGTCGCAGCGGAAAGGGTCCAGCCCAGATGACCGTGGCCCGTGTTATAGAACACCCCCGGCGCGCGACCGGCCCGCACGACGGGCATCATGTTCGGCATCATGGGCCGCAATCCGGCCCAGGGCACAAAGGACCGCGTGGACATGGCGGGGAACAGCTCCTGACACCAATCCAGCAGAGGGTCGATGCGGGCTTGTCGGATATCGCAGCTGTAACCGTTGATCTCCGCCGTTCCGGCCACTCGGAAGCGGTCTTCGCCCAAGCGACTGGCAACAATCTTGGTTTCATCATCCAGCAAGCTCACCCAAGGGGCCGCCGCGCGGTCGCGAGCGTCGCGCAAGTTGACGGTGATCGAGTAACCCTTCACCGGGTACACGTTGAGCCGGTCGCCAAGTTGAGCGGCCAAAGCGCGGCTCGACACGCCGCTGCACACAACCACCCCATCGAACCGCGCCGCGCCGCTCTGCGCCGTGCGAACCTCCACGCCCTGCCCATCGCGCAAGTGCTTGAGACCCGTGATGGTGCAGTTGTACTCTGCGCCCATGCCTTTGGCCTCGCAAACGGACGCGAGCTGCGCCGTAAACTCGTGGATGTCGCCGGTCATATCGCTTTGGGTGAAAAAACCGCCGTGCAACTGGCCCTTCACTGTGGGTTCGATCTCACGGACGCGGTCTGCTGAAATCGCTTCTCGCTCAAGCCCGCCTTCGGCCAGCAAAGCATTGACCTTCAGGGCGTGCTCGTAAGACTTCTTTTGCCGATAAATGTGCAAGATCCCGCGCTGTTCGAGGGAAAAGTCCAAGCCCTCCGCCTGCGCAATCCGCAACAGCTCCGCCCGCGCCTCCAGTGCCAAGCGGACGGTTGAGACCGTGTTGCCGCGATACTCCCGCATCGCCAACAAGAACTCGGTCATCCAGGCATACTTGTGCAGGCTTGGCGCGGGGTTGAGCAGCAGCGGCGCGCCGGGCTGCACCATCCAACGGATGCCCTTCAGAATGCTGGACCAATGGTTCCAGACCTCTGCATTCGACGCAGAGAGCTGCCCGCCGTTCGCGTAGGAAGTCTCCATGGCGGCGTAGCGTTGGCGCTCAAAGAGCGTCACGTCGTAGCCACGGTTGATCAGCTGATAAGCGGTTGTGACGCCGGTAATTCCAGCGCCGATCACAGCAAGTTTAGGCATAGCTCAGTCCTTCCGACTGCTATGCCCCCTCCGTCTTGCTTGCCTGAGAGTTTCGAACGGCACCCGGAATGGGTGCGGCCCTTGCTCCTTCGGCGGGTGGTGCACCACCTCTCTCCGGAGTGTTTAACCGCGGACGGTACCATTTGCCTGAGAGATTCCGGGGCGGTTGCTCCTTCGGCGGCGCAAAATTGTCCTGCGCACTCTCCCATCCGTGGGTTCTTGTCCTGTCTAAGCGAAAAATACTGACTCTTCAAGGCGTGGCATGAGTCGGCCGAGGCAAGACTGTATTTCAGCAATCAAAACGCGATTAGCGACGAATCATACACTTTTATGTTGAAATTTTATATCGCATGGCTCATGCATGAGGGAATTTGCTATCTAGAGTTATATTTCATGAAAGTATATCGCAATTTTAGAGAAGTGATGATGC
>CBFHUI010000037.1:0-24572 GCA_965658725.1 Alphaproteobacteria bacterium | reverse complement strand
CACCGCTGACAGTTTCGAGCACGACATCGTTCGGCGCGGCCGTCAGAGTCATGGTGCTGGTCGTCTTGATGTCGACCCGGTCCAAGTCGTTGTCGAACTTGGAGAGGTCCGCTGCAGCAGCAGCACCGAGCAGTTCGAGTGTCTCGATGCTGACAAAGGAACCAACACTAACGTCGACCGACGCTTCGAGCGTATCGTTACCTTCGCCGCCATCGACCGTGTTGTTCGAAGCAAGAGCCGTGTTCAACTCGATGTTGTCGCCGCCTGCACCGCTGTCTACCCGCGCGCTCGCGCCCAGGCCGTCGATCTCGATGTTATCGTTGCCGCCGTTGGTGTCGAAGGTCGCAGAGCTCTTGGTCGAGTTGATTTGCAGGTTATCGCCTGCCCCGCCGGTGTCTACGTCCTCAACGTCCGCGCCCGTGACAGCGATGCTGATCGGGCCCGTCGCGGCAGAGCCGTTGATGGTCTCCAAAGAGCCAAAGTCGGTATCGCCCAGATCGTTGGTCACGGTAAGTGCGCCGCCGCCGGTGATCGTCAGATCCACGAGGTCGTCTGCGGTCAGATTGATCGCGCTGTTCGAGCCGCTGGCGTTGTCGATCGTGACGTTGGTGGCGTTCACCAACTCTACGTCGCCGTTTACGTCGTTCAGGTCGAGCATCAGCACGGAGCCGGAGGTGATTTTCACGTCGTCGGACTCGGTCAGGGCAACGGTGTTGCCGCTGTCCACGTCTTCGATCGTCACCAGACTGCCGGCAGCGTCTTCCACCTTTACCGTGTCGATGGCGTCGACGTCGGTGATGGTGATCGACTTGCCGTTGGCGTCGACGTGCAGGGTTTCGATGTCGTCGCCCGCTTGGCTCATGTCGAGGGTCTTGCTGCCGGTATCGACTTGAACTTCGACGGTCTCGACGTTGTTCATGTCCTTGGGCGTCAGGTCATCGTCCATGTCTTCCAGCACGACCTTATCGTCGCCGCCGGACAGGTCGAGCGTGGCAAATTCTTCAGCATCTTCAGCAGCTTCGAAGGTGACAACGTCGTCACCGGAGGTGCCGCTGATGTTCTGGTCTTCGCTGCCCGCGGAGATGGTTGCCGCATCGCCGTTGTTGTTTGACGAGCCGCCACCGGTGGTCGAGCCGCTGCCTGAGCTGCCGCCACCAATCGTGATGCCGCCGCCCGAAGACGAACCGCCACCAGAAGATGAGCCGCCGCCGCTGTCGCCATCGCCGCCGCCCGCTTGGTTGCCCGCGGAGGTGTTGCCCAGAGCTTCCTGGACCTCGTCGCTGGCAAGGAAGGCGGCTGCGTTTGCGCCGTAGTTGGTGTTCGTACCGCTGGAACTGCCGCCCGACGAAGTCGTTGAGCCGCCGCTCAGAGCGCCTGTTGCAAGGAGCGCCGCGCCAGCCGCCGCGACACCGCCGCCAACAAGCGCCCACGTTGGCAGGCCGAACATGCCGCCGGATGCAGCAGCGACAGGAGCCGCCATCGCGATTTCAGCGGTGGGAACCGCTTGAGCGACAGGCATCGGCTGGGCCATGGGGTAACCGCTTGGCGCGCCATAGCTCATGCCCATGGGCTGGCCGAAGGTGGAGGTTGCGTAGCCGGTACCTGCGCCCCCGAAGGTCGTCTGCATGCCCGCAGAGTAAGCGGGAACATACTGCGTCGCCTGTGGGTTCAGGTTGGCCATCTGTGGTTGGTTGTAAGCGATGTTTGCCGCGCTCGGAGCCATCTGATAGCCGCCGACAACGGAAGGCTGAGAGGCATACTGGCCTGCGGTGTAAACCTGTGGCTGGTAGGTCGCGATCGATGTGCCCTGCTGTGCGAACTGGGCGCCCCCGAGCGTCAAAGGTGCATTCGGAGCGTAGACCGGTGGAGCAGCGGCCATCATCTGGGACGCCTGCTGCGCGGCAACCGGCGCGCCGCCCGTGTAGGCGGTCAGCAGCACGTCGGTCGCAACCTGCAACTGGTTGGTCATCGGATTGAGCTGGTACTGACCAGGGCCGGCCACGAACTGGACGCCGTCAGACAGGATCACACGGATGTTGCCGCCACCTGCGTCGGTCACGACGTTGATCGAGGTCGAAACGTCGGTGAAGCCCCCTGATCCGGGCAGGTTATATTGCTGTGCCGTGGCTTCTGCCGCCATCAAGCCAAAGACACCGGCCATAACCGATGATCCCAGCAAAGCATTGCGGCTGCCCATCCGGCCTTTCAGCGGACGGTGCGCACGCACGGCGGCGTATCCAGGTGTAATGGTAGCAATCTCAAGCGTTGCTACAGACTGATCAATCGCACAAGCGGTGGTGGTCATAGCCACTCTCCCAACCCCATAAATTCATTCTTCAAAATCACCGCTTCAACGATGCTTCTGCTTTTGGAGGGAGTCCCCCAGCAACATATTCATCACGTCGACGGCAAAATCGCGAGGGAAGTACGCTCTAATTATGACGAACTTCAGAGGGTGCTCAGAAGCTCGATCGAGACTGCGTTAGACCTTCCCGCCATAGTTATAGGCGTGCAGGCCATATCCCCGCCATTTCAAATCAGGCTATGGATATGCCTCTGTGCTGCGAAGATCAAAAGATTCGGGATAAAGCGGTGGATAACCCTGTGGAGGTGGCGCGGTATGCAGGATTATGGCGTACTTCGTACCCCGAATCCTGACTTTATGCGTTGAGCAAAACGAATCGAACTAACCTTATGCGCACGCCACAGCTCGGCTCGAAATGTCGCTGAAACCGTCTCCGGGATTGATTTCCGGTTGCGATTTCGTATGACAGCATCAGTCTGAGTTTCAGCTGGCCCCTTGGCGGAATTGGTAGACGCTGCGGACTTAAAATCCGTTTTCCTTTGGAAGTGCCGGTTCGAGTCCGGCAGGGGCTACCATCGCACCGTCAGCGCTGATTTTTCATGCATCTTTGAAACGCCCCGTTGCCGCCCTTTTAGGTCTCAGGCTGGCCCCAAAGCCCTGACACAGTCACTCTCTCTGAGACCGGATCAAAGCAGCGCTCTGGTCTGGTCCCGGAGCAGCATGCAGGGGATTGTCCTGCGCTATGCGATTGTCCACAGGTAAATTTGCATCCTGTGGATGATTTCAATGTTGATGGCTTGCTGCTTGCAACGCCATGGAGACGCGCGAACAACAACCAATGAAACGCGCCTAAGAGGAACGAAATCAGAGGACCACTGCGTGCCGTGTTATTTGGTGGCGCATGACTCTCCCGCCGTGGGCGAGGAGCCAAGTGCGGATGATAAAAAGTTGACGAAAACCCTGTCGGACCTCGGCGGACGGCGCATTCAGCGTTCTGTCTGGCTGATCCGGGTCAAGGAGCGGGATGCCAAGCGCGTGATATCCGGCCTGCGCCCTTTCGTGGACAGCGACCTGCTGTGGGTTTCTGAAGTGAATTCGAACTATGGCTACAACCGCGCGCTCACTGGGACAAACAGCTGGCTTCTCGAAAACGGCGTCTAGCGCGATGCAATTTGCAAACGGCGTTGAAAGTTTCGCCTGATTTCAGGGGCATGGGTAGCTGAATCGCCAACGCCGTTGCAAAATGCAGTCAGGCCAGTTCAGAAAATCCCTGCGCTCAGCCCCTCGGCCATGGCTTCGCCCAAGTCATGCGCCGTCTCGACAAAGGTCGGCGACCAGTCCCCGTGCAAGACGGCAATCTCGCTTACCGACCGCCAGCCCAAGGCCCCATATATTCCGTTCAATGCCCGCGTCGTCGCAGTCCCGTCCAGCCCGGCGCGGATCAGCGTCACAATGGGCAGGCCGGGTTTCTGGTCGAGCAGGTCGTTATAACTCCGGTCGAAGAAGTCCTTCGTGAGTCCGGCCATCGCGCCAATGTTTTCGGTGGTTTGCAGGATCAAGCCATCGCAGCGCAGAACATCCGCCGTTGCAGCCTCCAGCGGCGCCAGAACGGTCAGCTCAACACCGGCCACACCTCCAGCCCCCGCAACCACTGCATCACGGACCGCTCGCGTGTTGGGCGAGGGGGCGTGGGCGATGAAGAGCAGGCGCTTGGTCACGATCGAGTGTCTTTCTGTGGCATCCCGTCGGCTTCGTTGCCTCGAGGGCTGGGCAAGGCGAGCGGTGCGGACTATCTCCCCCAGATACAAGCATGGAATCAACCCAGTAAAGGAAACCCCATGAAAATTATGGCCTGGATCGCCGCAAGTCCTGTTGTTCTGTTGGTGGCGCTTTGGGTCGCCTCGCGCGTGCTGGTCGCAGGCTTGCCGAAAGAGCCATTGGGCACCTTTGTTGAGGTTCAAGGGGAACGCCTGCACATCGTGGATCAGGGCGGCGGCTCGCCGATCCTGATGATTCATGGAGCCAGCGGGAACCTGGGCGATATGGAACTGCGGATGGCACCGGCCTTGCGGGCAGCGGGGCATCGGGTGATCACCATTGATCGGCCGGGTCTTGGCTTTTCCACCCGCAACAATCCGGGGCTGAACGAGATTGACGCCCAAGCTGACTTGATCGTCGCGCTGCTCGATACGCTGGACATTGAAGCCCCAACGGTTGTTGGCCACTCTCTTGGCGCAGCTGTGTCGCTGTCTATGGCTGTGAACCACCCCGAACGGGTCGGCAGTCTGGTCGATGTCTCGGGCGTGTCGCACGCGTGGGGCGGTGAAGTCTGGTGGGCCTATGGGCTGGCAGGCACGCCGGTCGTGGGCTGGCTGTTCGCTAACGCCTTGATGCCCGTTGTCGGACTGGCCCTGTTTGAGCCGAGTGTGGAAGGCACATTCTACCCCGAGCCGACGCTTGAGTCTTACGCGGACAACACGCAGACCAAAGTCATCATGCGCCCCAAGACCTTCATGAACAACGCTGCTGACGTTCGGGCGTTGGATGCCGGTGTGGGTGCGCTCAAAGACGGCTATGCGGCGTTGACCGCGCCGTTTGACGTTGTCTTTGGGACCGAAGACTACGTGAGCCCGTACCTGCATGCCGCGGGTTTGGAGCGTGACGCGCCAGGCGCTCAGATCACTTTGATCGAAGGGGCGGGGCACATGATCCACCACACCCAGTTCGATACGGTCTTCGACATCATTCTCAAGGCGGCAAAACGCAATGAGGCGCGCAGCGGGGCCTGATCAGCCTCGCATGCGTGCGCCGTCGGGGTCCACCAGCGGCGTGGTGATGATCGTTGCCGGGCGACGGTCGCCGAGGATCTCGATGGCAAAGGTCCGGCCTGCCGTTGCCATGTCCGTCGGGACAAAGCCCATGGCGACCGATTGCTGGCTGTAATGGGCATAACCGCCTGAGGTGACGAAGCCAATCACTGTGTCTCCGTCAAAAATCGGCTCATCCGCCACCACGTCGGCATCAACGGCATCGACAGCAAAGGCACAGAGCGTGCGTGCAGGGCCGGCGGCCTTTTCTGCAGCCGCCGCGGCCTTACCGATGAAGTCCACGGGCTTGTTGTAGCTAATAAAGCGGTCCATCCCTGTTTCTGCTGGCATGTAGTCCGGCCGGAACTCGCGCATCCATGAACCAAAGAACTTCTCCAGCCGCAGGCTCATCATTGCACGCATCCCAAAGGGGCGCATGCCGTGCGTTTCTCCGGCAGCGGCGAGGACGTGGTAAAGGCCGTACTGTTCATCGGCGTTGACGTAGATCTCATAGCCCAGATCGCCCGTGTAGCTTACCCGCTGCACCAAGGCGCGGTAGGGACCGACGTCGATGGTACGGGCATCCATGAAGCGGAAGGCTTCAGCCGAGACGTCCGCAGGCGTGCAAGCGGCGAGCACGTCCCGCGCCTTGGGGCCAGCAATCTGGAAGCCGATGCGTCGCGTGGAGACGTTGGTGAGGGTGAAGTCGTAACCCTCTCTATGCTGCTCAAACCAGCGCGTGTGAAAGGCCTGACTGCCAAAGGATGCGGTGAGTTGGAAATCATCCTCCCCCAGCGCGGTTATCGTGAAGTCCCCAATCAGCTTTCCGGCCTCGCTCAGCATCGGTGTGAGCGACAGGCGTCCGACTTTGGGCACGCGACCGGCCATGATCCAGTCAAGCCACGCCCGCGCGTCCGGTCCAGTGACGCGGTATTTGCTGAAGTTGTGAATCTCGTTGATGCCCACGGCCTCACGCACTGCCCGGCATTCCTGCGAAACCGCGTCCCAGGCGTTAGACCGGCGGAAGGACGGGGTCTCTTCCAACGGTTCGCCGGGAAGCGCGAAGTAGTTCACCGCTTCCATCCCGTAAGCGGCTCCGAACACCGCTCGCTGATCCTTCCAGATCTGATAGGCCGGGGTCGTTTGGAAGGGCCGCATTACGGGCAGTTCCTCATTAGGGTAGGAGACGGAGAAGCGGCGCTGGTAGTTCTCGCGCACTTTCTCGCGGGTATAGGCCGGGGTGATCCAGTCGCCGAAGCGGGCGACGTCCATGGCGAAGATGTCTCGGCTCGGCTCGCCCTCCACCATCCACTCGGCAAGGCTTAGTCCAACCCCGCCCCCCTGCGAGAAGCCCGCCATCACGGCCACGGCGGACCAGTAGTTGCGCAGACCCGGCACCGGACCCACCAGCGGGTTTCCATCTGGGGCAAAGGTGAAGGGTCCGTTGATTACCGTTTTGACCCCGGCTCGCTCCAGGATCGGGAAGCGTCGGTAGGCAAACTCCACGGACTCAGAAATCCGGTCGAGCTTGTTCTCCAACAGCTCATGCCCAAAGCTCCACGGCGTGCCGTCCACGGCCCAAGGATCGCATCGCTGCTCGTAGAAGCCGATGCACAGGCCTTGCCGCTCCTGCCGAAGGTAGCTTTCGCCCTCGGGGTCCATGACGTGCGGCAGCTCCTCGCCACGCTCGTAGACCTCGGGGATGTCTTCGGTGATCAGATACTGGTGTTCCATGGGGTGCAGCGGCAGATAGACGCCAGCCATAGCCCCCACCTCTCGCGCCCAAAGGCCAGCGGCATTGACGATGTGCTCGGCGTGGATCGTGCCGCGCTCGGTCACGACGTCCCAGCTGCCATCGGGGCGCGGGTTGGTTGCCAGCACCGGGCAGCGCAGTTCGATTTCTGCACCCGCCATCCGTGCGGCCTTGGCGTAGGCGTGGGTCGTGCCGGAGGGGTCGAGGTGTCCGTCCAGCGGATCATACAGGCCGCCCAGAACGCCTTCGACGTTGGTGATGGGGGAGAGCTTCTTGATCTCTTCCGGTCCAACAATCTGCGTATCCAGCCCCATGTAGCGGTGCTTGGCGCGCTCGGCGATCAGGAAGTCGAGCCGGTCCTTTGTCCCAGCCAGCGTTACCCCACCGACGTGGTGCAAACCACAGCTCATGCCGGTGATTTCCTCAAGCTCTCGGTACAGCCGGATCGTGTACCCCTGCAGCGCCGCCATATTGGTATCCGCGTTGAGCGTGTGAAAGCCGCCCGCAGCGTGCCAGGTCGAGCCCGACGTCAGCTCGGATCGCTCGATCAGCATGATGTCGGTCCACCCCATCTTGGTGAGGTGATAGAGAACCGAACAGCCAACGACACCGCCGCCGATAACGACGACTTTTGCGGAGGTTTTCATAAGGCGTGCCTTCTTGAGTGAAGCAGGGTGAGAAAGTGGTGCCCATTCAACCCGTTTGACTGCGCCGCGCAAACCCCCCTGCGACCCTGAATGGCGGGGAAAGCACGAAAAAGCCCCGGCGCCGCTTTCACGGGCCGGGGCTGGTTCGGGATGGGAGCGGACCGCGCGGGGCCGCTCCGATTTCCGACTGCCGCTACTTACTGCGGGATGGTGGCGTCGATGCCCTGGATGTACCAGTTCATCCCAACCAGCGTGCCGTCCGTCAGGTGGGATTCACCTGCTGCACAATCCTCAGCCAGTGCGCCGTCCTGCTTGTAGATCGGGCATGGGAAGGAGTGACGGTCGCCGTTTGCCAGCGCCATTTCGAGCGCCTTGGCTTCCGCCATGACGTCATCCGGCATGTTGCCGTAGGAGCCCATGACAACCATGCCGGTCTCGCCGCCCATGCCGTCCTTGGTCAGGCCCCACCAGGTGTCCTGCTGCTCCCAGGTGCCATCGCGAACAGCGATAGCGCGGTCAACGTAGTAGGAATCCCAGTCGTCAACGATCGACACGAGGTGTGCCGTTGGGCCGAAGCGGGACATGTCAGACGCCTGACCGAAGGCTTTGATGCCTGCGTTTTCAGCAATCTGCATCGCCGCTGGAGAGTCGGTGTGCTGGACGATGATGTCTGCACCGTTGTCGATCAGCGCCTGCGCGGCCGCAGCTTCTTTCGCTGGGTCGAACCAGGTGAAGACCCAAACGATTTCGACTTCAACGTCAGGGTTGTGCTGCTTGGCTTCCAGCATGAAGGCGTTGATGCCGCGGATAACTTCCGGAATTGGGAAGGAAGCGATGTAACCGATCTTGTTGGACTCGGTCATCTTCGCAGCAATCAGACCCTCAACGACACGGCCTTCGTAGAAGCGTGCGGAGAAGGTGGTTACGTTCGGATGCGCGCGGATGTAGCCGGTTGCGTGCTCGAACTTAATGTCAGGGTACGCACCAGCAACTTCGTTGGTCGCGTCCATGAAGCCGAAGGAGGTGGTGAAGATCAGGTCGTGGCCGGTTTCAGCCAGCTGCGTGATTGCTTCAACAGCCTCTGGACCTTCTGGAACGTTCTCCAGAGCGGTCGTCGTGATGCCGTCGAGGGCTTCAACAGCCTGACGACCGATGTCGTGACGGTAGGTCCAGCCAAGATCGCCTGGAGGGCCAACGTATACGAAGCCGACTTTGGTTTCAGCCTGAGCTGGGGATGCCGCAAACGCACCGAAAGTCAGTGCGGCTGCGAACAGGGTGATGGCACGATTCATTTGAGGGTCTCCTCTACTTGGTCTCAACGTGCAGGATGGGGTGAACGGTTAACCATGACCTCTGACCGATCTAAGACCGGGGTTCAAAGGATTGGCCAAGACTGGCCGGCGCATTGCGTCGGATCATCACCGGGTTACGGGAGATCAGAACGAGCACAACCACCGGCACGATATACGGCAAAGCTGTCAAGAAATACGAAACTTCGAGCGACATGTTCGAGAAGATTGCCTTTAAACGAGGCTCCAAGGCGAGCACAATGCCGAACAAATAGGCACCAAGAAGCACGCGCCCGGGACGCCATGTCGAGAAAAGAATCAACGCCAGCGCGAGCCAGCCCTTGCCCACAGTAATGCCTTCTGTCCATTTCGGCGCGATCTGCGCGATCACGATAAAGGCCCCGGCAAGACCGGCCATGGCTCCGCCAAACATGATCGTCGCCATGCGGACAAAGATCACCGGGTAGCCCAGCGCGTAGGCTGAATGGTGGTTCTCCCCGACTGCGCGGACGATCAGCCCGGCGCGGGTGCGGTTGAGGAAGAACCAGACCGCAACCAGCATGACAAAAGAGAACGGCACCAGCAGGTTTTGGCTGAACAGCAGCGGGCCAATCAGGGGTACGTCGCCCCAAGCCTTGGGGAACAGCGGCGGGACACTGGCAACGATGGCAGCGGTATAGTCCACGCCGAAGAAGTTGCCGCCCAGAGAGTTTGACAGGCCCGCGCCCAACACCGTCAGGCCTAGACCAGCGGCAATGTGGTTGGCGCGGAAATACTGCGTCAGGAAGCCGAACAGTGCAGCGGCCATAGCGCCAACAATAGCAGCAATAATCAGGGAGCCGATGTACTGGAATTGGTTGACCGAGTTCTTAAAGGTAAAACAGGTCTCGCCGATCAGCATGGTGCACTCGGAGGTCTGCAACTGGTACAGCGCGATGAACCCGGCCAGCCCGCCGATCAGCATCATGCCTTCGACCCCGAGGTTGATGACCCCTGATTTCTCCACCACCAATTCACCAATCGCCGCCAGCAGCAGCGGGGTTGCGAGCAGCATGGAAGCGGCAAGAATCTGGATGATAAGATCGCTCATGCCGCGCCCTCCGTACTCAGATCAGGCCGACCGAAGACCACGCGGTATTGGCTCAGGAAAGCGGTCCCCAGCACGGCGAACAGCGCCGTCACTTGTACCAGATCAGCCACGGCGTCATCGACCTGACTGGCCGATTGCACGTAGGTTGCGCCGACATTGACGTAAGAGATCACCAGTGCCGCAGCGACGATGCCCAGAGGGTGCAGGCGACCAAGGAACGCGATAACGATGGCGGTGAAGCCAAGCCCGTTGAGATAGTTTTCTGACTGGATCAGCTTTCCCGTTTCGGCTGACAGGAAAATCGCGCCCGCCAGCCCGGCTGTCGCGCCGGAAAGGATGAACGACATCCATACTGTCATTTTGGGGGAGAAGCCCGCGAACCGTTGGGCGCGTGGGGTGTTCTGTGCAACGCGTAGGCTGTAGCCGAAGGTCGTGAACAGCACGACAAAGGCCAGGATCAGAATCGCGCCCGCGCAAATCACCACACCCCAGTGAAAGTCAGTGCGCTCGATGATCGACATGATGCGCAGGCTTTCGTGGATCGGGTCACTCTCAGCCTGTCCCGCCTTGGGGTCGCCCTTCCAAGGGCCCGTGGTGACGTAGTTCAGGACGTTTGCAGCGACGTAGACGAGCATCAGCGAGGTCAGCAGCTCATTCGTATTCGCCCAAACCCGCAGCGCCGCTGGGATCAGTGCCCACGCAACACCACCGAGCACACCAAAGCCCAGCATGACGGGCAGGAACCAGACGGTGTCCGGCATCCCAAACAGCAGGTAGGCGGCAAAGGCGAAAATAGAGCCGAAGGCAAATTGCCCCTCAGCCCCAATGTTCCAGACGTTCGCCCGAAACCCGATGCTCAGCCCCACGGCCATGATTGCGAGATAGGACGACTTTTGCAGCACAAAGCCCCACTGCACCGCCGCTGTCCGGGCCTGCCAGGGGAAGGTTAGGAGTGTCCACGTGTCCGCGAGTGGCTGGCTCGACATGGCCAGCATAACCAGAAAGCCCACCACAACCGTGATGGCCAGCGCCAGCAGCAGCGGGAAGGCCGTGGCCCAGAAGCCAAACTGAGTGCGCGGGACAAACCGGATCATGCCGCCTGCTCCTTCACTTCACCAGTCATAGCCACGCCCAGCGTCTCTGCGGTCCAAGCGCCGGTCGGCTGAGCAGCAGACAGGGTGCCATGGTTGAGTACGCAGAGGGTGTCGGCCAGTTCGAACAGCTCGTCGAGATCCTGGCTGATCACCAGCACGGCAGAACCCTGCTCGGCCAGCGCCTTGAGTTGGTCGCGAATGTTGGTCGCAGAGCCCATATCAACGCCCCACGTGGGTTGATTGACGATCAGGACGTCTGGCTGCTTGATCAGCTCGCGACCCACAATGAATTTCTGCAGATTGCCGCCGGAAAGCGCACCGGCGCGCCCGGTTACGCCCGCGTGGCGGACGTCGTAGCCGTCGCAGACTTCGACCGCGTGCTCGCGCGTGCGCTGCCAGTTGATCAGGCCGCGCTTCTGAAACCCATCGGTGCCGAGGTTGGACAGCAGCGTGTTGTCGATCAGGCTGAAGTCAGGCACTGCCGCATGTCCCAGTCGCTCTTCGGGCACAAACGCGCCGCCGAGCGCTCGCCGCTCTGACGGTCCCAGCCGCCCCGCATCGATCCCGCACAGCCGCAGCGCGCCTGCGCTGGGTGCCAGGTCTTCGCCGGCCAGGTAGGAATAGAGCGCTTCCTGACCATTGCCCGCCACGCCGGCAACCCCAAGGATTTCGCCCCGTCGAAGGGTAAGGGTCGGAATGGAAATGTCAGCGGTGTGTAGGTTCTCCACCGACAGCGCGACCTCGCCGAGGTTTTGGTCAGCTTTGGCGGTTGGAACGGGCCGAGTGCCGATCATCATTTCCGCGATCTCTTCAGCCGTTTTATCCGCCGGGGTACAGGTCGCGACGACCTTACCGCCGCGCAAAATCGTTGCGCGCTCGCACAAAGCGCGGACTTCGTTGAGTTTGTGGGAAATGAACACCAATCCCCGGCCTTCGTCGCGCAGCAGGCGCAGTGTGGCAAAGAGGGCATCGGCTTCTTGCGGAGTCAAAACCGAGGTCGGCTCGTCCAGGATCAGCAACTCCGGCTCACCCAGCAGCGCGCGCACCACTTCAATCCGCTGCTTTTCCCCGGCGGAAAGGGTGAAGACCAGCGCGTCAGGGTCCAGCGGCAGGCCGTACTTTTCTGACATTTCGATGATGCGCTCTCGCTGCTCAGTATTGAACTGACCGCCCAGCCCGAGCGCAATGTTCTCACCCACTGACATCCCGTCGAACAGCGCGAAGTGCTGGTGCACCATCCCGATACCGAGGGCTTTAGAGGCTTGGGGAGAGGCGATGGTGGTTTCAGTCCCTTTCCAGACGATGCGACCGGAATCGGGCTTGGTCAGGCCCGAAAGAACCTTCATCAGCGTGGATTTACCCGCGCCGTTTTCGCCCAACAGCGCGTGGATCTCGCCGCCTTCGACCGCGAAGTCGACCGCGTCGTTAGCCAACACGCCCGGATAAGCCTTGGTGATCCGCTCCAGCGAAAGCAGACTTGTCATGAGCCGGTCCCGCGCCCCTAAAACTAAAACTTTGTCTTCAGCGCTATAGCCCAGCATTGCCTAATTCGCGAGCCTTTGGCCTGTGGATGACTTGCTTTGAACAACAATTCATCAGGCAACGCGCAGAAAAGGGGCAGCCTTGTCGGGGACGGGATAAACTTCGGGCCAAAATCCCTTGGCAAAGACCTTCGAAGAGGAGCAAGAGGGGGCGGTAAGGAATTTTTATGCACCCTCGTCTTATCGGTTACGCCTTCGCTATTCTGGGCGTCCTCATTATTTCTCCTGACTCGGCACTGATCCGAAAAGTTGCCATGGACCCTTGGGGCCTGCTGTTCTGGCGGGGCATGGGGATTTTTGGCGTGGCAGCGGTGTTGTCCGTGATCTGGTACCGAGGGCGCCTCTTGGCCTACTTCCAGCAGACAGGCTGGCTGGGGCTGGCGATATCGCTGGGCTTCTTTATCTCGACCTGCAGTTTTGTTTATTCGGCGACAACGATTAACCCGATCATTCTGCTGATCGTGGTGGCGCTGGGGCCAGTGTCGGGGGCGGTGTTCTCTATCATTCTGCTGCGCGAACCGCCGCGGCCAGCCGTGTGGATCGCAATTGCACTATCATTCGCCGGGATGGGAATTGTGGTGGTCGGTGAGGTCTTGGCGCACAGTGGCGGGGCGGCATCTGGCGCGGGGCAAGGCTTCTCCCTGCCGCCTTGGCCAAGCCTGCTGGCGCTGTTCCTCGTGCCGACGCTGCTGGGGCTGATGTTCACGCTGACGCGCCGGATCGAGCAGCCGAACATCTGGCCGTCGAATGCCGTTGCGGGCCTGTTTGCTATGGCCCTCATGCCCTTCATCGCGCCAACGCTGGCGATCCCTGCGGGCGTGTTCTGGGAGTTTTCGTTCCTGATCGTCGCGGTATCAGGGCTGAGCTTCATCTTCATCACGCTGGCCCCGCGCTTCATCAGTTCCGCTGAGACCAGCCTCGTGTTTCTGCTTGAAACCCTGCTCGGCACGTTCTGGATCTGGTGGCTGATCGGTCAGCGCCCGGAGGTGCACGAAATCGCAGGCGGTGCCGTCGTTGGGATCGCCGTTGTCGTTGTCGTTGTCTCTGCCGTAAAGACCAAAGAAGACGCGCCCGCGAGCGCTGGTTCATCCAGCGCCAAAGACAGCTAGTCCTGCGCGACGTCCCGCAGGCGCAGCGCATAGTCCAGCGCGGTACGCAGGCTCGCCGGGTCCGCAACGCCTTTGCCTGCGATGTCAAAGGCTGTGCCGTGGTCGGGTGAGGTCCTCACAAAGGGCAGGCCGAGCGTGATGTTCACGCCTTCCGCGAGCCCGAGGTACTTCACCGGTATCAGACCCTGATCATGGTACTGCGCCACGACCACATCGAAGTCTCCGTTGCGCGCTGCCATAAAGACCGTATCTCCCGGCCAAGGGCCGCTGGCGTCGACGCCTTCGGCGCGAGCGTCTGCGATGGCCGGCGCAATCTCATCCGCGTCTTCGTCCCCGAACAGGCGCCCTTCGCCCGCGTGCGGGTTCAGCCCAGCCACGGCGACCCTAGGCGCACCAACGCCCAGCGCCTTTGCCCCCTGATCCGCCAACCGAATGGCACGCAGGACGGTGGCGCGCGTGATCATATCGACGGCCTTGCGAAGCGGTACGTGGATGGTCGTCAGGACCGTGCGGATATCCGCGTTGGCGAGCATCATGGCGACCTCGGCCTGCGCGTGATGGGCCAGCATCTCGGTATGACCGGGAAACGGTACGTACGCGGCGGCGAGGGCTTCTTTGTTGATGGGGGCGGTGACGATCCCGCTCAGTTGCCCGGCCAGCGCGGCGTCGATCCCGGTTTTGACAGCCGCATAGGCCGCTTCGCCCGCGGTGGCAGACACCTGCCCGAGCGCCACGCCCGCGCAGTCTGGTCCAGCGTTCAATACGGCGATCCGGCCGCTTGGAACCGCTTGCGCCGCGTCCGCAACCGGCGTGAGCGGCAGGGTCAGCCCCAACCGCTCCGCCGCACGTTCCAGCGTTCCCGCGTCACCGATGACCACCGGTGGTTCGGGTAGGTCCGCTTGCGCGAGCAGCTTGGCGCAGATTTCCGGTCCAATCCCAGCGGGATCACCCAGTGTCAGGCCCAAAGGTAGCGGCGCAGTGGCTTTCATCGCCTTAGTAGACGAGCCGGTAAGTGACGGTTCTGCCGTTGCGGTCGAGGATGAAGGACCAACGCCGTGAGCGGGCATTCTCCAGCACCTCTTCGAGCTGATCTACCGTTTCGATGATCTCCCGATTGGCAGAGCGCACCACGTCGCCCTCCCGGAAGCCCTGACGCGCCGCGATCGAGCCGCTGGGCACTTCGGCAATGACCACGCCCGTCCACTTACCGGGCAGGTCCAGTTCCTGTGAGACCGCGGGCGAAAGGTTGATGACACTCGCGCCTTGCAAGGGGTGCCGGCCGGTCAGCTGTGTTTCCTCACGCGCCGGGACTTCCGGCGGCGCGGTCAGCAGCAGCGGCAGTTCGAGGAACTCGCCTTGCCGGAACACGTTGGCGACCATCTGATCGCCCACTGTGCTGTTTGCAATCGCGTAGCGCATTTCATCGACGCTCAATATTTCCTGCCCGCCGAGGTTCAGGATTACGTCGCCGGTCGCCATGCCAGCGGAGAAAGCGGGGGAGGGGTCGTAGACGTCATTCACCAAAAAGCCGCCGTCGCCGTTGAGTTCGAGAACACTCGCCATTCGCTTGGTCACAGTCTCACCCGTGATCCCCAACCAAGGCCGGATAACCTTGCCGTCGCCCTTTTCCAGCGCGCGGAGGGTATTGGCGACAAAGTTGGCCGGGATCGCGAAGCCGATACCGGCGGACGAGCCGCTCTGCGAGAAGATGGCGGTATTGATGCCGATCAGATTGCCTTGCATGTCGATCAGGGCGCCGCCGGAGTTGCCCGGATTAATGGCCGCATCGGTCTGAATGAAGCTGCCGACATCCGTGATCCCGACGCCTGTCCGGTCGAGCGCAGAGACGATGCCCATGGTGGTCGTCTGGCCCACGCCGAAGGGGTTACCGATAGCGAGCACCAGATCGCCGATCTCCACCCCGTCGGAATCGCCAAGGTCAAGCGTTGGCAGGTCGTCGCCTTCCGGATTGACGCGCAGCAGGGCGAGGTCAGAGGCTTTGTCGGTAAAGATCACCTCGGCCACAAACTCGCGCTTGTCGGTCAGTTCAACCTCGACTTCCGTACCCTCGCTGATCACGTGGTAGTTGGTGACGACCAACCCGTCCGGCGAGACGATGACGCCAGAGCCAAGGGCCGTTTGCACTTTCTCCGTCGGGCCGCCGAAGGGCGAGTTAAATGGGCTGTCGCCAAAGCCACCCAGTGGCGAACGCACCACTTCTGCGCGGGTAAAGACGTTCACCACTGCCGGCGCTGACTGTTTGACCAGCGGCGCGAAGGACAGTTGGATCTGAACCGCTGAAGCCGGTACGGCGCGTTCAGCGGATTGTGCCAAAGCCGGGCCAGCGCTCAGCGCGACCAGACCCGAGGCCAGAGCAATCGTTGCAAGCAAGCGTTTCAATGCTGTCTCCTTGAAGCAAGCCGCGCGCGGAGTCCGTGTGGACCCAAAGCGGCTTTTCGATCTTCTGAAGTCTTTGCGATAATTTGGGGCTCGGGTCGCACGTTGGAAAGGTTGAATTAAGGCAGCGTGCACAGCGGCGTGAAGGAATCGGAGATTCTGGGTCAGAATCAGCCGCTTTTGCCTTTCCAGAACCGCAAATTGCGCAATCTTGCCCTTAGAGTCCCTTTTTGACGCACCCCCACCGAGGAGTCCCGACTATGAGCTTATTTTCCGATCCGGCGCGCCTGATCGTGCTGATTTTGTCTGTCATCATGCTGCTGATTGTCGGCTACGGCTTTCAGGCCGGTTCCCTCGATGCCTTCCTTGCCGCGCTCAATGAGCCGTGGAATCAGGTGACACTTGCAGACCTCTATATCTCCTTCTGGCTGATGTCGGTGGTGATGTTTGTGTTTTCAAAGAACAAGCTCGCGTCGCTGCCGTGGATCGTGGCGATAAACGTGATTGGCAGCCCGGTGTTCGGGCTTTGGCTCTTGCTTAATCTGCCCCGACTGCGCAAACGGATGGGATGACCGACAGCCTTTTCAGTCAAAGCACCAACGCCCAGCAGCCCCTTGCCGACCGGATGAGGCCGCAGAGCCTCGACGATGTGGTAGGGCAGCAGCAGTTGCTGGCCGAAGACGCGCCGCTGCGTCGAATGGTGGCGCAAGACCGGTTGGTGTCCTCCATTCTCTGGGGGCCGCCAGGTTGCGGCAAAACCACGCTCGCGCGGCTGATGGCGCAGATCGGCGATTTCGAGTTTGAGTCAATCTCCGCCATTTTCGCCGGGGTTGCTGACCTCAAGAAGCTGTTCGACGCCGCCCGCGCGCGCCGCCGAGACGGCCGGGCGACCCTGCTGTTCGTCGATGAGATTCACCGCTTCAACAAGTCTCAGCAGGACAGCTTTCTGCCTGTGGTCGAGGATGGCACCATCGTGCTGCTGGGTGCGACCACTGAGAACCCGTCGTTCGAACTGAACGCCGCATTACTTTCGCGCTGTCAGGTGCTGGTGCTGGAGCGCTTGGACGCGGCAGACCTTGAGGAGCTGCTCAAACGTGCCGAGCGGGTCGAAGGCCGCGCCTTGCCGCTCGATGACGAAGCGCGGGAGACCCCGTGTGCGCTTGCCGATGGCGATGGCCGCTACTTGCTCAATCTCGCGGAGCAAGTTTGGGCGTCGGCCGGACTGGAGACACTGACCCCCGACCGCCTGCTCAAGATCGTGCAGCGCCGCCGGCCGGTCTATGACAAGGGGCAGGACAGCCACTACAACCTGATTTCCGCCCTGCACAAATCCTTGCGCGGCTCAGACGCCGATGCGGCACTTTATTGGTTCGAGCGAATGCTCGCGGGCGGGGAAGACCCCAACTACATCGCCCGCCGTCTGACTCGGTTTGCGGTTGAGGACATCGGTCTGGCCGATCCACACGCCATGACTCACGCGCTCAATGCTTGGCAGGTCTATGAGCGGCTGGGCAGCCCGGAGGGTGATCTCGCGCTGGCGAATACGGTGCTCTATCTGGCGACTGCGCCCAAGTCGAACGCGGCCTACGCGGCGCACAAGGCCGGTTTTTCGACGGCGCAGAAGACAGGCTCCCTGCCGCCACCCAAGCATATTCTCAATGCGCCGACATCGCTGATGAAGGACATTGGCTATGGCGCGGACTACCAGTATGACCACGATGCCGAGGATGGCTTTTCCGGGCAGGATTACTTCCCCGATGGCATGAACCGGGAGCAGTTCTACCGTCCTGTGGAGCGCGGCTTTGAGCGCGATATTCAAAAGCGGTTGGAGTACTGGGCGCGTCTGCGTGAGCGTAAGCAGGGAGGCGAGGGCGGATGATCTGGCTATCGGTTGCGCTGGGTGGCGCGCTGGGCGCATGTCTGCGCTATGGTCTATTACTGTCGATTGGCAGTGTCGGCGGCGTACCGGTGGGTACGTTCGTTGCCAATGCAGTCGGGTCGCTCGCCATGGGTTTTCTCGCCGCGATGTTTCGAGGTGCAGATGCTTGGGACAGCCCGCTTCGGCTGTTCCTGCTGGTTGGTGTGCTGGGCGCGCTGACGACCTTCTCAACTTTTGCCATGGAAGCGGTGGACGCGCTGCGCGCGGGGCGGATGGCGGTGGCTATGGCCTATGTCGTTGGTACGGTGATGATCACTGTAGCTGGATGCTGGATTGGTTACGCAGTGGGGCAGAGCTTTGGCCGTTGAACTGGAAATCACTGCCGACCAGGCAGGACAGCGGCTGGATCGCTTGGTCAAGCACCTCGCCCCGCACATCGGCTTTGGCGCGCAGCAAAAGTGGTTTCGGACCGGGCAAGTCCGGCTGAACGGTAAGCGGGTCAAGGGCGCCGAACGTGTCGAGACTGGCGATCTTCTTCGCTTGCCTCCGCAGGCTCAGCGCAATGGGCCGGACGCAAGGGAACAATCGGCGGTAGACCCCAAATTGATCGACCAGCTACGCGCTGCGATCCTGCTCGACGACGGCCCCGTGCTCGCTTTCGACAAGCCAACCGGGTTAGCGGTGCAGGGCGGCAGCAAGACGACGCGGCACGTGGACGGCGCATTGGAGGCCTTTACCAATGCTGCTGGCGAAGTGCCCCGACTGGTGCACCGGCTCGACCGCGATACCTCGGGCGTGCTGCTCGTGGGACGGGGACGAGAGGCGGCGGCGTTTTTGACCAAAGCCTTTGCTTCGCGGGAGGCACGCAAAACCTACTTTGCGCTGGTGTCCCACTGGCCGGATGACGCAGAAGCCGGGGTCATCGACGCGTCGCTGCTCAAAGCGCGCGTTGGCGGGGAAGAGCGGGTCATGGTCGATCACGACCACCCCGAGGCACAGAGCGCGCAGACCCTGTATCGCGTTGAACAGCGCGGCGCTCAGGGGCGGGTCCTGCTCTCGCTTGAGCCGCGCACGGGACGGACGCACCAACTGCGTGTGCACGCCGCCCATCTGGGCGGGGCGATCTTGGGCGATGGCAAGTATGGCCAGCGCCTGCCCGCTGATTTCGCCGCCCCGAGACGGCTCTACCTGCACGCGGCCGCGCTGGAGCTGCCCCACCCGGACGGCAGTACGCTCCGGCTGAGCGCACCTCTGCCATCTGCCTTCGAACAGGCCCTGAACGCTTGACCGGGCAAGGGCTGGCGTGACACCAAAACCCCATGAGCCAACGACCTGAACACCGCTTCAGCCTGCTGGCGTTCGACATGGATGGGACGCTGATCGACAGCCTTGCCGCCATTGTGGATGCCTCGGTCGAAGCCTTTGCCGGAACCCCGTTTGAAACCCCGACTGCCGCGCAAGTGCGGGAGGTCGTGGGGCTTCACTTGGAACTGTGCGTCGAACACTGGGCCCCCCAAGCCAACCCCGAAGAAGTGCGCGAATTGGCCGAGCGCTACCGAGTGGCGTTTCGTGGACAGCGGGCGCGGGGGGAGCAGAACGTGCGCCCCTATCAGGGCGTGGCGGAGACGCTGGCGGCGCTGACCCACGACGAAACCTTCATGGCCGTGGTGACGGGCAAGGATCGGCGCGGTCTGGATGCCGTGCTTCAAACGTACGGGTTTGATGCGCACTTCCACTCCCTGCAAACCCCGGACACCAACCCCGGCAAACCGGCACCGGACATGGTCTGGACCGCGAACAACGAGACAGCGACACGGGCGGAAGACACGGTGGTGATCGGCGACACCAGCTTTGACATGGAAATGGCCCGCAACGCGGGAGCCTTTGCCATTGGCGTGACCTATGGCAACCACAGCGAAGCGCGCTTGCGGCAGTCCGGGGCGCACGTCCTGATCCACTCCTTCGCCGAACTGCCCGCCGCGCTGAAACAGCTGAGCCACGGAGACTTTCGCCCATGAAGATCGGCGGCAGCGGTGACGCGCCCAAACTGCGCAAATTCTACAAGACCGCCAGCGTTACCCCGGTTGAGGGGGGGAGCGGGTGGCAGGTCATGCTTGACGCGCGCGAGCTGAAGACAACGGCAAAGCGCGACCTGCATCTGCCCACACGTTCCCTGGCGCAGGCCATGGCGGATGAGTGGAACGCGCAGGAACGCGATGTCATCCCGAGCAGCATGCCAGTAACCCAACTGGTGTTCACCGGGATCGACAACTTTGGCGATGAGATCGACCTGATCCGCGAGGAAACCGCGAAGTACGGGGAGACGGACTTGCTGTGTTACCGAGTGAGCGACCCGGCGGCGTTGGGCGCGCAGCAGGACGAGGGCTGGCAGCCGCTGCTCGACTGGGCCGCCAAGCAGCTCGACGCGCCGCTGACCGTGACGCGTGGGATCATGGCGGTTGATCAGCCTGCGCAATCGTTGTTTGCTTTGCGTCGTCCGTTGGAGCGTTTGGACATTCTGCACATCACCGCCCTGCGCACGCTTGTGGGCGCGACGGGGAGTCTGGTGCTGGCGCTGGCGGTCTACTTTGGCCGCATCTCGCCGGATGAGGCCGTTGACCTTGCGACGTTGGAGGAACGTTTCCAGTTGGATACTTGGGGAGCGGATGAAGACCTCGAAGCCTCATTGGCCGGCAAGCGCGAAGACGCGCGGTCGGCAGGCCTCATTCTGTCGGCCTTGAGTCGACAGGACTAGGTCTAACGAGACTGAAGCCGAAAGCCGGAGGAGAGAGAACCTTGGCCAATCACGTAGCTGAACTTGCACGACGCCGAGAGCGCGCCCGACTGGGCGGTGGTCAGGCACGCATCGACAACCAGCACAAGCGCGGCAAGCTGACCGCGCGGGAAAGGCTGGAAGTGCTGCTCGATCCCGGATCTTTTGAAGAACTCGACATGTTCGTCGAGCACCGCGCCACGGATTTCGGTATGGCGGACAACCGCATTCCCGGCGACGGCGTGGTCACGGGCCACGGCACCATCGATGGGCGCCGTACCTTTGTTTACAGTCAGGATTTCACCGTTTTCGGCGGATCTCTGTCCGAGGCCCACGCGGAAAAGATCTGCAAGGTCATGGAGCAGGCAATGAAAGTCGGTGCGCCTGTAATCGGTCTGGCCGACAGTGGTGGCGCGCGGATCCAGGAAGGTGTCGCCAGTCTGGGCGGTTACGCGGACGTGTTTCAGCAGAACGTGCTGGCCAGCGGGGTGATTCCGCAAATCTCCATGATCATGGGCCCCTGTGCCGGCGGGGCCGTGTACTCCCCGGCGATCACGGATTTCATCTTCATGGTCCGCGATACGTCTTACATGTTCGTCACCGGCCCGGACGTGGTGAAGACCGTGACCCACGAGGACATCACGCAGGAAGAACTCGGCGGTGCTTCGACGCATACGGCCATTAGTGGCGTTGCTGATGCGGCTTTTGAGAATGACATTGACGCCCTGCTCAACCTGCGCCGTTTCTTCAGCTTTCTGCCGCTGAACAACCGCGATCGGGCACCGGTCAAGCCCACCCTCGATGACCCGCGCCGCGATATTCATGCGCTCGACCGGCTGGTCCCCGAAGACCCATCCAAGCCTTACGACATGAAAGAAGTGATTGACCGCATTGTCGATGACCGCGAGTTCTTTGAGCTACAGCCCGACTATGCGGCCAACATCATCATTGGTCTTGCGCGCATGGACGGTTCGACCGTTGGCATTGTGGCAAACCAGCCCATGGAGCAGGCCGGGTGTCTGGATATCGACGCCAGCCGCAAGGCGGCGCGCTTTATCCGCTTCTGTGACGCCTTCAACATTCCGGTGGTGACACTGGTCGACGTTCCGGGCTTCCTGCCGGGCAAGGATCAGGAGCACGGCGGTATCATCAAGCATGGGGCGAAGCTGCTTTATGCCTACGCAGAGTGCACGGTGCCGAAGGTGACTGTTATCACGCGCAAGGCTTACGGCGGCGCTTACGACGTGATGGCCTCAAAGCACCTGCGCGGCGACGCCAACTTTGCCTGGCCGACGTCGGAAATTGCCGTCATGGGCGCGAAGGGCGCGGTGGAGATCATTTTCCGCCGTGAAGCCGGTGATCCGGAGCAACTCCAGCGCCGGACAGACGAATACCAGGACGCCTTCGCCAACCCCTTTGTCGCCGCAAAGCGGGGCTACATCGACGACGTGATCATGCCGCACGGAACCCGGCGGCGGATCATACAATCGCTCGATATGTTGAAGACAAAGCGGCTGGAAAACCCCTGGCGCAAGCACGGGAACATTCCCCTGTAATTACCTGTATAAGCTTTGCTTTTCCGCGTCGGGCGTTCTCGCTATAAGACCAACAAACCAGATAGGTCCAAAGGGTAGGCAATGCTTCGACTGGGGATATTCATCGCGGCTCTGATTGGCGTATTCATCGCCGCTCTGAGCCTGATGCCGCGTTTTCTTAGCCCCAGCGCCTACCGCGCCCAGGCGCTTGTCGGGCTGACCCGCGCGCTGGGTCAGCCGGTGACCGCGGGCGAAGATGCCGCCATTGTCTTCCTGCCACGACCCAAGCTGCAATTGACGGATGTTCGCGTTCTCGGCGATGGCTCGGCGACGGACGAGGTGCTGCTGTCCGCTGATACAGCGACCTTTGACCTCGCCGGGCGCGCGCTGGCGACCGGTCAAATCGCGGTGGAAGCTGTCGTACTCGACCGCGCAGTGATCCACGTGACGCGCGCCGCAAACCAGTCTGTCACCTTTGGCGCTGCGCCGTTGTTTTCCGGGCTGACAGGCCGGGACAGCGCGCCTTCGTCGCTGACCAATCTGCGTTTGCTCGGCGGCGAAATTCGCTATCGTGATGAACCCTTCGGTCAGGACTATCGCTTTGATATCGAGGACTTGCAGGTCCAGCGCGTCAACGACTACGCCTTTGAGTCCCGGGGCTTGGTGCGGTCGCAGGATGAGCGCTTTGAGGTCGCTGTTTCCTTTGTCCCGAACGCCAACCCCGGCGGAGAGCGCGGCTTCAATATCGAGGTGCGCGGCGAAGACGCCTCACTGCTGAACCTGCGCGGTTCGGTGGATGAGAAATTTGGCCAAAACCTCGTCATCCGTGAAGACCTCGACTGGAAGCTGACCGCTGAGGGCGTTCAGCACCCCTTGTTCGACCGGCTTGCGCTGGCAGACGGGCAGGGCGTGACGCTCGAAGCCCGGGTTTTGAGTGACCAGGAGGGCTATGATTTTCAGGGCCTGACCCTGACCCGCTCCAGCGGCGAGCAGATGCGAGGGCAGGCGCGCTTCACGCCTGATGAAAGCGGCGGGACGCTGGACCTGATACTGACCGGCAAGGGACTGAGCTTGAGCGAGTCTGCCGCGGAGCTTCCGTTGCGCGATTGGACGGCTCTTCTGCCCGGTGCAGTGGCCGATCTCGGGGGGCTGAGCCTGAACTTTGACATCGCTGCTCAGGGCGTATCGCTGCCCAACGGCGAGGTGATGGAGCGACTGGTGACGCAGGGAACTCTGCGTGAAAGCGGGCTAACGCTGACATCGCTTAAGGGCAATACGGCTAAAGGCGTCGCACTGGCACTCAACCGCCTCGACCTCGACGGCCCGGATAGCTTGCGCTTTGCCGGCAAGCTCATCGCAGACGATGCAGCGAGCTTTGTGCCAGACAGTGAGCGGGCGGAGTTGATCGCCTCGCTGGGTCGGCTGACTTTTGATGGCGCGGTAGAAATGATCGACGGCGCGCTGCAGATCACGGAAGGCACAGTCAACACCGCTCAGGGCGTGTTCAACGTGGACGGCATGCCCTTTTCGCTGGATTCCGCAGAAGGCTTTGGTGACACCGGGATTGAGCTGGTCACGGATAAACTCGACCTGAACGCATGGACCGGCTCGTCGGATCTGAATCAAAGCGCATCGCTCACCGATCAGGGCCGAGCGATTGCACAGCGCATGAAAGCGCTGGGCTCGCGCTCGCTATCGCTGGTCGCGGAACAGGCCAATCTCGGCGGCCGCATCCTGAGCGATCTTGAAGCCACGTTCACCGCTAACGATGAAGGTACCACGGCCATCGAGGCGCGCTTTGCCGAAGACGATGGGACGCAGTTCCAGACCACGGGCATCCTGTCCGCCGATGGCCAGTCGCTCGAAAGCGGGCAAGTTTCGGTCACGCTGAACAGCGACCCGCGCGCGGCGGAGAAGGCTATCGCACGCTTCGCCCCGCAAGCCGCTGACAATCCGTTGGTGGCTGACGTGCTCGACCGTCTGACCATCGACGGGCTGACCGTCTTGCGGACGGACGCGAGCAGCCCTTGGGAACTGGCGCTGCGCAGCGGTGATACTGAAATTGGCGGCAGTGATCTCGACGCCGAAGGAAACCGCTTCTGGTCCTTCCGCTCCCCCGGGGCCAGCGACCTGTTCCAGACCCTAGACATCCCCTTGTCACCCTTGGCGGAAGCCGGTGGGGTGAACTTGTCCGGGCGTCAGTCGGGGGATGAGCTGGTCGGGATCGGAACCGTGCTGGGCGCAGACATTACGCTGCAGGAGCACGATGCTGCCGACGGCGATGCCGAGCAAGGCCGGGCCTTCAAGCTGCACATCGAGCACGAGGATGCGCAAGCCTTCCTTGCTGCGCTGG
>CBFHUI010000036.1:0-24817 GCA_965658725.1 Alphaproteobacteria bacterium | reverse complement strand
TCAAAGAGCGCGAATTGATGCGGCCTCGGGTCTGCGCCGACCGAAGGTAGAACCTGCCGCTGATGAAAGGCCAGTTGCGCCGCCAGATGGTAATAGTTTCCAGCGATAACGGCATCGGGGAAAGCTTCGTCGCGGTAATCGACCAGCAGCGCAATCGACGCTTCCCATCCCAGTATATCGCGTGCGTTTGCCAACATGAACCGCGGCTCGCGCAGGGCGAGGGGGATCAGCACCGCCAGTGACAGCAGCGCCGAAGGTGCGCTGGAGATCACGTGCCAGCCCTTGACCTTTGGCGGCCAGAATACCGCACCGAGCACCGTCACGCCCATGGCACTGGGCAGGAGCCAGTTCAGGTATATCTCCCGCACCCACGCCAAGGCGACGAACCCCAGAAGCGGTAGGAAGGTAAAGGCGAGCAGCGCGAAAACTCCGACAGAGCCCCCGTTCCGCAGCGCCCGTCCCATGCCCGCTAGTGTCAGCGCGGCCGCTGCCGGCCCGGCAAGCAGAACGGTCGCCGCCAGCGCCACGCCCACGCGTCCCGCCCGCTCTGCCCAAGCGGCGCTAAGGTCGGTCAGGTCTGCCCCGAGGTGTTCGCCGCCGACATGACGAAACGTGACCCAATCGTTCAGGGCGTTCCACCCGACAAAAAGCCCCGCCGCCATGGCAACCAGCAGCGCCCCCAGCCACGGCCCAAGATGGCGCACATGCCTCCAGCCTGCGGGGTGCGCTGCCACGCCAAGACCCAAGGCTAAGATCCACAGCGCGCCCGACACTTTTGCTGAAAACGCCAGCCCCAGCGCAGCGCCCGCCCCCAGCCACCAGCCCCGCGACCGGGCACCGGGCGGCTTTGCCAGCGCTGTCAGGCCCAGCCACAGCCCCGCGCTGAGGCCGCACAGCAAGATCGTATCGTGCACGTACAGCAACCCGACGCCCCAGAGCAGTGGACTGGTCAGGCAGAGCAGCGCCAGTCCCGGCAAGGCTTCATTCAGCCGGTCATGGTCTTGCGCGTCCGGCGCTGCGCTTGATCCGAGAGTTTCGCGCAGCCGCAGCACGCTGAGGCCAAGAAACAGAGTGGTCAGGCCCGTTAGCCCACTCGCCACCAGCCGCAGCACCCAGGCACCATCGCCGAGCACAGCGACAAAGGGCGCGAGCAGCCATCCGGTGAGAAAGGGTTGATCGTAGTAGCCGAAGTCCAGCCGTTGGCTCCAAGCCCAGTAGTAGGCTTCATCGTGGATCGGTCCTGTGCCGAACATGACCGCAAACCGCGCCGCTGCCATCGCAACAATAATCAGTCCGAACCAAAGCCAAGCCGCGGGCAGTCCCCGGCTGCCTTGGTCACCACCTGAACCTTTCACCCGTTCTCCCCCAAGCGCCGCTGCATCCGCTGGAGCAGCAAAGCGCGCTGTGGCGGGAGGGTCCAGTTGTGGACGTTGAAAACACGGCGTTCTAGGAAGTGACCCGCGAGTTGAAGCCCGTGTACGATGTCCCGATCGCTTGCCGCGCCACCGCCAACCAGAAAGCCGGGAAGGGGCAGCAAGCGGTCAAGGTAGGGCTCTGCCGCGCTGGCCGAAACAGCACGCCCGGATTTGGGAGAGACGTGGGTCAGGGTATCGGTCTCGCCTGTCACCGCGCACGAAGTTAAATCCAAACCAAAGCCCAGAATTTCCAGCAACCCCAGCTCAATACGCACCAAAAGAGGTGCCCAATGGGCCTCCTGCACCTGATCCAGCCACAGCGAGAACGCAGCGTAGAGCCCCGGCGCTGGTTCGCGCTCGGGCAGGGCGGTGTCGATGAGAGCACACAGGCTCGACAGCGCGGCCAGCCGATCGGGGTCGTGCATGATCCCGGCAGCGGGACTGTTGATCATATCGGCGCGATAAGTGCCAAGATGTTCGTTGAGCCGTGCAGCCCACGAAAACTCCAGCCGGTTGCCGACTTCATAGTTGGCCCGGTTGCGCTTGGACCCGCCCCCGTGCACCAGCCCGGCGTGACGGCCCATCTCCTCGGTCAAGGCATTGACCACCAGATCGCCTTCGCCGTAGCGGCGGGCGGAGAGGACTATGCCGGGCATGCGCCACTCAACCATGGTTCCGTCTTTCTTCGTTGCGCCCATACAGAGCGCCACATTGAGCTCCTCCTGGGTCAAAGCCACATGAACCGCCACAGGCGGCCACATCCAGTATCTTTGTCTGCTGAACCTCCGTATCCGTCACATCTGTTCTCATCTGTTCTCCAATGTGAGTCTTCCGAGTCACAGGGGGCAAAGGTGATGCAAAAATGACGCATAATCTTCCTTGCGCCCGAGTCGTTTCATAGCGTATCAAGACATTGCAGCTTTGGGGCAGAGACAAGCAAAACCGTACCGGCTTTTCATTTTCGGTTTGTTATCAATGCTTTACCGCTTCCTGTGTGCAGAATTTGGGGTGCGAGCAGGGAATTTACATGTGGCCTAAGGCTGGTTTTCGGGATGTGGCGGTCTGTCATCGCTTCGTTTCGGCTATTCAGGGCGAAATATCGCTCCAAACAAGGGATGGGATGCTGGGGGCCGTACATTTTTCAAGGCGTCTGTCTGACACATCGAATACGAGCATAAACATGCTCAAACCTGGCGAGAAGAAGAGTCGGTCGAAACTGATCGTGCTCTTTTAAAGAGAGTGAACCGCCATCGGCCCCGTCTCGGGTAGTCGGTGGCGGTTTTCGCAACTTGATTTGAGTCGGCTTCGTCGCGAAAAAGTCGTTTTTATTACGCGCCAATTTCCCGTAAAAGGGCCTATAATTGGACGCATACATTTAGAAAGGCGAGCGTGCATGACCGCAGCCGCACAGAATAGAAACCGCGGGAACGGCGCACCCAACGCCGCACGCAAAGCCTTAGGCAGCGCTTCCGTTGGTTTTTGGGCCATCCTGATAACCTCTGTCTTTACCAATCTGCTCTTGTTGGTCAGCCCGATCTTCATGCTGCAAGTCTACGACCGCGTCATCCCATCTCAATCGGAGCCGACGCTGTACGCGCTCATGGGGATCGCCATCGGCCTGATTGCTCTGTTAGCTATGCTCGAAGCGGCGCGCTCGCGGATTTTGGCCAACGTGGGCCGCTACGTGGATCGGGAGCTATCGGGACAGGTCTTTGGCTCGCTGTTCCGCGTTCGCGCTGCCTTTGGCGCGCGTCCGGGGGACGCTGGAACGCAGCCCCTGCGCGACCTCGACCAGCTGCGTAACTTCCTGTCCAGCAACTCGGTTCTGGCTTTCTTCGATGCGCCTTTCGCTCCGTTTTTCATTGGCTTGCTATGGTTCCTGCACCCGTGGCTGTTCTGGATGTCGCTCATCGGCGCGATCGTTATCTTTATCCTCGCGCTGATCGCTGAGATTTCCACGCGCGGGCTGTTCCGCGAGGCCGGGCGCTATGGCGTGCAGGCCAACGCCTTCTCGGAAAGCTCGCTCAAGAACGCGGGCTCGCTGGAAGCTATGGGCATGCTGACCCGTCTTCTGACCCGATGGATGAACAAGCACGATCCCTCTGTTTACTACTCGTCCCGCGCGGTGAGCCGCTTGGGCGCGATCCAAGGGACGACCAAGTCGATCCGTCTGGGACTACAGATCGGCGTTCTGGGCATCGGGGCCTATTTGGCGATCCAGCCCGGCGCAACCTTTACAGCCGGTATGATGATTGCCGGCTCGATCATCATGGGCCGGGGTCTTGCGCCGGTAGAGCAGGCGATTGGCGCTTGGCGTGGTGCCATTCAGGCGCGCCAGTCCTATGTCCGTCTGGTCGGCTTGCTCGACGACGTACCCAAGCGCGCGGAAGCTATGGAGTTACCGCAGCCCAAAGCCTCTCTGGTCGTCCGTGATTTGGTCGCTCAGCCACCGGGCACGCAAAAGCCCGTCATTCGCGGCCTTTCGCTCGATGTTCAGCCTGGCGAGTTCATGTGTATTTTGGGGCCCTCGGGTGTAGGGAAATCGACGTTGGTACAGTGTATCACCGGCGTATGGCCCGCGCGCGGCGGCACGGTGCGGCTCGATAACATCGACGTTTACACGTGGAATTCTGCCGACCGTGGTAAGTATCTGGGCTACCTGCCGCAGTCCATCGACCTGTTTGATGGCAACGTAGCCGAGAACATCTCGCGCTTTGAAGAGATCGACAGCCAAAAGGTCGTCTCTGCCGCGCAACAGGCTCACTGTCACTCCCTGATCCTCAACCTGCCACGCGGCTATGAAACGCCGCTGGGAGAAAGTGGGGCAGGGCTGTCCGGCGGGCAGCGTCAGCGCCTCGGGCTGGCTCGGGCCATGTACAACGATCCGGTTCTGGTGGTGCTCGACGAGCCTAACTCCAACCTCGACCAGGAAGGCGAAGAAGCGCTCGCTCGGGCCATCATTGGCCTGAAAAACCGCAACGCGGCGGTGATCGCCGTGACCCACAACCGTAATCTGGTGGGCATTGCGGACAAGCTCTGCATCATGCGCCCTGACCGCGCCATCGTCGGCCCGAAGGCCGTCGTGCTCGACGCGGTGAAGAAGGAGCAAGAAGAAGCGGCGGCGACGCAAGCGAAGCAGAAAAAGGCGGCTGAGAACGACGCGCTGGCCCGCGCCGCAGCGGCCAAGCCAAAGGCGCCCGAAACCAAGCAAGTCGGCAAACCTTCCGAAGACGGTGACGACGAATGAGCGATCAAGACAAGCAAGACATGACCGGCGAACCCGAACGCGATCCAAATGCTGCGCAGCCAGAGACTGGCCGCGCCAACGCGGAACAGCGCGCGCTGGAAGCCATTTATCTGCCCGCGCGGACCGAAGACAAAAACGAGCTGGCGCTTATCGAGAAATCAGACCGGCCCGTGACCATTGTCCGAGACTGGACCGTTGTCTGGGCCTTTGTTGCCCTGTTCATCGGCTTTGGCGGCTTCGTCGCCTGGTCGTCCATGGTCAAGCTCTCGCAAGGTGTGTTTGCTCAGGGGCAAGTGGCCGTTGATAGCCAGCGCAAGACCGTGCAGCACCTCGAAGGCGGCATCATCGAGAGCATCTACATCCGCGAAGGTGACACGGTGGAAGAAGGTCAGGTGCTGATCGAACTCGAGGGCGTGCAGTCGCGCTCGCGTCGGGATCAAATCGTGAAGCGCTTGGGCGCGCTGACCACCACGCTGGACCGTCTCAAGGCTGAGGCGGCTAGCGACGGTTCGCTGAGCTTTACCGATCTGGGACCGTTGGGGCTGAGTGCTGCCGATGAAGCCGAGATTTTCCGCCAGCAACGGGAGCTCTACATCGACCGTCTCGATCAGTTGCAGGGGGCTAAAGACCTGCTGGTCAAGCGTATGGCCCGGTTCGAAGAAGATATCACTGGCCGGTTGGCGCAGATCCGGGCGCTCGAGAACGAGCGCGACATCATCCAGCAGGAGCTTGAAAACCTCCGGAGCCTTCTCAGCCGAAATTTGACGCAGCGTGACAAGGTTGTCGCCCAGCAGCGAGCCTTAGCCGAGAACGAATTCCAGATCGCGCAGCAGCGCTCGGCCATCGGTCAGCTCGGCGTGCAGATCGAGGAAACCAAGGCTGAGAGCAGTCAACTGGACCGCGACCGTCGCCGCGAAATCTCTGAAGAGATCGCCAAGACCCAGAACACCATTCTGGAAATTCAGGAAGAGTTACTCGGCCTGCGTGACGTTGTTTCGCGGACTCAGATCACCGCGCCGCAGAGGGGCCGGGTGCTGAACCTGTCGTTCGCGACAGTTGGCGGGGTCATTCCTCCCTCGGAACCAATCATGCAGATCGTGCCCGAGGATGACGATCTGGTGGTAGAAGCACGCCTGCGCACCATCGATCGGGATTCGGTCCGCAAAGGGGCAGACGTCAATGCCCGCTTCACCGCGTTCCCGACCCGCGGTACGCCCGAGTTGATCGGGCAGGTCGAGAGCATTTCTGCGGACGTCATCACCGACCCGAACAACGGCGAGCCCTACTACAACCTGCGTGTCACTTTCACGGCTGGAGAATATCAGCGGCTTGAGGAAGCGCTTGCGCGCCAAGCGGCGGATACGAGCCGTGACCTGAAGCTGATTCCGGGCATGCCGGTTGATATTTTTGTCGATAATGGCGAGCCGCGTCGTCCGATCGAGATCTTCTTCGAGCCGCTCGAAGAAGTCATCGACAAGGCCCTACGAGGGAGCTGATCATGACAGCCCGACCGCTTTTCAAATCCCCTCTGTTCCGGCGTGACTTTCACGGCGGGTTCAAGACCCTTTTGGCCGCTCTGGCAGTGGTTGGATTGGGAGCGGTCGCGCCCGGAGCGGGCGCGCAGCAGAGCGTGCAGTACCCTGTCGCCACGGCAATTTTTGACGCCCTCAACCGCGACGCCCGTGTGGGTGCGGCTCTGGCTGAGGCAGAAGGCGCGCGCTACACGATTAATCAGGCCAAGGCAGGCCGGTATCCCACCATTCGCTCAGTGACCGACCTCTCTGGCAATCCCTTCACGTTGGACTCCACGCAAGTCTTTGGCGTGGCCGTGGATCAGCCCTTGCTCGATTGGGGCAAAACCCGCGCGGAAGTGCAGGCAGCAAGACGGCTGGCCGAGGCAGAACTGGCCTTGGTTGACGCGACCCGCTTGAATATCGCGGAGGAAGTTACAACGGCCTATGTCTCGTTGGTGCGCGAAATCGGCTCGCTGGACATTTTGCAGCGGCAGCTGACGGACTTGCGCGAGCAGGTTGGCGGTTTGCAGGCGCAGGTTTCTGCCGGCGTCGCGACCCGCGTGGATCTGCGTAAGGTCGAGACCGAGATCTCCCTGACCCGTTCCGAAATCGCGCGTGGTGAATATCAAGTCGTCCGCGCGGAGCAGCAACTCCAGCGCCTCACCGGTTCCGGGCAGGCCTCTAGCGTCAGCCAAGAGCAGCTTGAGCAGTTCTACTTGACCTTCCGCGCCGCCACGCTGGAAGAAGCGCAAACGCGCGCGCAGCTCAACCATCCCGAGATCATTGCCTTTTCCCGTCGTCTTGCGGCGAAGCAAGCGGAAGTCCTCGCTGCACAGCGCGGGCGCTTTCCCGGCCTGAACCTGCGGGCCCAACTCGCAGGCGGGTGGCGCAATGGTTCCTTTGGCGATGAATCCGGCCTGTCCCTCAATCTCTCCGCCCCGCTCTACCAGGGCAACCGCCTGTTCGCTGGCCAGAAGAAGGTGGAAGAAGAGCTCAAAGGTTTGCAGCAGGAATACGTCTTCGAACTCGAACGGTTGGTTGAGAACGTGACCTTTGGCTGGAACAACATCGCCTCGCTTGAACGGTCTGTGGGGCAACTGCAGCAGCAGGTGCGCCAGAACCAGAGCCGTGTTTCTGACGTCGAAGAAGAACGCCGCGCAGGTCTGGCGACCACCGGGGACGTGATTGATGCGAAAAAGGCGTGGTTCCGCAGTCAGGAACTGGTGGTGGATGAAATGAGCCGCCTCAATGAAGCGCGGACAATGCACCTGCTCGACATGGGCACAGTGCAGTAAATCGCCTGCCAGAAGCGGTTCGGGCGTTTAGAAAAAACCTTGTTTTGGTGCAGGTTTTGGTCACTTCCATGCACCGACGTGCGTATTCGGACCGATACCCTGCATAAAACGCGGGTAAAAAAGCCTTCGATTCTGTAGGGGTAGGGCGGTAGTCTTGGCCTACCTCTCATCGCCCCGGACGACTCATGCCTCGCCTGTCTCCCGCTGATATCCGAACTTCCAAAGGAAAACGTCGCCTGGTGACCCTGTCGCTGGGTATCGCACCTTTGGCGCAGATGGCAGATGAGTTCTGCGATCTGATCCTTGTTGGTGACTCTCTGGCGATGACGCTTTACGGGCACTCCTCCACGGTGGCTGTGCCGCTTGAGGTCATGAGTTGGCATGGCAAGGCCGTGGTTGATGCGACCAAAGAAGCCTGCGTGATCGTTGATCTTCCTTTTGGCTCTTATGAACAGTCTCCACAGCAAGCCTTCGAGACTGCTTCCCGCATTCTCAAGGAAACCGGGGCGCAGGGCGTGAAGATGGAAGGCGGCGCGCTGATGGCGCCGACGGTCGAGTTCCTGACCCAGCGCGGCATTCCCGTGCTTGGCCATATCGGATTGTTCCCCCAGCACATCAACATGGTCGGCGGCTTCAAAAAGGAGCGTGACGCCGATCGGCTGATCGCAGACGCACAGGCGCATGAGGCGGCAGGGGCTTTTGGCTGCATCATTGAGGCTGTGCCGGAAGGTTTAGCTGGTCCGGTCACCGATCAACTGGGCATCCCAACTATTGGGATCGCGGCGGGGTCGGACTGCGACGGGCAAATTCTTGTTATCGACGATTTGATCGGGCTTAACCCTGACTACGTGCCGCCTTTTGTCGAGCCCAAGGCCCGCGTGGCGCGCACCATCAAGCGTGCCATCCGTGAGTACGCGAAAGAAATCCGCGAAGACTGAGCCCTTTTGTCGCGCCTATCCCAGTAGGCCTGTGCTGCGGCAGCGAATCTGATTGACGGGAAATTACACGCTCAAAGGGCGATCCTGTGCGAGATTTGTTGGTCTGCACGGATAATTTCGAGACGGAAGTGTCCCAACGAAATGCCTTGTGCGCGCAATAAAATTGCGTGGCAGGGGTATATTCTCGATCAATCCGCGCTTTATGGCCGCAGATGACTGGAACATTAGATTTCCGCATAGCAGTTAAACGAGCGGAAAGTGGTCCACCTGTGGTAAGACACAGATAAATAGGTCAGCAATGCAGACATAATTTTGGGTCGTCGTGTGAAAACATGGTGGCCCTTTGGTGTCCTAAGGGCGCGTAAATCGAAAGGGAACGGATTTGCAGACTAAGCAGACAGACCAGAACGCAATCAGCTTGCTCGATTTTGCTGAAGATCATTCCAGCTGCGGTGTGGGGTTCATCACGCGCAAATCAGGAACGTTCTCGCACGACATCATCGAGAAGGTGCACGAAGCCCTTTGCTCTGTTCCCCACCGGGGCGGCATGGGTGCGGATGGTACCGGCGATGGTGCGGGCATCTGCGTGGATCTGTCGCCAAAATTCTTCTCCAAGATTTCGGGGGAAGACGGTCTGGAATTCGGAAAGTTTGCCGTCGGTAATTTCTTTCTGCCGGCGCGGACCGACATGCACGGCACCGCAATCAGCATCATCAACAAAGCGCTGCGCCACTACGACTTCCACGTCATCAGCCAGCGCCGCGTTCCCGTGAACAACGGCGCGCTGCGTGATCCGTCTATTGGTGCGCAGTTGGACATGCACCAGTGGGTGTTCGTTCCGGACGATACCAGCCTGACCGCCAAGCAAATCGATCAGGCGGCCTACGATATTCTGCTGGAAATCGAAGAGCAGGCCTTCACGCGGGAAGAGCTGGCCGGTTTCTACCCTGTCTCGCTGTCCTCGAAGACCCAAGTGCTCAAGGGACAGTTGAACTCTTGGGAAGTGGTGCCCTACTTCCTCGATCTGCAGGACAAGGACTACGAAGCGCGCTCACTGTTCTTCCACACGCGCTTTTCAACCAACACCGACAGCCAGCCGGCCATGGCGCAGCCTTTCCGTCAGATGGCGCACAATGGCGAGTTGAACACGGATAAGAAAAACCGACTCTCTGAGGCGGCGATTGCCCGGACCAAGAACCGGAGCATCATTTCGCCCGTGGGCCAGTCTGACTCAGCCCGTCTCGACCAGACCCTCTCGCGCCGCATCCATGAAGACGAGCTCGACATGATCGAAGCCGTCGTCGCCATGATGCCGCCAGCGTGGGAAAACGACCCTTCGGTGCCGGACAACGTGCGCGCCATGCTCGAATATTTCTCGCTTTACGAGGAAAAGAACGATGGCCCGGCAGCGCTGATCTTTGGCGACGGTGAAGTCGTTGGCGCGCGCCTGGACCGTTTGGGCTTGCGTCCTTTGCGGTCGATCGAGACAGAAGAATACCTCTGCGCCATGTCAGAAGCTGGCCAGATTGATTTCCCGGCAGACACGGTGATTTCCCGGGACCGCGTGAAATCTGGGGGGACGCTCTACTACGATCACGTGCGTGGACGGTCCTTCAACACGGTGGAAACGCTGGAAGACCTGGCAAGCCGCAAGGACTATGCGAGCCTGCTGGAACAGTCACGGCTGAACCTGTCTGATCTTCCTGTGCCGACCGCGCAGGACGCGGGCGCGGAGAGCGGGCTGAACGTGCACCAGCGGATGGTTGCCTACAGCCTCAATCAGGAAAGCCTGAAGCTGCTCATGGACCCCATGCTGCAGACTGGCGCGGAGAAGGTCTCCGCCATGGGCTACGGCTACGCGATCAACAGCCTGACCGACGAAGAAGGCGGGATGGCGAAGTACTTCAGCCAGCGCTTCGCGCAGGTGACGAACCCGCCACTGGATTCGATCCGGGAAGCCGACGGCATGACCTTGCGCGTAGCACTCGGCTCGCGGCCCATGTTTACCGCCGATCAGACCAAGCAGATCGTCATCCCTTCGCCGATCCTGACCCCGCCCGAACTGGCGCAACTCGAAGCGCAGGCCGAAGCGCCCGTGAAGCGCTTTGATATGCTCTACGACCACAGCCCGAAAGTGGATAGCGACGCTTTCGAAAGTGCGCTGACGGCACTCTGTGATGCTGTCGAAGCCACGGTGCGGGCGCAGGGCGGCATTATCATCGTTTCTGACCGCAACATCAGTGCAGAGCGTGGCGCACTGCCCCTGATCCTGACTGTCGCGGCGCTGAACCAGCGCCTGATCGCGCAGGGGCTGCGCTTTAATGCGTCGATCATCGTGGAAAGCGGGCAGGTCGCTTCGTCCCACCACGTTTCCACGGCGCTGGGCTTTGGCGCTTCGGCTGTGATGCCGTTGTCGGTCATCGCACGCGTCCAGGACAAGTATACAAGCGCTGAAGATCAGGCGGCGGCGATCAAGAAATACGTCAAAGCCTGTGAGAAGGCGCTGATGAAAACCATGGGCAAAGTCGGCCTTTGTACGGCTGAATCCTACATCGGCGGCGAGTTCTTTGAGCCGAACTTCTTTGATACCAACAGCGGCAAGCTTGCCGAGTTCTTCCCGAACATGAACGCGCCGGTGGGCGGTGTTGGCTTTGAGACGGTGGTGAAAAGCGCCTTTGACTGGCACAGCCACGCGCTGTCTGTCGCCGAAGAGAACGATATTCCCCTGTTGGGCCTGTTCAAGGAGCGGAACGACGGGGCAGGTCACTCCTATGGCTTGGTGGCCGTGCGGGGGTTTGAAGACCTGACCGCTGAACCGGTCAAGTTTGCGTCAAAGGGTGCGGCGCGGGCCAACGAGATCGAACTGAGCGATGAAGATATGTCGCTGAACACGGTCAGCAGGCTGTTCGATGCTTTTGGTGTCGATGACCGGGCTTACGTGGATACAAGCTTCGACAAGCGCACGCCGGATGAGATTAACGGTTTTGAGATGACGCCGGGCTACCGGGCATTCATCGAGATGATGGGTAAAGAGCGCGCCAAGCGCCCCGCCGCGCTGCGTGATGTGCTGTCCTTCCCGCTGGACATGAGCGATTGCACCGATGCTGAAGCGATCCGGGGCAAGCTGGCACTGTTTGACTGGCGCGGGAACATCTCGCTGGCTGTACAGGGCGTTTCGGCTGAGGCGGTCGAGGCGGCAGTTGCCGGAACTGAGGCTGAAGGTAAAGTCCAAGTCATCGGTGCACCGGTGGCACTGGCCGACGTGCAGTCTGCGGCTGAGATCTGCGAAGCCTTTGCAGGCGGCGCCATGTCTCACGGTGCCTTGGTTGCGGCGGCGCATGAAGCGGTGGCGCACGGGATTAACATGGTCGGCGGGTTCTCGAACTCCGGTGAGGGCGGCGAGCACTTTTCCCGCTACGGCACCGTGCGGGCCAGCCGGATCAAGCAGATTGCGTCGGGCCGGTTTGGGGTCTGGACGGGCTACCTCGCAGACCCGAACCTTGAAGAGCTGGAAATCAAAATCGCTCAGGGCGCAAAGCCGGGCGAGGGTGGTCAGCTGCCGGGCGCGAAAGTGACGGTAGAAATCGCTGCTGCACGGGGCGGAACACCCGGTGTCGAGCTGGTCTCTCCCCCGCCGCACCACGATACGTATTCGATCGAAGACCTCGCGCAGTTGATCCACGACTGTAAGGCCGCAAGGGTGCGCGTGATCGTCAAGCTTGTGTCCTCCGAGGGCATCGGCACCATCGCTGTCGGCGTCGCCAAGGCGGGCGCGGACCTGATCAACGTGGCCGGAAACACTGGCGGCACGGGCGCGGCGCAAGTGACCTCGCTGAAAAACACTGGCCGAGCGGCTGAAATCGGTTTGGCCGAAGTGCATCAGGCCCTGTGTCGCACGGGCCTGCGTCAGAAGGTCAAGCTGCGCTGCTCTGGCGCGCACCAGACCGGGTCGGACGTGGTCAAGTCGGCGCTGCTGGGCGGTGACAGTTTTGAATTCGGCACCACGGCCCTGATGATGCTCAAGTGCGTGATGGCGAAGAACTGCAACATCAAGTGTCCGGCAGGTCTGACGACCAACGTGGAAGCCTTCGAAGGCGATCCACGCGCGCTGGCACAGTACCTGATCAACGTAGCGCACGACGTGCGTGAAATTCTTGCGTCACTGGGTCTGAAGTCGCTCGAAGAAGCACGCGGCCGGATGGATCTGCTGCAACTGCTCAAGCACGGCAACGCAGTCGGTCAGATGGACATGCACCGCATGCTTGCGGTGCTGCCTGAGCGCCCGATTGACGATCCTGTTTATCTCGAAGCGAACTTTGAGGTCGACGATGCGCTGTGGGAAGACGTACGCCCGCAACTGTTGGGCGGGACTGCGGACGGCATTACAATCGACTATCCTGTACGCCTGACCAACCGGAACAAGACCACCGGCGGTCAGCTCGCCATCGATGTTGAGCGGCTTTTGCAGCACGACATGGATGAAGCGACCGCGACGGCTTCCCCCATGATCGAGACAGACGACCGGGGGCACCGACACCTGCGCGCGCAGAGTCTGCGCGTGAACACCGCCGGTGCGGCGGGTCAGTCCTACGGCGCCTTCTGCAATGCCGGCATGGTCATGCACCACACCGGCACGGCCAACGACGGGGTCGGCAAGAGCCAGTCCGGCGGCATCGTGACAGTCGTCTCTCCCGGTGGCGGCGAGCGCGAGAACGCGCTGATCGGCAACTTCGCGCTTTTTGGTGCAACCGGCGGTGAGCTGTTTGTTGAAGGCCAAGCCGGTGACCGCTTCTGTGTGCGCAACTCCGGCGCGACGGCTGTGATCGAGGGCGTGGGCGACTTTGGCTGCGAATACATGACCAATGGTGCAGTGCTCAATCTGGGCCGCTTTGGTTATGGTTTCTGCAACGGCATGTCGGGCGGTGTTGCTTATCAGTACGATCCAAAGGGCAAGCTGGAGCAGTTCTACTCCCGCGATTCCGTCTCGTTGACCGAGCTGTCGGCTGATGATCCGCTGTCTGCCGAGCACCGTAAGGCCGCGCGCACCATGCTGGAGCGTCACGTCGAACACACGGGCTCCAAGCTGGGCCAACGGATCCTTGAGAACTGGGAAACGGAAGTCGCGCACTTCCGTTACGCCACACCGCTGGCGCTGGAAGACTACCAGAACTACCAACACATCGTTGCGAACAAGTCGCGCAAGGATCTGGCCGACGAAATGGCCTTTGCCATGGTCACGCACCAGCTGACCAAGCTCAAGCGGGCCATTCAGGACCGCGAACCCTTGCTTGGCGGTGCGGTGCCAAACCCGCAGGCGGCGGACTTTGAGCCAGCGACCATGTACGAGCTGGTGAACACTTCGGCTGTGTTGGCCATCGCGCAGAACGTCGCGCGGGACCGGCTTGCGAAGTCCATGGGCAAGGATGCCGTTGTGGCACCGCTGTCGCTGGACATTGCTGCGCAGAAGCTGATCCTGACCGAGGACTTCACGGTCCTCTCCAAGCTATCGGCTTTCGCCAAGTCCGCACTGACATCCTACAGCGACGAAGAGTTGGCCGTGCTGATTTCCGACAAGCGTATGCGTGACTATCGCACGGCGCTGAACCTGCGCAACGTGCGCTTGGCGGACGGCTTCGGGACCTTCGCCTGGATCGAACATCAGGACCGTTTGAACCAGCAGCGCTTAGGCGAGATCCCGAGCCTTGATGAGTTGTTCGCGAAGGCGTCAAGCGCCGAAATCGTTAAGCTGGCGTCCTAGGGGAAGGGTAGAGGAATGATGTCGATGAAACCGATTCTGAACATCCCCGAGTTCATGCCTCTGTCCGCTGAACAGCGGGCTTGGCTGCAGGGCTACTACGCCGGCATGGCCATGCAGGCCGAAATGTCGGTCTCTACAGGCAGTGGTCTGTCGTCCTTTGCCGTCGATATCCTGATCGGCACGCAGACGGGCAACGCCGAAGGGCTGGCCGAAGTGATGGCCATGACGCTGGGCGGTGCCGGTGCGCAGGCGCGCATGCACCAGCTCGATGATGTCGAAATGGACGCGCTGGCCGAAATGGAAAACGTGCTGGTCATCGCCTCGACCTACGGGGAAGGCGAGATGCCGGATAACGCGCACCTGTTCTGGGAAGCGCTAGAAAGCGACACGGCCCCGCGTCTGGAGGCCACGCGCTTTGCCGTGCTGGCGCTGGGCGATACGGCGTACGATGAGTTTTGTGCTGCGGGCAAAATGATCGACAAGCGCTTTGAGCAACTCGGCGGCCAGCGGATCCACGCACGAATTGATTGCGACGTGGACTATGAAGACTTGGCGGCCCAATGGTCGGCGGGCGTCATGGAACAGTTTGCGCCCTTGATCGCAGAGGCGGCTCCTGCTGCCGGCGGGGCTGTCGCTGCCCCTGCTGCCGCGAGCACGAAATCCAAATGGACCCGCAAGAATCCCTTCCCTACCGCGCTCACGGTCAACCGCCGTCTGTCGGGTGAGGGGTCCAAGAAAGACATTCGCCACTATGAAGTCGCACTGCCCGGCGACGACGCACCGACTTACGAAGCGGGCGATGCCGTCAACGTGGTGCCGGTCAATGACCCTGCGCTGGTCGAGCTGTGGCTCGAGCGATTGGGCATGAAGGCTGATAGCGCTGTTCCCGGTCAGGACGCGCCGCTGGCCGATCTGATGCTTCGGGAGTGGGAAATTTCCACGCCATCAAAAGACTTCCTAAAAATGATCGCCATGAAGTCTGGCGATGATGAATTGGCGCACGTGCTCGAGCACAACGACAAGCAAACATTGGAAGACTACGTCTGGAACAAGGACTCGTTGGACCTTATGCTGGACTTCCCACGAGTCGAGCTGGACTTGAACGAAGTCGCCACATTATTCCGGCCTTTGCAGCACCGCGCATACTCGATTTCATCGTCTTCAAAAGTGCACGAAGACAGTGTGCACATGACGATCTCAACCGTGCGCTACCACAACAACAACCGCCTGCATCAGGGCGTGGCTTCGGGCTACCTGGCTGAGCGGGTGGGTGAGAGTGACGCGCTGTCTGTGTTCATGTCCCCAAACAAGAACTTTCGCGTTCCGGAAAGCGGTGATGTCCCGATCATCATGGTCGGCCCCGGCACCGGCGTTGCACCTTTCCGCGCTTTTTTGCAGGAACGCCAGGCGACGGGTGCAAGCGGCGGCAATTGGCTGTTTTTCGGCGACCAAACCCGGGCCCATGACTTTATCTACGCCGACGAACTCGAAGCGATGAACAGCGACGGCTTGCTGACCCGACTTGATCTTGCTTTCAGTCGGGATCAGGACGCCAAGATTTACGTGCAGCATCGCATGAAGGAAAGCGGCAAGGAGTTGTTCGACTGGCTCGAGCAGGGTGCGCATTTCTACGTGTGCGGCGATGCAACGCGGATGGCTAAGGATGTCGATGAGGCACTGCACGAGATTATTGCAGAGCACGCCGGTACCGATGAAGCTGGCGCGCGGGATTACGTCAACGCCATGAAGAAAGCCAAGCGTTACGCCCGAGATGTCTACTGAGGCAGAGTCGACGCCTTGAACCAAGGGGGCTGGCCGCTCCGCGCCCAGTCGGCTGCCGCCTCTGTCTTTCCTCAGATAATCAGGGGACCTTGTCCCCTCCCGCGGTCAAGGCCAAGCCGCCTGCCGGCGGTGTCGCTGCGCTCCAGCCCTGACCGCTCCACCCCTACGTTCGCCACGTGGCAGAGGTTCAGGCAGGGCCTGAACCTCGCCGTTGAGGCCCTTCAGGTGGGGCTCTGGTGCTCTCTTGAGCCACGAGTCTCGTCTGGCGCAGGTGTGACCTGCTGCGGATTTTGCTTGGGAAACAGGGGCTTCCGTGGTTTATCGCTAGAACGTCTGGCGCCGATTGCGCTGGCGGCCGGCAGTTTTCTTGAGTGATCGTTGCCCTTTCTTCTTCGGCGAGCCCATGCCCGCCGTTCTTTGCAACCTTCTAAACTCCCCCCCCTGCCATGACGCCGTCCTTGAGCGACGGCACAACGAAAGACATTCCCCTTTTGACGACTTTTGAAGACCTCGGCCTGAACGAGGCTGTTCTGCGCGGTGTAAACCGCGAGGGCTACACCACCCCGACGCCTATTCAAGGCGCCCTTATTCCTCCCATGATGGAGGGGCGCGATTGTGTCGGCCTCTCCCAGACGGGCTCTGGCAAGACGGCAGCCTTTGTGTTGCCCATTCTGACCAAGATTGCCGAAGAGGAGCAGTCCGCAGGCGCCCGGCATTGCCGCGCGATTGTGGTTGCGCCGACGCGTGAGCTGGCCATGCAGATCATGGACAACGCGCGTTCTCTGGCGCGCTTCAGCAAGGCCAACGTGGCCCTCCTGATCGGCGGTACGAGTTACACCAGCCAGATCCGGGCCATGGACCGCGGGGCCGATCTGGTTGTGGCCACGCCCGGGCGGCTGATCGATCATATCGAGAGCGGCTATCTGGCGCTGCATCGCACGCACACCATTGTGCTCGACGAGGCGGATCAGATGATGGACATGGGCTTTATGCCTGCGATCCGCAAAATCATGGGCTTTATGCCGGACAAGCGCCAGACGGTGCTGCTGTCTGCGACCATGCCCAAACCGATCCGCAAACTTGCCAACGACTTCCTTCAATCCCCCTTCGAGACCGAGGTTTCACCGCAGTCTAAACCGGTCGAGCGGATCGAGCAGCATGCCTTTTCGATCAAGGCGCGCGACCGTCGCCGGTCTTTGCTGGGGCTGTTGCAGCAGCAGGGCGTGGAGCGCGGCATCATCTTTACCCGAACCAAGCGGACGGCCGACGACGTCGAAACGCTGTTGCGGAAGGCGGGGATCCAGACCTTCGCGCTGCACGGTGACAAGACCAAAGGAGAGCGCAACCGCGCGCTGACGTCCTTCAAAAAGGGCACCATCCCAGTTCTGGTCGCAACGGATATCGCTGCACGCGGGATCGACGTGGACAGCGTGAGCCACGTGATCAACTACGAAATGCCGAACGTGCCCGAGGCCTACGTCCACCGCGTGGGACGCACCGCGCGAGCGGGCAAGGACGGGATTGCGTTTTCGCTGGTTGCTCCGGCGGAGCAAAAGCTGTTGCGCGAGGTTGAACGCCTGACCGGCCTGAAGTTCAAGATGGAGCAGCTCAACATTCGCGATGTTGAAATGCCGGACAAGGATGCTGTCGCGGTTGAGCCGCCCGAGGACGAGCGCCGCCGCGCAGGTCGTGCGGGCAGCAGCAAGCCGCAGGATCAGAAGTCTGGTGGTAAGTTTGCCAAAGGTCCAAAAGCGGGCGGTAAGCCCAGCGGCAAAAGTAAGCCTTCGTTTGGCAAGAAGCGCCCGGTGCAAGACCGGTCCCCTGCGCATGCTGACGAGGGCCGGGCCGACGCGCGTCCACCGCGCCGCGATCCAAACGCCCCAGTATGGAACCCCATCCGCGCCCGCGTTGATGGCGACGGAGACAGTGAAAAGTTTGCGCGCGAGGAGACCGTGCGCCCTAAAAAGAAGGGTTCGGCGCGCAAGCAGCCCAAGCCCGGAAACCACCGCAAGGGACAGAACCGTTCTGCCGCTGCTGGCGCCACCGGCAAGCCACACGCAGGGCGTCGTCCTGGCGGTCCCGCAAACAAAGCACGGCCCGGTGGCCGCGCTGCATCGAGCAAGGCCAAGCGGCCAAGCGAGGCTGTGGCCTGAGAGGCTACAGTCATTTTCTAGACTTTGAAGGAATACCCAAATGGAAACCGGTACCGTTAAATGGTTCAATGAAACCAAGGGCTACGGCTTTATCGAACCCAGCGCAGGCGGCCAGGACGTCTTTGTTCACATCTCTGAAGTCCAGCGCTCCGGCCTGTCCGGCCTCAGCGATGGCCAGGCGATCTCTTACGAGCTGAAAGTTGATTCAGCGCGCGGCAAGACCTCGGCTGTTAACCTGCAGGTCGAAGCGTAAGCACGGCCATCCGGGTTCCGGGGCGGCGTCGCAGGACGCGGCCCCGAATTCGGCCTGCCCATTCACCTCGATTTGTTCAGAGGTAAATGGCGACCAATTGACGGCCTGCGATGACAGGCTGAAAGTTCGCGCCCCAGACCAGCATATCCTGGCTGGAATAGCCTTTCGAGGCATGCTCGGCGCGCGATTGCAGCAGCCACCAGCCATCGTCGAACGGCTGGGGGGCTTCGTGCAGCATATTCACCATCCACGTCAGCGATGAAACCGGCTTAAAGGTCGTGAACTTTGGCATCATGGCCGGGGGTGGCATGTCCGCGAGTGCGAGCAGGGAAACAAGGCTCACGGGCACCGGATCCTTGTAGCGCACCCAAATGAAGTGATTGGAATGCTCTGACCCACTGAGCGGCATCCCGCCACTGGCCAAGCGGGATTCAAAATGCTGGGTAAAGGTCGGCCGCAGCGGCCCCTTGAAATAGGGTTGGCAGTCGGCTGGCAGCGCGACATCCGGGGCCGGGATGTGGACTTCCTCGAACTGGCTTTCTCGGGCGTGACCAAAGGCGAAGGTCGAGCGTGTTGCGAGGCCTTTCTCTGCCAGCAAATCCCCTTGTGCGATGGTCATGGATCGGCCTTGACGGATCAATGCAGGCTCGACTTCGACCCGCCCTCCCGCCGCGCCGATGAAGTTGATCTGCGCCGATCGTAAAGGTGGCAGCTCGGCAAACGTCCGCATCACCGCTTCCAAGCCCAGAGCCGCCGTCAGTCCCCCATAGGTCGATGTTCCCTGCGCCCAGTTGTCCGGAATATCTACCGCAAAGCGCGCAGCACTAGCAGCGCTTTGCGCGTGCGTATCAAGGGCGTGCATGCTGTTGATCAGGGTGGTGAATGCGCTTGTCATAGGGCCTTTTGACGCTCCACAGATGGGGGTTTTGATTGCCTGTGACCATGCTGCTAAGGTAGCAAACAGACAAGCGTTTACAGGGCTTGGTCAGTCATGCTGTCGGGTCTGGTGACGACGAGCCTTGCGGACCCTCTGGTCATCACTTCCATCGGGATGGAGAGCCTGCAAATGAATGCCCCTGACTTTGCCTCTAGAGTTCCGCGCGGTTGGTGGCGTGGCTTCCTGATCCTGATTGCTGTGCCTGTGTTGCACGCTACTGCGGGGGCAGCTGAGCAGCTGGAGCGGGTCAGCGCGCGGCTGGAAAACCCTTGGGGCATGAGTTTCATCGACGAAACGCGCGTGCTGGTCACGGAACGGCCCGGCTCGGTCAATCTGGTGGACCTGTCAGCTGGGACGTTGACTCGGCTTGAAGGCGGGCCAGAGGTTGTTGTGGGCGGGCAGGGCGGCATGCTCGACGTGCTCTACGATCAGGGCGAGATTTTCCTTTGCTACACGGGTAAGGCGCCGCTGGGCCAGTCTGCCACCACGCTGGGTAAAGGCCGAATGGCGGACGGGCAGATCGACGGCTTTGAGGTGCTGTTTCAGGCATCGAACCCCGGTTATGGCCTCCACCATTTTGGGTGCCGGCTTGGGCTTGATCCGGCTGGGGGGCTATATATGACCATCGGTGACCGGCTGGACGCGGAGCAGGCGCAAGAGCCCTCAAGCCATCTTGGTAGCGTGATCCGGCTCAATCGCGATGGCTCGATCCCGGCAGATAACCCTTTCCTCGGACAAGCCGAGGCACAGCCCGAATTGTTCACCATCGGCCACCGCAACCCCCAAGGGCTTTCCGTGCATCCGAAGACGGGCGCGATCTGGATCAACGAGCACGGCCCGCAGGGCGGAGACGAGATCAACATTCTGCGGGCCGGAGAGAATTACGGCTGGCCGCTGCTGACGTTTGGGGTGCAGTATGGTGGTGGCAAAATCGGGATTGGTACGAGCGCGCCGGGCTATGCGGACAGTGTCTGGCACTGGACCCCGTCGATTGCGCCCAGCGACATGACCTTTGTCCCCGAAGGCTCCCAATTTCCCGAGTATGAAGGCGATCTGTTGGTGACGTCGCTCAAGTTCAAGCGGCTCTACCACGTGTCGGTCGAGGGCGAGCGGGTGACTGGAGAAGCGGTGATCTTGCAGCGGTCTCTGGGGCGCTTGCGTGACGTAGAAGTGGGGCCGGATGGGGCTATTTACCTGCTCAACGATGAAGCCGAAGGCGGGCTGTATCGACTGCGGCGCTAAGCGGGGTTTATGGCGGGTTCAAGTCTGCCCCACTCTGCACTAAGCTGGGGTTTCTTGATGCCTGTTTGGGATAGCTTTCATGGACGTTGCCGTCTTTCCAATCCTGCTTGAGTGGGTCGAAACCGCTTTTCGCGTGGCGCACGTCACCACGGCAATCGCGTGGGTGGGGTCGTCGTTCTACTTCATCGCGCTGGACTTGGGTCTGCGCCGGGACGGCCCGCTGCCGGAGAAAGTCAACGGCGAGGAGTGGCAGGTCCACGGGGGCGGCTTCTACCACGTGCAAAAGTACAACGTCGCCCCGCCAAACCTGCCCGAACACCTCACCTGGTTCAAATGGGAGAGTTACAGCACGTGGCTGACCGGCTTTGCGATGCTGGTGCTGGTCTACTACCTCGGCGCCGACCTCTACCTTGTGGACCCCAACGTACTGGATATCCCGATCTGGGCCGGGATCCTGATTTCGTTGGGGTCGATTGCGCTGGGATGGGTCTTCTATGATCTTCTGTGCAAGAGCCGCTTCGGCGAGGACAACACGCGGCTGATGATCTTCCTCTTCCTCGTGCTGGTGGCGCTGGCGTGGGGCTATACGCAGGTGTTCAGCGGTCGTGCGGCCATGCTGCATCTTGGCGCTGCGACGGCGACCATCATGTCAGCGAACGTGTTCATGGTGATCATCCCCAACCAAAAGATCGTCACCGCCGACTTGCGCGCAGGCCGTGCGCCTGACCCGAAGTACGGGGTCATTGCCAAGCAGCGCTCGACCCACAACAACTACCTGACGCTTCCGGTGCTCTTCCTCATGCTGAGCAACCACTATCCGCTGGTGTTTGCCAGTGAGTACAATTGGTTGATCGCTTCGCTGGTTTTCCTGATCGGGGTGTGTATCCGCCACTTCTTCAACACCCGTGACGCGCGCAAGGGGAACCCCATGTGGACGTGGAGCGCGGCCTTGTTCCTGTTTGCTGTCGTGATGGCGCTGTCGATCTGGCCTTTTGTGTTCAAGGGCGATCGGGGTGAGGCGGCGGCTGCGACGCTGTCGGCCAGTCAACAGCGTTTGATGGCGGCAGACACTTTTGAGGGCGTCCACACCATCATCACCAACCGCTGCACGGTGTGCCATGCCGAGCAACCCGCGTGGCAGGGTCTTTACGGTGCGCCGAAGGGCGTGGTGCTTGAAGCGCCTGAAGACACGGTGGTGCACGCTAAGCGGCTGTATATGCAGTCCGCGATCAGCGCGGCCATGCCACCGTCGAACAAGTCCAACATGCTCCCCGAGGAGCGTGCACTGATAAAGCAGTGGTACGAGGCCAACCGCTAGACCGTTTGGGGCTTCAGCGGCGCAGGGATAGACCGACCCCGGATAAAACCAGCAAAGCCGCCACCGCAAAGGTCAGCGTCAGGCTTTCGCCCAGCAGCAGAATCCCGCCCAAAGTCGCCAGCAGCGGCACGGTCAATTGCGCCAGCGCTGCCGTGGTGGTGCGCAACTGGGGGAGGATGAAGTACCACAGCGCGTAGCCCAGCCCCGACGTCACCACGCCTGACAGCAGGGCCAGAAACACCCCTCGCGGGCTCGCGTCCAAGCTTGCTGGCACTATCAGCCAAACTGCCAGCGCGACAGGAGTGGCGAACAGGAAGTTAGCGGCCGTGCTCGCCAGCGGATCAACCGCCCCGCGCCCGGCAAGGGTGTAGAACCCCCACGCCAGCGCGCTCACGACCATGAGTGCTGCAAAGGCAGGGGAGGGGGCGACAGTGGTCCCAGGAAGGCCGGGAAGGACCAGCACGGCGAGCCCGACCAGTGCCAATCCGGTACCCAGCCACCGTGTCGCGTGGATCGTCTCGCGCCGAGCCAGCAACGCGGCGGCAAACAGCGTCACTTGCACCACCCCAAACAGCAGCAGCGCCCCCAGACCAGCGTCAATCCGAACGTAGGCAAAGGAAAACCCGACTGCGTAAACCGCCAGCGCCGCCGCGCCCGTCACACTGCCTGCCCGCACCCACGCCAGCGACCGCTGACGCACGCCCATCAGCAGGGCCAGCGCGATTGCGCCACTGGTCAGGCGCAGCGCTGCAAAGGCATCGGGGGCAATCAGCTCATCGGCCAGCGCCATCCGATTCAGGATGGAGTTCCCGGCAAATGCAATCATGGTCAGCGTGGTGAGCAGGCTGAGCTGAAGCACGGCCCGGGCTTAGCCTGCGGCGTTCTGGATGACTGGAAACCAATCCTCGCGCAGCCGCTCGCCCGCGCTCATCCCGTGGCCGGGGAAGGGCGGGGAGGTGCGGCCGGGACGCTCGACAAAGCGCGCATCGTCACCGACGAAGCGCAGCGAAAACGCGCGCCGTCGGGCCGTGCTGGTATTGCCGCGCGCACCGTGCAGGGTCTTGAAGTTAAAGGCGACAGCATCGCCCGGCTCCAGCGCCCATTCGAGCACGCGCATGGCTTCCGCATCGGGGTCCGGAACGGGGATGTAGTCGTCCTCATTGGGGTAGAAGCTGTCTTCCTTCAGCCAGCGCGTCGGCAGCACCGGCTTAGGCCACAGGTGTGAACCTGCGACACAGCGCAAAGTCGCGTCCGTAACCGGCTCAACGGTGGTCCAAAAGCTGACCGTTTGCTGGCCTTCCACAAAGTAATAGGGGCCGTCCTGATGCCAGGGCGTGGCTTTGGTCGTGCCCGGTTCCTTGACCAGCACGTGGTCATGAAAGAACTGCGCCTGTCCGCTGCCCATGAGTTGCGCGGCGACATCAGCGGCAGGTGACGAGCGAATGACCTGCTCAAACGGCGCAATGCGGGTCCAGTTGCAGTAGTCGTCGAAGAACCGCCCACGCTCCCCGTCGGTGAGGTTCTCCGCTGCGTAGGGGCCGGGCTCGGCCATGTTCTGTTCGATCCCGGCGGCGATCTCGTCGATCCAGTCCTTGAACAGGCCCCGGACAAGGACTGCGCCGTCGCGCTGGTAGGCGTCGATTACTGACTGTTCGAGCTGCATGCGCTGGGTCTTCCCTGCGGGTTTCGAGTGCCAGGTGATTAGAGAGGTGCGGTCAAGCGGGGTCAAGACACTTAGCCCCGCGCGCGAGCGTGTGAACGCTGAAGCTATTGTCTCGATCCCTGTGCCCTCTAGTTTCCTGCTTATGTTCACTCTTCGACCGAGGCCTGATCCATGACCCTCCCCCGACGAAACGCTATCCGCCTCGCTGCCGGGGCCGGTGCTTCCGCTGCGCTCGCGCTGAGTGGTGCGCCGGGGTTGGCCTTTGCGGCGGGTGAGAATGCCAAGGATGGCCCCAAGGATGCAGAGCTCTTGATCATCGACGACCTTTCTTCCCCACCCGAGGCGACCGTTGGCGGGCGCTGGTCCTATGTCTCTGACCGCGTGATGGGCGGCGTGTCCGATGGTGGCGGGGCTTATGAGACCATCGACGACCGTCTTGCGCTGCGCCTGTTCGGCAACGTCAGCACCGCGAACAACGGCGGCTTTGTCCAACTGAGCTTGCGCATCGATGGTCGGCGGCTGGGTGCCGATCGCTTTGACGGGATCGAGTTGGACGTCTGGGGTAATGGGGAGGACTACAACGTCCACGTCACCACGACCCGCAGTTTTCCGCCGTGGCGCTTCTACAAGCATACCTTTGAAACGCAGGAGAACTGGCGGCGAATCCGGTTGCCGTGGTCAGATTTCACCAGCGAGACCTTCCGCAATCCGCTTGACCCGCGCACCATCAACCGTCTGAACCTGACCGCTTACGCCCGGGACTTTGAGGCCGATCTCGCGGTCAGCCGGATCGCGCTCTACGCGGAATCCTGAGAATTCAGGGTTTCGCGGCGCAGCAGGAAGCTGTCATAAAGCACGCATGAAGGGCCTTATCCCTGCAGAAGGACTGCATGCGCAGTGAAACCTGACCTCAAATCGCCCCCGGTGATTGTCATCGGCGGGGCCAATATGGACCTGACGGGCCAAGCGGCTGTCGATGTTCGCGCGGGCGATTCTTTGCCCGGCGTGGTCCGGGCCAGTGCGGGTGGGGTCGGCCGCAACATCGCTGAGGCGCTCGCCCGCATGGGCCGTCACACGCGCCTGATCACAGCTCTGGGCGACGATGGTTTCGCCGAAGATATCGTGCGTCAGACATCGGTCGCTGGTGTGGACCTGCGTGCGACCTTGCGGGTACCAGAAAGGACAACATCGACCTACCTCTCCGTGCTCGACCGTGATGGCGAGATGCAGCTGGCGATCAATGATATGGCGCTGGTTAACGAACTTACGCCCTCCGTGATCGAGGCACGCCACAGAGACCTC
>CBFHUI010000035.1:0-25950 GCA_965658725.1 Alphaproteobacteria bacterium | reverse complement strand
GTCTGTCCGCTGAACAGGCCCACAGAAACTTCGCTCTCCACCGCCGCTACGTCTGGCCCCTGCGCCGAAGCGCCGGTGGCAAGCAGCAGGACCGCTGCAGCGAGCTGGACGCGTGCGCGCTTAAGCATGGCCTGCGCCTCCACCAAAGCTGAATTGTACCGCCGGGCCGCCAATGAGCAGGTCGGAGAGAATTTTCAGACACACCGCGAGCACGATGATCGCCAGCAGGATCCGCAGTTGCTCAGCGTTGAACCGTCCGGACAGGCGCACCCCGATCTGTGCGCCAATCACACCGCCCAGCAGCAACAGCCCCGCAAGCACCAGATCAACCGTTCCGTTGAACCAAGCGTGCTGGAGCGTGTTGTTGGCGGTGACGAAGATAATGGTGAAGAGCGAAGTTCCCACGACCACCAGCGTCGGCATGCCGAGCAGGTAGATCATCGCAGGCACCATGATAAAGCCGCCGCCCACGCCCATGATCGCGCTCAGGAAGCCCACGCCGAAGCCAACGGAAACCGGCAGGATCGCGGAAATGTAGAGCTTGGAGCGCGGGAACTTGGTGCGGAACGGTAGGCCGTGCATGAAGCCGTGGCGGCGCTTAAGGGTCGCAGTTTTGCCTGCGTGACGGCGCAGCATGGCCTGCAGGCTCTCGATAAACATGAGCCCCCCGACACCACCGAGGAAGACCACGTAGAAAATCTGGATCACCAGATCGACAGAGCCGAGTGTGATCAGCCATTTGAAGGTAAAGACACCGACCGTTGAGCCGATCAGACCGCCGATGACCAGCAGCGCGCCCATCTTGATGTCGAGATTGCCGCGCCTGAAATGCGCCAGCGAGCCCGAGACCGACGCTGCACAAATCTGCGTTGCCTCCGTGGAGACCGCAACAGAAGGGGGAATGCCGAGGAAGAACAGGATCGGGGCCATCAGGAAGCCACCACCGACGCCAAACAACCCACTCATAGCGCCCACCAGCGCGCCGAAGAAGATGATTACAAAGGGGTTGGTCGCCATTTCAGCAATCGGAAGATACATGCTCATGCGTCTGATGTTCCCTTCCGTTGCTTCATGCTGTGGTTCCCTGTTTGCTGGTCTTAGGCGCGGAGCAGGCCGACGATGTCGTAGACTTGGTCGATGACTGGATCAGCGATAGCCCGCGCGCGCTCTGCGCCGTCCTTGAGCACCGCATCGATGTGAGCAGGGTCGTTCATCAGGCGCTGCATCTCGGAGCCGATGGGGGCCATCTGGTCCACAGCGCGCTCAGTGAGCAGGCCCTTGAAGTCACTGAAGGACTTGCCAGCCAGCTCGTTGAGAACATCGCTCAGCGATTCCCGGCCCAGCGCGGCGTAGATGGTGACAAGGTTCGCCGCTTCTGGGCGTTCCTTGGCAAAGGCGTCCGTGATCGCGCCGTCGGCGTCCAGCACCTCGGCGCCCGGCAGGGCCTGCGGGTCAGTCTTGGCGCGGCGGATTTTGTTGGCGATTGCGTCTGCGTCGTCGTGCAGGTTGATCCGGCTCATGTCCGATGGTTCGGACTTGGACATCTTCTTGGATCCATCACGCAGGGACATGATCCGCGCAGCCGCGCCCATGATCAGCGGCTCGATCAACGGGAAGAAATCAACGCCGAAGTCGTTGTTGAACTTGCCTGCGATGTCACGGGTGAGTTCGAGGTGCTGTTTCTGATCTTCACCCACCGGAACATGAGTCGCGAGATAGACCAGAATGTCAGCGGCCTGCAGCACGGGATAGCCATAGAGGCCAACCGACGCGGCCTCGCGGTTCTTGCCGGCCTTGTCCTTAAACTGCGTCATCCGGTTCAGCCAGCCAACACGCGCCACACAGTTGAACAGCCAGCCCAGCTCGGCATGCGCGCGGACCTGGGACTGGTTGAAGATGATCGAGGACTTGGGGTCGATGCCGGCAGCGAGGAAAGCAGCGGTAATTTCGCGGGTTTGATCGGCCAGCTTGGTCGGATCCTGCCACACGGTGATCGCGTGCAGATCGACGACACAGTAGACGCACTCGTAGTCGTCTTGCAGGTCAACAAAGTTGCGGACAGCTCCGAGGTAGTTGCCCAAGTGAAGGCCCCCGGTCGGTTGAACGCCGGAGAAAATGCGCTTTGTCGCTGGACCCGTGGTGGTCATGGCGCTGCTCCCTAATTGTGAGGCGGCCTGAGATTTCCTCGTCCCTATGGCGCTCTTAGACCGATTGGGTCAACCCGAGCGCTTGCGGAACCTTCGCAACGCAGCCATGGCAGAAGGCGGGATCGCCCTCAAAACAACGCTCATCAATACGTATAGGAGCGCACCGAAAACCACAAGAACCACCATGAGAGGGACTTTCGGCCATGCGTTTGACGCAGTGAAAGTGTCACCCACCAGCGCTTTCGCCCCCAAAAGCCCTGCACCCATAATCAGCGCAGCTATCAGAATGCGCGCGGTTAGACTCAGCAGTGCGCCGTCGAGCTGCCAAAAGCCCCGACGGCTGGTCAGCCAGCCCACAACAGCGATCTGCACCCAGCCTGAAACCGCAATGGAAAGCCCCAGCCCCAGCACCCCGATCCGAGGAAACAGCGTCACCGCCGCCGCCACTTGGACTGCCACGCCGAAGAGGGTCAGCAGCATGGGCCGCAGGGTGTCTTTGCGGGCGAAGAAGGTGGGGTAGAGAATGCGCTGCAGGATCACGGGGGTCAGCGCAAAGGCAAGCGCGAACAGGATCCAACCCGCCTGCTCCGTCGCGGTCGTGTCAAAGGCACCGTATTGAAACAGCGTTGAGAGAATCTCGCGCGGCATCACAGCGAGCGCGACTGAGGCGGGAATGGCGATAAAGGTCGCCAGTTCGAGCCCGTCTCTCACCGTCGATTCGGCCTGCGCGCGGTCGTTCTGGGTCAGCGCACGGGTTAACGTCGGCAGGATCACCACGCCAAAAGCGATGCCGATGATGGCAAGAGGCAAGAAGTAGAGTCGCTCGGCGTAATAAAGCTGAGCTTGCGCGCCGATGGTGTCTGAGGCCAGCGCCCGGTTCATCAAGGAAGCGATCTGCAGCCCGGAGGCTGACACGATCCCCGGCCCCATCAGCAGCAGCATCGACCGCAGTCGCGCGTCAAAGCGGGGCAGTCGGGGCAGCACCGTCACGCCGACCAGAAGGCTCACCAGTAGCCATGTCAGTCCAAACTGAAACACCCCTGCCCCCAGCACACCCGCACTCAGCACGTGCGCCGGGTAGCCCAGCGCCGGAACGAGCAGCACCAGCGCTGCGATCAGGATGACGTTGTAACCGATCTGCACCGCCGGGCCGGGCGCGAAGCGGCGGTTCGCGTTGAGCATACCGACGCACAGGGCCATGAGGCTTACCAGGCTCAGATAGCCGAACATGATCCGGCTGAAGAGCACCGCCAGCGCAAAACGTTCGCCGTCGGGCGCGTAGCCTTGGGAGAGAAAGCCCACCACTGCCGGCATCTGCCAGACCATCAGCGCGCTGAGCGGCAGCAGAATCAGCAGCAGGGCCCCCATGACCTGCCCCGCAAACCGCCCGGCCTCAGCCTTGCCGTCTCGGGTCTGGGTCTCTGTGTAAGCGGGAACAAAGGCGGCGTTGAAGGCGCCTTCAGCGAAAATCTGGCGGAACGAGTTGGGCAGGGTTAGCGCAAAGGTAAAGGCATCACCCAGCGGGCCTGCGCCGATCACCGAGGCCATAAAGATGTCTCGGATATAGCCGAACAGGCGACTGATCAGGGTCAGGCCCCCAACGGTTCCGACCGACTGCGCCAGCCCACCGCCCGCCGAGGTCGGCTGTTTCTGATCGTCAGCCACGAGACAGACTCTCCATCACTCGTGTTTTGACCCGCGCCAGCCGGTCCTCGCTCTCAATTTTCCCGCCCAGCCCGTCGCGGAGATAGAACACATCGACATAGCGCTGCCCGTAGGAGCTGATCTTGGCGCTGTGGATCGCCAGTCCATCGGCCCCCAGCGCGCGGGTGATGCGGTAAAGCTCGCCCGGGCGGTTGGGACCGCTGACTTCCAGCAGAGTGAACTTGTCCGACGCGCGGTTGTTGACGACGATGGCGTGATCCGGGTCGAGGACTTGAATCCGCTGCGAACGCCGCTTGAGCCGCTTTTCGATCTCTGGACCCAGCGGCAGTTCGCCGGTGACGACCCGGTGGATGGTATCAGCCAACCGCTCACGCTGCCCCGCGTCGAGCGCCTCACCCTGCTGCGTGGAAACCGCAAAGGTGTCGAGCACCATGGAATTCCCCAGCGTGTGCGCCTTGGCGCCATCGATATCGTGACCACAGACGCCGACCGCCCCGGCAATGCCCGCAAACATGCCCGCGTGATCGAGGACGTAAACAAACACTTCAGTCCAGCCCTGACCCTCATGCTGGCGGAAAGAAACGCCTATCTTCTCGTCCCGTGCATCTGTCGCCGCCATCAGATCGAGGTGGCACAGGATGGTCTCGGGGTCGTAGGCAAGCCAGTAAGAGCGCGGCGCCACGCCCTTGAGCAGATCGAAGGAAAGACGCCGCTCGGGCAGCATGGCGACCACCACTTGTTCCTGACACTCGCGCGCCCGATCGACTTCGCGCGGCGAATCGGAGCCGAGGGTCAGCACGTCTGAGGCGCCAACAAACAACTGCCCCAGCAGGGTCGCTTTCCAACCGTTCCAAACATCCGGCCCGACCGCGCGAATGTCGGCGACAGTGAGAACAAACAGTGCGCGGAGCCGCTCCAGCGAGCCGGCGCGGGCGGCGAAGTCTTCGATCACAGCCGGATCGTCGATGTCACGCTGGAAGGCCACATATGACATGGTTAGATGCTCTCTGATCAACCAGGAAACGAAGGATGTTTCACTCTCCGTAAGCCCCATACGCGGACACATTGTCTTTGCCATCTCAGCGCCGAGCTTCTCGTGCGGCTGCTCCCGCCCCTTCATCAAGTCGTGCAGGAGCATGGCAACGTAGAGCGCGCGGGTCTGCACGATGTCGCCGAAAACCATGGAAGCCCGACCCATGCCGTCGTCGCCGTCGTCGATGGAAATCCGGTGCATGACGCCGACCGCGCGCAAGGTGTGTTCGTCCACCGTATAGTGGTGATAGCGGTTGAACTGCATCATCCCAACGACCGCCCCAAACTCAGGCAGCAGATAGCCCAGCACCGATGTGTCATTCATCAGGCGCAAGGTCTCCAGCGGGTTGCGGCGGTGCGCAAGAATATCGAGGAAGATCGCGTTGGCTTCCAGGTCTTCGTTCAGACTGTGGGAGGAGACCAGCCGCGCCTTCTGCATGATGGATTGAAGCGTCTTTGGGTGAATCTCCATGCCTTCATCGAGCGCCACGCGGAAGATCCGCACCAGATCACGCGGGTTGTCTTCGAAGTGCTTGGCACTGGGCGCGCGCAGGCGATTGTTCTGGACCTGAAAGCCTTCGACCTCAGAGCGCGGTATGAGGAAATTTGGCAGGGACAGGGACCCTTCCGCCTTCACATCGTCCAGCACGCTGGCCAGCACAAAGTAGGACAGCGCGCCAACATCGCGGGTCATCTTGTAGTAGCGAGTCATGAAGCGCTCGACCCCTTGCTGCCGCCCACGCCGCGCGTAGCCCAGCGCTTTGGCGACATCGAGCTGCAGGTCGAAGTTAAGCCGATCCTCACCGCGCCCGGTCAGCAGGTGCAGATGAAACCGCACGGTCCAGAAGAACGTCTCCGCCGTCCGCATCCGCTCCGCCTGACCGGCGGTCAGCAGCCCCTTTTCATGCAAGAGTGCTGGCCCCGTGCTGCCAAAACGCGCCTGAGCGATCCAATAGAGCGTGTGAAGGTCGCGCAGCCCGCCGATGCCTTCTTTGACATGCGGCTCAAGGGCGTAGCGGCTGTTTCCGGGTTGGCGGTAGCGCTGCTGGCGCTCTTCGACTTTTTCATCGGCAAAGCGTCGGCTGCGCGCGCCGCGCAGCATGCTGTGCACTTTGTCATCCAGTCGCCGCGCCAAACCGACGTCACCGGTAATCAGGCGGTTTTCGATCATGGACGTGAGGGTGCGCACGTCCTCGTTGGCCTCGGCCACGCTTTGCCCCATGGACCGCACCGCCTGCCCGACTTTGAAGCCAGCGTCCCACAGCACGTAGAGCAGCGCCTCAACGCTGCGTGCGCTGTCGTCGCTGATGGGGTTCTGCGTGAGGAAGAGCAGGTCGATGTCCGAATGCGGTGCCAACTGTCCACGGCCATAGCCCCCCAGCCCGACCAGCGCCATCGGCGTCCGGCGGCTTTCGGGTAAGGCATCCTGAATTTCCTCGAACACGCGGGTAATCAGCACGTCGGTCCAGTGAGCCAGCCGCGCCGCCGCTGTCAGTCCGTTGTCATCCCCCTGCGCCAACCGGTCGGCGAGCATCGCCAGCACTTGTGTGCGTTCGTCGCGGATGCGCGTGATCAGCTCCTGCCGATCAGTCTCAAACAGGGTGCCGTCGCCCAAGTCGGGCAGGCAGGGCGGGTTCATGTCGGCGAGTATCATGGCGCTAGTCTACCTCAGACCGATGCAGTTCACGCAATTGATAGAGTGCATCCATGGCTTCTTTCGGCGTCATATCGTCGGGGTCCAGTGCAGCCACCGCTTCGACCAGCTCAGCCCAACCCTTTGGCGTCTCCCCACTGGCGCTTTGGTTGAGTGCGGGTGGCGGGGTCATTGCGGCGAACAACGGCAGGTCGAGCCCCAGCGCTTCTGCCCTTGCGCCCTTTGCGTCGGTTTCTTCCAGCGCCTGCAAGACTGTCAGCGCGCGGTCGATCACTGACCCCGGCAGCCCGGCAAGTTTGGCCACCTGAATGCCGTAAGATCGATCCGAGGCCCCAGCAACAACCTGGTGCAGGAAAACGATGCTGTCCTCCCACTCCTTGATGGCCATGCGATGACAACTAACGGCGTCGATTTGATCGGCCAGCGTGGTCAGTTCGTGATAGTGCGTCGCGAAAAGGCAGCGACAACCCAGCCGCGTCACCAGATGCTCGACCGTGGCCCACGCGATCGACAGGCCGTCAAAGGTCGAGGTGCCGCGCCCGATTTCGTCGAGGATGACAAAGGAATTTTGAGTGCCTTGATTGAGAATGGCGGCGGTCTCGATCATCTCCACCATGAACGTCGAGCGCCCGCGCGCCAGATCGTCCGACGCCCCCACTCGGCAGAACAGGCGATCGACCGGGGACAGCACCAGTGACTGCGCCGGCACGAAAGACCCCATCTGCGCGAGCACCACCAGAAGCGCGTTCTGGCGCAGGAATGTGGACTTACCCGCCATGTTCGGCCCGGTCAGCAGCCACAGTCGATCGTCGGTGTTGAGGCTGCAGTCGTTGGCGATAAAGGCATCGCCCTCGCCCGCCGTCCGCAAGGCCTGCTCGACCACGGGGTGACGGCCATTTGTGACGGTAAGGGTGGCGGGCGCATCGACGAACCGCGGCCGGGTCCAGCCCTGATCGGCAGCCAAATCCGCGAGCCCGGTCAGTGCGTCCAGCGTCGCCATCGCCGCGGTCAGGCGGTCGAGATCCGCGCTCTGCGCCAGAATGGCACCGACCATGGCGGCATAGAGGTCAAGCTCCAGCCCCAGCGCCTTTTCCGCTGCCGACCGGATTTCACCCTCCAGCGCGTTCAACTCCACCGTCGTGTAACGCACGGCATTTGCCAGCGTTTGGCGGTGGATGAAGACGCTTTCCGGCCCTTCAGGCATTCGGTCAGCGTTCACCGCAGAGACATCGATGAAGTAGCCCAGCACGTTGTTGTGCTTGATCTTCAGCGTCGAGATCCCCGTCTGCTCCACGTATTGCGCCTGCAGTCCGGCAATCAGGCCCTTGGCGTCGTCGCGCAGGCTGCGCAGGCGGTCGAGGTCTGGCTCGTAACCCGCCGCGATGAACCCGCCTTCACGGGCCAGCGTCGGCGGCTCGTCGATCAGTGCGCCGTCCAGATCGGGGAGCAGCACGTCAGGCTGGCCCAGATCGGCAAGGCACTCGTCCAGCAGGGGCGGGAGCAGGCGCTGGCTGAGGCTCTGCACCAGCCTGTCCGCAACCGCTTGCGTGCCCTCTAAGCCGCCTAGAATAGCCTGAATATCCCGAGGTCCACCCCGGCCCAGCGACAGCCTCGTCAGCGCGCGCTCCATATCCGGTACCCGGCGGAGCGCGGCGCGCAGATCGGTGCGCAGGCTGGAATCCTCGACCAGCGCGTCGATAGCGCTCAACCGGTCTTCGATCGGCCCGACCTGCGCGTGAGGCAAGGCCAACCACTCGCGCAGGCGGCGTGAACCGGCAGAGGTCAGCGTGCGATTGATCAGGGAGAACAAGCTGCCCTTGGCCTGACCGCTCTGGGTCGTGAACAGCTCAAGGTTCCGGCGCGATGCCGGGTCAATGTCGAGTGCGCCGCCGGTCTGCACCTGCTGCAGCGGACGCAAGCGCGGCATGGCGCCCTTTTGAGTGAGGAAGACGTAATCAGCGACCGCCCCCGCAGCGGCGATCTCTGCGCGACTGAAATCGCCGAAAGCGTCCAGATTCGCCACACCGAAAGCCGTGCACAAACGCTCGTTTGCGTTGGTACTGTCAAAGCGAACCCGCGGCAGTGGCGTTTGTGCGGCACCCGAGCCGCTGACGGCACCGAGAAAATCGGCCTCTTCCAAGGCCGACTCGGGGAACAGCACCTCTGCTGGGGCAATCACATCCACAGCCTGCCCCAGCGCAAGCAGATCCGGCACGGCCTGCACGCAGAAATCGCCTGTAGACATATCCAACCACGCCAGCGCCAGCCCGCCGCTCACCTTTGCAGCAGCTGCAAGATAGTTGTGCGAGCCGGAGGGCAGCACGGCGTCTTCGGTCAGTGTGCCGGGCGTGACGATGCGCACGACCGCCCGCTGGACAACCGACTTCGACCCACGCTTTTTGGCTTCGGCGGGGTCTTCCGTCTGCTCGGCAATCGCGACCTTGAACCCGGCCCGGATCAAGCGGGACAGGTAGTTCTCCGCCGCGTGGTGGGGCACTCCGGCCATGGGAATGGGCTCGCCATCGTGCACGCCGCGCTTGGTCAGGACGATATCCAGCGCCGCCGCCGCCTGTTCTGCGTCGTCGAAAAACAGCTCGTAAAAGTCACCCATCCGGTAAAACAGTAGGCTGTCCGGGTGCGCTTCTTTGATGTCCAAATACTGGATCATCATGGGCGAAGCCCCTGCCCTACGCTCGGTAGTGGTTGACTTCACCCCCGCTTGGTCATTTCTTTCACGCATTATCAGGTAGCACCGCTAACCATATTCCTACCGGCAGGTAAGGAAGGGGAGAACACATGAGCCAGGACGTCAACCGCATCACGGAACGAGAAGCCCTCCTGCTCCATTCCAGCGGACGACCCGGCAAGCTCGAAGTCACTGCTACCAAGCCCTTGGCCACACAGCGAGACCTTTCTCTGGCCTACTCGCCCGGCGTTGCCTACCCCTGTTTGCGCATCGCCGAGAACGAAGATGCCGCATACGACTACACGGCCAAGTCAAACACGGTCGCTGTAATCACCAACGGGACGGCGGTTTTGGGTCTGGGGAACCTTGGCGCGATAGCCTCTAAGCCCGTGATGGAAGGCAAGGCGGTTCTGTTCAAGCGGTTTGCTGATATCGATGGAATCGACCTCGAACTGGCAACCGAAGACGTAGACCGCTTCTGTGATGCCGTTGAGGTGATGGCGCCGTCGTTCGGGGGGATCAACCTCGAAGACATCAAAGCCCCGGAAAGCTTCATCATCGAAGAACGCTTGCGTGAGCGCTGCGATGTCCCCGTCATGCACGATGACCAGCACGGTACAGCGATCATCGCGGCAGCAGGGCTGGTGAATGCGCTGCAAATCACTGGGCGCTCCCTGGCGGACTTTCGCATGGTGGTCAACGGCGCGGGCGCTGCTGCGATTGCGACGCTTTCGCTGCTCAAGTCCATGGGCATGCCGAACGAGAACGCCATCATGTGCGACAGCCGCGGCGTGATCTATCGCGGGCGCACGGACGGGATGAATCAGTGGAAGTCGATCCACGCCGTCGAAACCGACCTGCGCACGCTCGAAGAAGCCATGGAAGGCGCAGATGTTTTCTTCGGCCTGTCGGTGAAGGATGCGATCACTCAGGACATGGTTGCTTCCATGGCCCCTCGGCCGATCATTTTTGCCATGGCCAACCCGGACCCGGAGATTAAGCCGGAGTTGGTGCACGAAGTACGCGACGATGCGCTGATGGCGACGGGTCGGTCTGACTACCCCAACCAAGTGAACAACGTGCTGGGCTTCCCTTACATCTTTCGGGGCGCGCTGGATGTGCGTGCGCGCGCGATCAACGACGAGATGAAAATCGCTGCCGTCAACGCGCTCGCGGATTTGGCGCGCGAGGATGTGCCGGATGAGGTTGGTGAAGCTTATGGCCGGAAGCTCAAGTTTGGCCCGGAATATTTAATACCCGCACCTTTTGACCCCCGCTTGATCGTCTCAGTCCCCCAAGCAGTGGCGAAAGCGGCCATGGAGTCGGGCGTCGCGCGCCGTCCGATTATCGATATGGACGCCTACGCCGAAGAACTCAAAGGCCGTTTGGATCCAACCTACGACCGTCTGCAGCGCGTCTATGACCGCGCACGGGGCAAGGGACAGCGAGTGGTCTTTGCCGAGGGCGAAGATCCGCGCGCCATCCGCGCAGCGCTGGCGCTGCAGAACGGCGACCTGGGCCGCCCGATCCTCGTAGGACGGCAAGAAGACATCGAAGCCACGCTTGCCGATATGGGGATCGACAAAACCACGCTGGAAATCCGCAACGCCGGGCAGCGGCGCGAGGACAACCCCGAGCTGGTCGACATGCTGTATGCCCGCCTGAACCGGAAAGGCTACCTGCGCCGCGACTGCCAGCGCCTGATCCACCAGGACCGCAACGTCTATGCTGCGTCCATGGTCGCTTCAGGGCAGGCCGACGCCATGGTCACGGGCCTCACTCGAGCCTTTGGCAGTTGCTTTGAAGATGTGCTGAAGGTCGTGGATCCTGCGGACAATCAGCGCATCATGACCCACGCCATGTTCATTCGGCGCGGCCAGACGGTGTTTCTGGCCGATACCTCCGTGGCAGAAAATCCGGACGGCAAGGCACTGGCCGATATCGCTATCCAGACAGCAGCCACGGCCCGCACGCTGGGTTTCGAGCCGCAGGTTGCGCTGCTGAGCTTCTCCAACTTCGGCCAACCCGAGCGACCCTCTACCCGTGCTGTTCGCGATGCAGTGATCGAGCTGGAACAGCGCAAGGTGGACTTTGAGTTCGACGGGGAAATGCAGGTGAACGTCGCGCTGGACTACGACCTGATGAAGACAACCTACCCCTTCTGTCGCCTGACTGGTCCGGCGAATGTGCTGGTGATGCCGGGGCTGCATGCGGCCAACATCAGCCAAAAGCTACTGACAGAATTTGCCGATGGAACTGTGATCGGGCCTGTGCTGCAGGGCCTCAATCATGCCGTACAAATAACATCAATGAACGCAAAGGTTTCCGACGTGCTGAACGCGGCTGTCTTTGCGGCCATCGAAGGCGCGAAAAAATAAGGCAAATCCCTAAGATTCTCTCTAGGTCTTGTGGATAAGAGCTTGGTTTTGCGGCAATTTACACGTAAAACGGCGCATAAGTACGGGCGATTCTCTGCCGCTCGTCCTGCCTGTGTGAGATTGGGAGGTCGCTTGGCCCATGTTTTCCAAGACCAAAAAAGACGGATCTGATGGAACCGAGGAAGCCGCTGGCGCGCCAGAGGCACCGGTAGTCGCGCGACCTGCGCCAACACCGAACCCGTCTGCAGCCGCACCGCGCGCTGCAATGCCGGCATCGGGCGCTGCACCAGCCGCACCGGTGGCGACGCCAACCCCGCGCGCCGCGACGGTTGCTCCAGCACGGACCGCTGAACGGCGTGTTGGTCCCGGTGAGGGCGGCGGTGCGCCGGCGCCAACGGTTCCAAACCCTGCGCCGCGTCCGGCTGCGCAACAACCAAGAGGTGTGCAGAACGCTATGCAGGAATCAGGTAAGCTGATCGTCGGTCGCGAGATCAAGATGAAGGGCGAAATCACGTCCTGTGAGCGCTTGGTCGTGGAAGGCTCTGTTGAAGCAGCTTTGATGGACAGCCGCGCGCTGGAAGTGGCATCGGGGGGCTACTTTACGGGCACGGCGGTGGTGGATTCGGCGCAAATCGCTGGCCACTTTGAAGGCGACCTCACGGTCGAAGGCCTGCTGACGCTTGCGTCGACGGGTCGGATCATCGGCACCATTCGCTTTGGTGAGTTGGAAGTCGAGCGCGGTGGCACCATGACGGGTGACGTTGCGATTGCCGGAACACCGGCACGCGCGCCAGCGTCGCGGTCCAGCGACTGATTGATCGCCTTATTTTGAGCGAGGGGTTAGCGAAATGATGGCTTTGGCCGTCTTTTCGTCGCAAACTAACCCTAAAAATTGAACAACGCTTGGGTTTGGCACCGTCAGACCCCCCTAGAGACTTTGGGAATTTAACCAATGAAAACCATGCGTTCGTGGCTTGTCTCCATAATCGCGCTTCTTGCACTGGGCGTTAACGCGTCCGCGCAGGTCCCCGAAGACCTGGGCAACTTTACCGACTGGCGGACCTTCCGCGTGGTGGAGCCAACCGGCCAAGTGGTCTGCTTCATGGCAAGCCAGCCACAGTCCTCCAAGCCCGACAACCTGCGTCGCGGGGCCATTTGGCTGCTGATCGCACATCGTCCGGGTGTGGAGCAGAACGTTGTCTCCTTCGAATCCGGCTTCCCGTTCAAGTCTGGGAATGAGCCGATCGCCTCGATTGGGAACCAGCGCTTCGCCATGTTCACCAAGGGCGGTGAAACGGCATGGGGCCATCCGAACGACGATGGCACCCTGATCAGCGCGATGAAGCGCGGCCTGACCGTCAGCATCGACAGCCGGTCGGCGCGTGACAACAACATCAATGACGCTTTCTCGCTGCGTGGGTTTACCAAAGCCTATAACAAAATCAGCGAAGCCTGCGGCGTCTAAACCCGACGCTGTACGGGCTCAGCGAGCGGCGCATGGCCGCTCGCAGTTGAGAATAACGCGGCCTTATGGCAGTTGAGTGCCATGAACCACGTTGCCCCCACCCCGCAAATGAGCGCCTCTCTGGCGCTTGACCCTAGACAGTTTGCCTCCGCAGATGGCCAAAAGATCAATCTGATCGGCATTCCGCGAGAGCAGCTGGGAGACATGCTGGCCGAGCGCGGGCACAAGAAATTCCGTACCAAGCAACTCTGGCACTGGCTGTATTGGCAGGGCGTTACCGACTTCGACGCCATGACCAATCTGTCCAAGGACTTCCGCCGCCAGCTCGCAGACGAGTTCGTGATCGAGCGGCCCACGGTTTCCGAGGCGCTCAACTCTGTCGATGGAACGGCGAAGTGGTTGCTGAAGTTCCCGGACGGCAACGAAGTCGAAACCGTCCACATCCCCGAAGCCGATCGCGGCACGCTGTGTGTCTCCAGCCAAGTTGGGTGCACGCTGACGTGCAAGTTCTGCCATACCGGCACCCAGCGCCTGGTCCGCAACCTGACCGCCTCCGAGGTTGTTGGCCAGCTGATGCTCGCCCGCGATGCCTTCGGCGAATGGCCCACGCCTTCGGACCACAGCAGGATGATTACCAATGTCGTGATGATGGGCATGGGAGAGCCGCTCTATAACTATGACAACGTCGCTGCAGCGCTGCGCATCGTGATGGATGGTGAGGGCATTTCGCTGTCCAAGCGGCGGATCACGCTTTCTACGTCAGGCGTGGTTCCGGCCATGCGCAAGTGCGGGGAAGAGTTGAACGTCAACCTCGCCGTTTCGCTGCACGCAGTCGATAATGACACGCGCGACAGCATCATGCCGATTAACAAGAAATACCCGCTCGAAGAACTGCTCGACGCCTGCCGCTCCTATCCCGGCGTGACCAACGCGCGACGAATCACCTTTGAGTACGTCATGCTCAAAGGCATCAACGACAGCGACGCGGATGCGCGGCAACTCGTGCGGATGCTCAAGGGCATTCCGTCAAAGATCAACCTGATCCCCTTCAACCCTTGGCCCGGCTCAGACTACGAGTGCTCCAGCGCCCGGCGGATTGCAGCGTTTCAGTCGATTGTGCAGGACGCGGGCCTCTCTGCGCCCGTTCGGACCACGCGCGGGGAAGACATCCTCGCCGCCTGCGGTCAGCTCAAGAGTGAAAGCCAGAAAATGCGCCGCTCCGAACGCGACGCCTTGGCCGCGGCCCATCTCGCCGCCCAAGTGGCCGGGCAGGAATAGCCCGCCGCGCCTCCCCTGCCTCAGCCCCGCAACCGCGCGATATCGAACAAGCATTGCCGCGCCAGCGCGTGCGTTGGCGCGCCGGTTTGGCGGATGCTGGTCAGGGTGTCTTTCACTCGATCCAGCGCCTTGAGGCTGCGATCCAGCGGCCAGTCGCGGACTTGGGCGGTAAAGGCATCGCGGACTTTCCAGAACACCGGCGGGCGTAGGCCGTCAACTGCGGCTTTCAGCGGCACGCCCTCGCTCACCGCCACGCCCACGTTCATGAACTTGCTCAGGTGCGTGCGCAGCAGCGCGAGTATCTGATTAGGGTCGGTGCCGGCGCGCAGCTGGCGCTCGAACTCCCGATCCACCGCCGGTCCGTTGCCTGCCGTTACGGCGAACAGCAGGCGGTCCATTTCCAGCGCTGCGGCGTTTGGGGCGCAGGCCTGAACGTCTTCAAGCGTGACTTCGCCCGATCCAACGTAGAGCGCGAGCTTTTGCAGCTCCCCCAATGACAGCGCACGGTCGCCCCCGAGCTGTGCCGCCAGCGCCTGCCGCGCGTCAGCTGAAATGCGCAGGCCGTGCTCCTCCTCCAGCACTTGACGAATGAGCTGCGGGATCGCTTTGGCGTCGTCGGCGTAGCACGCGACCACACCGACACCGTCCGTCTTCTCCCCCCACTGCCGCAGTTTGGAGCGCGCTGGCAAGTCATCGGCAGTGATGAGGATAAAGGCTGTGAGGCTCCCCGGATCCGTCTGCAAGGGGGTCAGCGCGCGCAGCACGGCGGCATCGCTGCCCGATGCTTCAACCAGCCGCGGGCCACCCATGAGCGACAGCGACCGTGCTTCATCGGTCAGCCGCACAGGGTCGTCATCAACGTCCGAGGCCGACAGCTTAATGTGGTTCATGGGGTCGAAGGCATCACCGAAAACCGCCGTGCGGATGGCTTTGGCCCGTTCCTGCACCAGCCCGCGATCCGGGCCGTAAAGCAGCGCGAACTGCGCGCTTTCGGGCGCGGTCTTACAGAAATGATCGGCGCGGTTGGCGGAAATCTTGGTCATAGCTTGGACAAGGCTAGCGCAACCTGCGCCGCGATGTCATCGGCGAGTTGAGTCAGCGCCTGCTCCTTGGCCTGCTCCAGCGTCGGCGCGCCGGCCCAGCCCAGCTGGCTCAGCCGCAAATCGGCCCGCCCGACCCCTTGCCCACGCCAAACCAACAGGTTCGAGTGCCGCAAGGTGTTCGCGCGGATCACCACGGGGGAGACAGCGATGATCTCCAGCCAGGTACAGTCCTGACCCGTTGCGGCGCAGGATGCGTCGTCGAAGCGGACGACCTCCCGTGCTTCGACCTGAAGCGCGAGATCGAGCACGTAAGCGGGGGTTTTGGGCTGGTTGAAGCGGTTGATGCGCTGAACTAAGGCAGCGCGCAGGACCTGCCCCTCTCGTCCGTCAATCGCAGGGATCGAGATGTCGTATTGCCCGGTCGTGTCGCGAAGCTGCGGCTGGAACCCGCACGCGGCGAGGCCCAGAAACAGCAGGAGTGCGACGCCGACCCGGATCATCGGCTAGGCCACAATGTTCACGATGCGGCCCGGCACCACGATCACTTTTTTCGGCGAGCCGCCATCCAGCGCGCGTTGCACGCCTTCGAGCGCCATCGCGGCAGCTTCGGTGTCTTCCTTGGAAGCATCCTTGGCCATATCGATCGTGCCGCGAAGCTTGCCGTTGACCTGCACGCCGATGGTCACCGTGTCGTCAACCAGCAGGGCTTCGTTCACAACGGGCCACGGGGCGAGGCAGACCAGATCACTGTTGCCCAGCGCCGCCCAGAGTTCTTGGGCCAGGTGCGGCATCATGGGTTCAAAGGCGCGGATGAAGAAGCTCAGCGCTTCTTTAAGCGGTTCACCGCCAACACCGTCCTTGCCCAGCGCCTTGCTCAACTCGTTGGCGTACTCATAGAGCCGCGCGACAGACTTGTTAAAGGCGAAGGATTCGATGTCAGCAGTCACGCCGTGCACCATCTTGTGTGTCGCAACCTGCAGCGTGCGCATCGCTACAGCCTCTGCATCACCGGCTTGGCTCAGCGCGGGCAGGGCCTCGTTGACCAGCCGAAACACCCGCTGGGTGTAGCGCCACGCGCCCTCGGCTCCGGACTCGGTCCACTCCAGATCGCGGTCCGGGGGGCAGTCGGAAAGCATGAACCAGCGTGCCGTATCGGCGCCGTAGACCTGAATGATCTGCGCAGGCGCGACGACGTTGCGCTTTGACTTGGACATCTTGATCACGCGGCCGACTTCGACCGGCTGGCGGCCGTCCAGCGTCACGTAGCCGTCACCCTCTTTCTCGATCTCATCGGGCGCGAGCCAGTTGCCTTCCGGTCCCTGATAGGTCTCGTGGCAAACCATGCCCTGGGTGAACAAACCTGCAAAAGGCTCATCCACTGCGCCTTGGCCGATGACCTTCATCGCGCGGGTGAAGAAGCGGGAATAGAGCAGGTGCAGCACCGCGTGCTCGACCCCGCCCACGTACTGATCGACCGGCAGCCAGTAATCGGCATCCTCACGCACAACCGGCGTTTCCGCGCGCGGCGAGGTGAAGCGCGCGAAGTACCATGAAGAGTCGACGAAGGTGTCGAGCGTGTCGGTCTCCCGCGTCGCCGGACCGCCGCACTTGGCGCAGGTGGTTTCCTTCCACGCGGCGTGGTGGTCGAGCGGGTTGCCGGGCTTGTCGAAGCTGACATCCTTGGGCAGTTCAACCGGCAGCTGATCGTCTGCTACAGGAACAACGCCGCAGGTCTCGCAATGCGTCATCGGGATCGGACAGCCCCAGTAGCGCTGCCGGGATGCACCCCAATCGCGCAAGCGGTAGGTGATCCGCCCCTTGCCCGCGTCTTGCTCTTCCAGCGTCTTGATCGCCGCCGTCTTCGCCTCGGCGGTCATCATCCCGTTGAGCGGTCCCGAGTTCACGTGCGGGCCATCGCCAACGTAGGCTTCCTCGCCGATCGGGCCGTCCTCACCATCCGGGCCAGCCACCACGCGGGTCACAGGCAGGTTGTACTTGCGCGCAAAGTCGAGGTCGCGCTGGTCATGCGCCGGACAGCCAAAGATCGCCCCGGTGCCGTAGTCCATCAGAATAAAGTTCGCGACCATGAGCGGCAGGGTCTCATCCGGCTTGGCTGGATGCTGCACGCGCAAGCCGGTGTCGAAGCCCTTCTTCTCCTGCGTCTCCAACTCGGCCTCGGACGTGCCCGAACGCTGGCATTCGCGGATGAACTCGGCCAGCTCTTCGTTGGTCTGCGCCAGTTCAGCTGCGAGCGGGTGCTCCGGCGCCATGCCGTAGAAGGACGCGCCGTAGACCGTGTCGGGGCGGGTGGTGAAGACCACAAGGCGGTCGTCGCGGCCCTCGATCGGCATGGACATCTCCGCGCCTTCGGAGCGACCAATCCAGTTCTCCTGCATCAGCCGCACTTTGTCGGGCCAGCGCTCCAGATCGTCCTTGATGGCGTCAAGCAACTGCGGGGCATAGTCGGTGATCTTGAAGAACCACTGCGTCAGCTGGCGCTTTTCCACCAGCGCGCCCGACCGCCAGCCACGGCCGTTCTCGACCTGCTCGTTGGCCAGTACCGTCATCTCGACCGGGTCCCAGTTGACCCAGCTTTCCTTCTGGTAAACCAGCCCCTTGCGGTACATCTCGATGAACATGCGCTGTTGCTGTTCGTAGTACTCGGGGTCGCAGGTGGCGAACTCGCGGGACCAGTCGATCGACAGGCCCATGGACTTCAACTCTGCCCGCATCGCGTCGATGTTTTTGTAAGTCCAATCCGCCGGGTGCACTTTGCGCTCGAACGCCGCGTTCTCGGCCGGCAGGCCAAAGGCGTCCCAGCCGATGGGATGCAGCACATTGAACCCCTGCGCACGCTTATACCGCGCAACCACGTCGCCCAGCGTGTAGTTCCGCACATGGCCCATGTGGATTGCACCGGACGGGTAAGGGAACATCTCGAGCACGTAGTACTTTTCCCGCGAAGGATCAGTTTCAGCGCGAAAGGCTTGCTGTTCGTCCCAGGCGGCCTGCCACTTTTTCTCGGACAGGGACGCGTTGTATCGTTCGGTGCTCATGGATCAATCAGTCCTGATCGGGCGTTCAGAGGGATGACGGGTCTTTGGGCGGAGATGTTTGCAGGACGATAGGCTTTGAGGAAAGCCCGGTCCTGCGAAGGATGCTATGCGGCGACTGCAGTTAGCCGTTGGCAATCTTGAGTTCTTGAGCCGCCAACAGAATGCGGCTTTCCAGCTCCCGCGCGGTTGGCAGCGGAGACGGTGCGTTCTGCCAGCCGCCGTTTTGCAAAACCTGCCGGTGCACCGTCACGTGGAAGGAGCCGGGGCCGATCAGCTCGCTCGTGTGCTGCACATCCACACGCACGCGCTCTGGGCGACCTTGCTGATCCATATACCAACCGGTCATGTAGAGCCCCCGACGCTGGTCAGCGACTTCGAGCGGCATGAAGGCGAGAGTTTGAGCGGTGGCGTTCCACAGGTACTTGTTGACCAGTGCCTGACCGGCGTTGCGGCTGTCAAATTCGACCAGTGGCAGGCCATCTGCGCCCAATTCAGGCGGCGGTCCGACGCCCAGCGAGTCGTCTACCCCGCCCATTCCAAGCAATTGCATGAGCAAGCCGGGTCGCTCAGCATCGCCGTCCGCTGCACGGCCCGTGCTGCGTGCGGCCTTGTTCTCAGCGGCTTCACGGGCGGCTGCGCGCTCGGCGCTCTTTGCCGTGCGGAAGGTGATGTTGCCAAAGCTGAAGCCGCCGCCCTTCTTCTCGCCACCCTCTGCCGTCGGTGTGACAGGCTCAGCCCCCACGCCTTGCGGGGACATGACACTGCCCACAGGGACCACGCCCTCTGGAAGCGTTCCACTCAAGTCGCCCAGCGCGCCCGCATCGGTGCGCACAAAGGCACCGTCTGAGCGTTGCGCGAAGGAGATCTTTGAATCGCCCGCGTTGAGGTTCACTTCATCAAAGGAACCGCAAGCCGAAAGCAGCAGCGCTGCTCCGGCCCCGAAGGTCCAGGACAGAAGTCGAGAAGGGGAAGGAAATACCAAGACCTGCTTTACCCTTGGAGCTTCTTCTTCTTTTTCATTTCCCGCTTGATGCGGAGCTTGTCGGAGTAGCTGAGCTTGCGGCCAACACCCACGACATTGCCCATGGCGAATTGCTTCTGGTTTTTCAGCAGACGCTCGTCGAGGTCTTTGAATTCCTCAGGGATATAGTCAAAGCGGCGCATCTGGTGGTGATGGTTCATAATCACCTGACGCACCTGCTCCTCCGTCAGCTCTTCTTTCCAGGAACCTGTCTTGCCTTTGCGGAAGAAAGCGTCGCCGCCCATCTTTTCCTTGAAGCCTTGCGACTTTTCCTTGGCCTGAATCTTATCGAATTTCACCGCTTCTTCGGCTGCGATCACGTCATCCTTGGAGAACGGCAGACCCAGATGCTTCACAGTCCGATAGAAGGTGGTTTCCGGATCGTGCTTCATGTCCTCATAGCGCATGTAGATCACGCGCGGATCCGGCGCTGCGGTCCAGGAGGCTACGTGCTCGGACCATGAGCCCATGAGCTGCGGAATCTGACCGGCGCTGAGCGCCTTTTCCTTGGCTTCCTCGTCGGACAGCTCCGGGCGCTTTTCCTTCTCTGCCTTAATGGCAGATTCGAGGTCGAATTTCTTTGGACGACCCCCGATGAAGTGAGTCGAGTTCGCCATGCCCTGAATAGCGCCATCGATATCTGTGTTCATGTGGCTGGCAAAAGAAGGCGTTACGTCCAGCGGGTTACGCACGATGTAAACGGCAGAGCGGAATGTATCGAGGCCAATGGTCCGCGTGCCATGCCAAGCGCCGTTACACAGGTGCGTTTTCACGAAGACCTTTTTGTCCTGCTGCAGAGCAAGAAGCTTCTGCGCCATGGGCATGGTCTGCGCGACTTCCTGATCGCTGATCTCATAGTGTGGCTTGCCGAGGATGCGCTCGAACAACTGGAACGTGACGTCCATCTGACCCGCGCGGCCTGCGATGTCCGACAGGTTGAAGTTCGAATCTTGGCGCGCCAGCGGGTTGAACAGTGCAAACAGGAACAAGCGGGTCCACGTGTTGCCTGACTTCGGGAAGGACGCGAGGTAAATCAGGCCCTTTTCAGCCGGAACAGGCTGCCTTTCGAGACTGATACGCAGCTTTTCAGCGCGCTCCGCGTTGATGTACGTTGGAACTTCCGGGAGTTCCGGGGCAGCGGTTTCTGCCTCAGGAGCCGCCGCGTCGTCTGCCGCCTTGGTCGCGAGATCTTTTTCTTGCGCGTCCATCAAAATGTCCTCTGTTTGCCGTCTCAGGTGTCATTACAACAAAAACACGTGTTTGAGGCTTCTATATGGATTCGAGGGCAGTCTCAATCTGAGTTGCAAGCGACCCTGACAACATTTTTCGGAGCTCTGCATGCTCTAGGCTCTGAGATGCAACGTAAGCCTTAAACAACCGGGTGTTGTTGTACAGTTTCACGCGAGACCAGATCTCATCGACGCGCGGAACGTTGAATGGCTTGAGCGCGGCGCGGAAAACCTCGCGCGGCGCCGCTGGATTCGCGCTCATGCCCACTGGGGTGTAAGCCATGGTGATGGTCCGGTCTTTCTCGGCGGTTCGAGGAAGCAGCGTCTTGCCCACCACAACGGTATCGCTGAGCGCGCGAGAGACGATCAGCTGTCGGTTCTCTGGCAGCGAAAGCGCCAGCGGGATCGAGAAGGCCGTGCGAAAGCTTTGAAGTTGGGAGAACGTGTTTGTGCCGTGCAGTGCATCGAAGCGGCCCGCGACGATGCTAACCTCGCCCTCGGCCTTGCCCGTCGCCCGGAACGAACCGCCCGCCGACATTGATAGCGTGGCCCCCTCCATCGAGTGCCGTCCAGCGCCCAGAACAGGCAGCAGCACCGGTCCGTTCTTGGTGCCGACCAAATGCCGGGAGAGCAGCGCGCGATTGATAGCCGCAGGGCTGGTGTCGATTGTGATGAAGTTGTTGAGCGCGAGGCCCTTGAAGGTCTCGTCTTCGTGCAAACCCGCCGCGTCGATACCGCTCCGAAGGTCCACCAGCGCCGCACGCTGTTCTTCGCTCACCAGCGCCCGCAAATAGCGCGTGAACCAGTCGTGCTGCTCAGCCTCCAAGCCGCTGTCTTCAACAAGAACCCCGGTCTCCATATCGATCTTGTCGGTCGGCAGTTGCATTTCAGCAGGGATCGAGACCTCAAAGGATGCGCCAGGGTCAACGACGCGCAACATGAGGTGCCCGTCTTGTTCGTCCAGCTGGATGTTCTTCAGTGTAGCGCCCGAAGCGGCAGCCTCGTCAGCCAGCGCCCGCAGTTGGTCTAGATTGCTCAAGGAAAAGTGCTCCTGCTTCGGCCGTTTCGGCGCGTCGTTTAAGAAGATTTAAAGAGGAGATAAGAGAAATAGATTCTAAAGTTTAGGTTATGTTTCGCCTTGCCCCACTTTTGCCACGGCCAAACCCCTTCTCTCCCCCTGACAAAGTCTGATAATGGCATTTTGCACAGCATTATCGGCCCAGCGCTTGCAACGAGCCCCTGCCGATGTCCCTTCTCTGGCCCGTTTGGAACACTCATGTTTGCGAATCGCAGTTTCGTCACCAACACCCTCGCCCTTCTCTCTGCTCTGGTGCTAACGCTGGCCAGTGCTTCTATGGCGCGGGCGCAGGGTGATCAAGACGGGGAAACCTACCCGGATCTGAGCCAGCTTGATCCGGAGACAGTGGTCGCCGTGGTCAACGGCAATCCGATCAATTTTGCCCAGATCGAATACGCCTACTCCTTGCTTCCCGAGACCTTCACCGCCCTGCCGCTGGTGCAGGTTCTGCCGCAGGTGGTGGAGCTGGTGATCGAGCAGCGGCTGCTCGCAGAGGAAGCCGTGAAGGTGCAGATGCACCAGAATGCCGGTTACGAAGCCGCCCTGCAGTTTCAGGCCGACCGCTTGCTGCAGGAGCGCTACATTGAGGCGATGATGGCCGACAGCCTGAGCGATGAGGCGATCGAGATCGCCTACTCCGTCTATGCCCTCAAACTGCCGCTCGAAGAGCGTGTGCGGGCGCGGCATATACTGATTTTGCCCGAGACCAACGAGGAAGCGGACGTTCGCGCGGCGCTGCAAGAGGCGCAGGGCCTGATTCGGGAACTGAACGAGGGCGCTGACTTCGCTGCGCTGGCGCAAGCGCATTCGGATGATGACGGCAGCGCGGCAGAGGGTGGCAAACTGGGCTTTTTTCCGCGCGGTCGGATGGTCGAGCCCTTCGAAGACGCCGCCTTTGCGCTTGACGTTGGAGCCTTTACCCAAGAGGCCGTAGCCTCCCCCTTCGGCTTCCACATCATCGAAGTGCAGGAGCGCACGGAGATGAAACCGCCGCTGGACGAGGTCCGCGCGAGCCTGATCGCGCAGCTCGAAGCCCAGCGCCTGTCGCTCAAGCTCGATGAGCTACGCGCCGGGGCGGACATCCAGACGATTATCGAGCCAGCCGACCCGCGGAACTGACCCTTTCGTGCTCACCCTTTCGTTGAGCGCGGGCATCGGCTAGAGCAAAGGCGAAGCCATGTGAGGACGCCATGACCGACGCCGCCGAAAACCCGACCACGCGCGAAGAAATCGAAGCACTCCACCGCCCCGACGCTTGGACCCCTGACCAGCTGCTCGCCCGCCTTGAGGCGCTGGGTCTGGACATCCAGACCGAAGAACACGCGCCCATGTGGACGGTTGAGGATTCCCAGCGCCTACGCGCTGACATGAGCGAAGACGGCCACTGCAAGTCGCTGTTTCTGCGTAACAAGAAGGGGTCCATGTGGCTGGTGGTGATGCTGGAGGACCAGCGGCTAGACATCAAGGCGCTCGGCGTCGCGCTGGGGGAGAAGCTGTCCTTTGCCAAGCCGGATCGGCTGATGGAATACCTTGGGGTAATTCCCGGTTCAGTGACGCCATTCTCCGTCGTCAACGACAGCGGGAACGCGGTTCAGGTCGTGCTCCAGCGGTGCATGATGGAGTGCGCACACTTGCACTATCATCCGCTGCGCAACTTCCTCACCACGCGGATTTCATCAGGTGATCTGGTGACGTTCCTCGAAGCGCAGGATCATCCGCCGCACATTCTGGAATTCTGAGACGCAGGCCCCCGTGCTTGCTTGGGCAGCCCTTAGGCCCCACCTCATGCTAAAGACGACAGACCAAAGATAAGGAACAGCACCATGAGCGAACTCATCGGACTTCAGGCCCCAGCCAAGCCAGAGGCCCCCGCTGACGTCATCATCGACGGCTCTGAAGCAACCTTTGCCCAGGACGTGATCGAAGCGTCAATGGAGCGTCCAATCATCGTGGATTTTTGGGCCGAGTGGTGTGGTCCCTGCAAAACCCTCGGGCCGACGATCGAGAAAGTCGTTACGGCAGCGGCGGGCGCGGTCAAGCTGGTGAAAATCGATACAGAGTCGAACCAGATGCTGGCCCAGCAAATGCGGATCCAATCGATCCCGACCGTCTACGCCTTCTATCAGGGCCAGCCTGTTGACGGCTTCATGGGCGCACTACCCGAGAGCCAGGTCCAGGCCTTCGTTGACAAAATGGTCGCGCTAACCGGCAGCCAGCCGGGCGCAGGAGGGGCTGGGGCAGCACCCGACCTCGACACTGTGATTGAACAGGCCGACGCCGCGCTGGCCGCTGGCGCGAACGAGCAAGCGCGAGGGCTGTACCGCGCTGTTCTGGTTGAAGATCAAAGCAACGTCCGCGCCTACGGCGGCTACGCGCGCGCCATGCTCGCCGACGACCGGCTGAGCGAAGTCAAGGCGATGATGGAGCAGATCCCCGAGGAACTGCTGTCCGCGCCGGAGATCATCAGCCTCGCCGGCATGATGACACTGGCCGAACGCGCGTCCTCGCTTCCCGCGACGGCTGACCTCGAAGCCGCCGTTGCTGCCAATGCAGACGACCACGACGCCCGCTATCAGCTGTCCCAAGCCCTGCTTGGCCGGGGACAGCCTGAGGCTGGGGCGGATCACTTGCTCACCATCATGAGCAAAGACCGCGAATGGAACGACGACGGCGCGCGCAAGGCGCTGATCGAGCTGTTCGACGCCGTAGGTCAGACCGCACCTCTAACCATCGCCTACCGCAAAAAGCTGTCAGCTCTGCTGTTCAGCTAACCCCGGAGACGGCCCCCACGATCATGCGGTCACGCCCCAAGAACGGTTTTTCCTTTGGGGCGCAGAGAAAGACGCGGTGGGGCCGTTGCCCTTGGGGGCATTCGCCTCATATTCCGATTCAACGATGAATCAGTGAGGGAGGCCACCCGGCCATGACGGCACGTGCCTTTTTGCCGACTGCGATGGACCAACTGCCCAGCGAGATACCGATCTTTCCGCTGACTGGAGCGCTGTTGCTGCCATTGGGCCACCTGCCCCTGAACATCTTTGAGCCACGCTATGTGGCGATGATCTCTGACGCTCTGCAAACGCCCCAGCGCCTGATCGGCATGGTTCAAGCCGCCGATATGAACGTGAGCATGGGCGAAGCGCCCGTTCACGGGCTGGGCTGCGCTGGTCGCCTGTCCGCCTTTTCTGAGAACGACGACGGCACCATCCTTGTGACGCTTACGGGCGTGGTCCGGTTCGAGATTGGTGAGGAACTACCGCTGGCGTCCGGCGGCTACCGCAAGATCCGTCCCGACTACAGTCGCTTCGCCACCGATCTCGCCCCCAGCCTGCCATCGAGCGACGACGAAGACACGTTGCGCGTTTCCATCATCGACGCGACCAAGCGTTACTTTGAGGCCAAGGGCTTCAACACCGATTGGGACGGCATCAACGGTCTCGGTCTGGTGGAACTGATTACCTCTCTGGGCATGGCCTGCCCCTTCGACCCCATGGAAAAGCAAGCGCTGCTTGAAGCGGAAAGCGTGGAAGACCGCGCCAAAACGCTGACACAGATCATGACGATGGCGACGCTGAGTGATAGTGTTGAGTCCAACGCTGCTGTGAACTGAGGCTTGCCTGTGACTGCTGACGCGCCTTCTGCGCCCGATCCCCAGATGCTCGAACTTCTGGTCTGCCCCCTGACAAAATCCACCCTGCATTTCGACCGTGACGCGCAAGAGCTGGTTTCGGAACAAGCGGGTTTGGCCTTCCCGATCCGAGACGGCATTCCGATCCTGCTGGTCGAAGAAGCCCGGCGCCTCTAAGGCACGCTTAGCGGTTTGCCTGACGCTGAAAGAAGGCCTTGAGCGGTGCCACCCGGTCGATGGCCTTGAGGCCAGCCGTCGCGATAGCGCGGATCGGCGCGGGGCCACGATGGAAGACATCATGCAGGGCGGTCGTAACGCTGGTCAGTCGTGCTGTATCGGCTCGCCGCGCGCGCTCGTAGTCACGCAAGCCTTCCAGATCTCCAACATCCAGCCCCGCCCGCCGCTGGGCCACCACGGCATCCGTGAGCGCCTCGGCGTCCTTGATCGACAGGTTAAGGCCCTGCCCCGCCAGCGGGTGCAGGCTGTGCGCTGCTTCGCCGATAAGCGCGAGGCGGTCGGCGATGAGCGTGTCGCAGTGGTGCGCAGTCAAGGGAAACGCGCCCCAATCGGCATCTTGTGGCGCGCTCAAC
>CBFHUI010000034.1:0-26387 GCA_965658725.1 Alphaproteobacteria bacterium | reverse complement strand
CGCCGGTAATCCCCCGGATGTTGTCGCCAAAGGGGGCGATGTAGTTGGCCATGATCTCCGGGGTATCCCGCTCCGGGTCCACGCTGATGAAAAAGGCCTGCAAGTCCCGTCGCTCCGCGCCCAGTTCATCCATCAGGGTCGAGACTTCGAACAGCGACACGGGGCAGATTTCCGGGCACTGCGTAAAGCCGAAGAACAGCGCGGTCGGGCGACCGGCAAAGGCCGCCTGAGTGATGGATGCGCCGGTTTCTGCTTCGATCAGGCTGAACGGCGCGCCGAGGGTTGGCGCGCTGTTCTGTTTGCGCTGGATCGACTGGTTCAGCGTCCAGGCGATGGCCAGCGTGACCAGCAGTGCCAGCGCCACAGCGCCCCAGAGCGCGAAACGAACCGTCTTCATTGGTGATCCGACCCATGGTGGTCGCCGTGGCCTTCACCATCGTTCATGGTTGCGCGTGCCATACTTTCTTTCATCGAAAGCACGTCAAAACTCACGACCTTCTCACCAGCGTTGGCAAAGTTCAGCGTGGCCTCAAACGGCTCGCCAACCACGTGCGGTTTGTTCAGCTGCATGAACATCAGGTGAAGCCCACCCGGTGCCAGCATGACGCGCTCGCCCGCCGGGATCGGCAAGCCGCCGTCGATGGGTCGCATGACCATGACATCATCTTGCAGGGTCATGGAGTGCACTTCTGCGCGCGCGGCATGCTGTGCTGAGACACTCAGCAGAACGTCGTCGTGGTCGCTCTGGTTGATGATGGTGAGGTAACCGCCGCCAACCTGCGCAGAAGGTGCTGTCACGCGGCTCCATGGTTCGATGATCATGACGCTGTGATGGTTGCGGCTCTGGTCTTCAGCGGTTGCAAAGCCCGCCACAGTCATTGACGCACCAAGCGCCAAAGTGGAAAGGAAAAGTTTCATTGTTACAGTCCTGAATTCAATAAAGACGAAAAGCGTTGAAAATCAGGAAGATAGAGGGGGCGCTCTGGACCCAAGGGGGTGCTGGGGAAAGAGGTGAGCAACGGACGAAGACGCCAACGGCAGCGGCACACTAAAGCGCAGACCCCGCTCTTCCAGTCCAGCTGGCCCGAGGCTCAGCCCGTCCCCGATGGCATCGGTGCACAGCCCGCACAAGATCAGTCCATCGCTACCGCTCGCCCCGGTTTCCCCCGGGGTCAGACAGTAACTTGCGCGATCAAAAGACGGGTTCGCGGCAAAGGCCTGCTCCGCATGAGCAAGCGACAGGCAAAGCGCCGCCAGCGCGTAGAGCGCCAGCAGGGCTAATCGTACCTGAGTATCGCGAAGGACAGTCATCATCCCATGTGAATGGGTGATCTGGCCCGCAGGGTCAATGCCGCGGGCCGTCAAATCTTGATGACCAGCCCCCTGTCCGGCTCAACCTTCCCGCTCGCGACGTCATTGAACAGTGTTTGCAGCCCCTCCAATCCAAGATGGGGCTCATAGTGGATCCACGACTGCGCCTTGGCCCCGGCCTGCATCATGAAGCCGGTGGTTTTCTGGTCCAGAACGCTCGATCCCCACTCCTGCGCCCGCTTTTGCAGGTGGCCGGGCGCGAAGAACATCTCCTTGCGCTCCGCCGGGATCCCTGTTCCCCGCGCCGGTTCGTCCCAGTGTGTCATTCCCACGTTGATGCAGTAGGTCAGAGCATCGCCCAAGTGCTGGTAGAGCGCGCTGAGCACCGCTGTATTTCCGGACATATCGACCACCACAGTCGGCGCAGCCGGTAAATCCGGCACGGCGTCATAGTCTGCAACGCTGTCGTAAAGGCCCAGTCCGGCGACGAACTCGACGTTTGCGGCGCTGGTCAAACCCGTTGCTGGGCGTGCGTCGGGGTCCAGGTTCAAGGCCGTCGCCAGCCCGATGCTGGTCTTTGAAGAAGCGCTGACAATCACGACGCGCTCCGCCCCGAACCAATCATTGTCGAGGAGGTAATCCCACAGACACCACGACGTGATGTAGAGCGGCGACAGCAGCATCATGGGCTGATCCATCAGCGGGTTGGGCGTATCCATGCGGCGATAAGCGTTGTAAGCCCGCGCCAGATCGGCGCGGTGCGAAGACCCATCCACTACGCGGTGCGCGTTAACGTGCGTGGGACGAATGGTGAGATGGGTCGCGGTTGGCCAGTAGCCAAACAGGCGCGCCCCGACCGGCAAGTCCTCGCACGCACTCTCCGACACGGTTGCAAAACCCCAAACTGGCAACAGGCCCCAATCTTCGCCCGAACTCGGTTCACTCTGTGGCGGGAAGAATTGCCAGTAGCGCAGGCGGTCACCCATGACGGCGTAGGTAATGTTGTTTGCCGAGAAGCCAAACTGCTCAACCGCCATCCGCGCCTCTCCCGGCTCCAGCGGGGTCAGGGTCACGGGTGCCAGCCGAGTCTGTGTCAGATCTGATCGACTGATCAGCATTTCCTGAGGCTGAACCGCGGTTTGGTCTTTGACGTCAGCAGCATCTAAGCCATTGATAAACTGTTGAAGTTTCATCATGGCGGGCATGGAGTTATCGCGGATACGCTGGATAATCCCGCGGCGATGCGTGTCGCTTTCCGGGATGCCGGAGACGAGCTTGGAGAACCCATCGAGCCGGTTTTGCCGCATCCAAGCGCGCAGCTCCTTGTCCTGCCCCCAATTGTACTGGTTCATCATGGCCGCAGCGGTAAAGCGGAAGAAATCACGGTCCGAATTGGGCACCGGCACGACTTCACACAGTGCATTTTTGGCCGCGTCGCCCTGATAAGCCACCTCAACGTGCGCGATCAGCGCGGCGCTGAAAATTGGCTGGTAGGAACGGACCATTTGCGGGGTAATTGTGTCGCCGTTGAAGATTGGTGTTGAATCAAGGTTGGTGATCGCCGAAGCACTGCAATCGACGTGAAGGGCGGTCGGCGCTGTGGGAATTTGGCCCTCGGTCAGCATGATCCGGTCCGTACTCACCCGCGTCACCCGACCCTTGCGGACGACGTTCTTGATCCGCTGCAGCGCTTCGACTTCGGCCTGCGAGATGGTCGCGCCGTGGAACATGCTTGGCCGCACGTCGGGGTCGAGCCGGAGGAAGTAGCCCGACGCCTCCAGCCGGTCAAAGGCGTCGTCCATGTCGCTCGCCCGTGCCAGTGACTCCATCAGTGCAGCCTGAGAGCCGATGGTGGTGTCGAAAAAGGCTTCCGTCGGTTGGGTGTTGCGACGATCGAGCAGCCAGGCGTCGCGAGAGACGATCCACGTGATCAGCTCCGGGTCCACCCCGTTCTCAAGCAGCCAAAGGCAGGCATCGATCCCGGTTTTGCCGCCGCCAATGATGACATAAGCCGACGGTGGGGCCTGCACCTGCGTCAGGTCGTTGATCGGGACGAAGGCGACGCCTTCATCAACATCAAAATTCGGGGTGTGAGTCGCGGGAACGCTGGTTTTCAGGAAAGTCGCATCCACGAGACGGGAAAAGCTCACCTCCGTCTCCTCGCCACTGAGCAGAGAGGTAAAGCGCCCGTCGCCCTGGTAGTCAGAAAGCGGAAAATATTGCACCCGACCAGAGGGCAAGAAGGTCTGTCGCATCACTTCGTCAAAGTAAGCGCGAATTTCATCACCCGTGGCAAGGTCGTTGAAACCCTTGTTCAGCCCTACTTGAGAAATCTGACCCTTGCTCAGCTCCCTGGAACTGACGCCGTAAAAGGTGCTGGGCTGGTGCAGGGTCACAAACGGATAGGCAACGTTCCAGTGCCCACCGGGGGCCGGGTAGCGGTCCACGATCGTCATCGTCGCATCGGTTTCAGAGAGCAGCACATCGGCAAAAGCCATGCCCACTGCTCCGCTGCCAACAATCAGGTAATCTGAGTTGATTTTGCGCGTCATGTCGCCCTCTCTGGTCGCGAGTTGACCTTGTGTACGCGACCATCACAGGCTGTGTCACCAGCAGAAAGGGCCTGTCGGCTTGATTAAGCCACAGGCCCGTTCCGGAATTTGGAGAACGGCCCCGCGTCGCTGCAGGCAGGACGCGGGGACTTCAGGCTTTGCTAAGCCTTAGAAGGACAGCTTTGCGCCCAGGGCACCGCCCTCATCCGCGACATCATAGCCCGCGTAGAGGTTCAGGCCGCCGAGGTCGTAGGACAGACCTACGGAGGGTTGCAGGCTCTGGTTTACACCGAAGGACAGACCCAGCCCGTTGACTTGCGTCGCCGCAACTACGGAGTAAGCAATGCCCGACTTTTGGTGCGCGACGTTGCCCGTTGCGCCGAATTCAGCGTCAACCGACACACCCGCGACCGCCATGTAAGCCGACAGGCCCCAGTCGCTGGCCGAATCTGCTGCGAAAGCAACCGAGATATCGCCCATGGTGTAGTTCAGGCCGAGATCCCAGTGGTTGATCCCAATCAGGTCATCCGTACCCAGCTTCACGTCAATCGCGGCATTCAAGCTGCCAAGGTCAACGGTCGCACCGGAAATCACGTCCAGATCGCCCAGCAGCGCATCTGGTGCCAGATCAACAGCAAGGAAAGGATTCACGCCCAGCAGACCGATGGTCTCAGCCACAACGATCAGGCCGCCCGCGCTGATGTCGGCTTGGTCACCGGCGCCAGCGATAGCCTTGACTGCACCAGCGTGATCGCTGGTCTTCAGGGTCAGCTTGCCGAAGCCACCTTCGACGTAAATCGAAGCGTCGCCAACGGTCATGATCTTGGAAACGTTGTCCATGTAGTAGGCTGCATCGGAGTCATCCAGACCCTGAACACAGACTGCACCAACCACCAGCTTGGTTGTCGATGACGCCAGCTGCACTTCCATGAACGGACCCGCGTAGATCACCGCGTCAGAGACGGTGTTGCTGTTGGCAAAGTTCACTTTACCGTTCACGCGAGCAATCGCCAGGGCGGTCAAAGCCGTCGCAGAGTCAGCTGACGTAGAGTCGGTGACAGCGGTCGCAGGCCCTGACAGGGCTACGGTAATGGCACCACCCGTGGAGTTGGCTGCGGTAATGTTGAAGTTACCGGTCGCATCCGTGTCAACCGAGGCTGCTGCGGCCACACCGGAAGCGACGACGTCGATGTCAGTGAGAACCAGTCGACCAGCCGGCATGTAACCGTTTGCGCCAGAGACCAGATCGACGTTTGCACCGTCAGCAGTCGCGCGCGAGAACGCAATATTCGCGCCCAGGGCCGCGCTTTCAGACATCTGACCGGCGACCTTACAGATATTGGACGACGAGAAAGTCGCAGGGCCTTCAACAAGGTAATCTGCGCGAGTATCGCCAACAGACCGCCAGGTTGAGTTGATTTTCACGGCAACAACTTCATCCGCGCTCACTTTTTGACCGCCAGATACGTTGTAAACGGCTGCTTGGATGTCGGTTGCGCCATCAACAGTCGCCTTGACCAGGTAACGCTTGCCGTCATCGAGGTATGGATCAAACTCCAGCGACGCGGCGCTGCCCATAGAGAAGGAACCGCCGAACTTAATACCACTGTCCGTGGTGCCAGCAGCGGCAATCGACAAGGAAATGGTGCTCGAAGCCGTGCTGAACTTCAGCCCGCCGTCAGGCTTGGTCAAACCGAAGTCCACACCAAGGTCCATGGTACCACCAAGGGTAATGTCCACGGCACCGGCAGAAGCCGCAGCAATGACCCCCGTCAGGCTAGAGCCTGCGATCATAAACTTTTTCATAATATATTCTCCAAATACAGTCGGCTGAAATAAACCCGACCGGTCGCGCCTATATCGTGCGCTAAGGTAATGAGAAGTCTTATGCACTATTTACGAATAAGAATGCTATTTTTCAGAGGTTTATGATGGTTTCTTACAGTGATGTTGCATTAAAACATCACAAGTGTATGCGAACTCTGCATTCCATGACTGGACGAGCCTTGGGCTTGGGCTTTATCGTTGGTTTGATCGCTAAAATACGATAATTCTGCAAAAAATCCCGTATTTTCAATGAGGAATGGGGCGTCCTCTCAGGCTTCAAGGCCCTGTCCGCCCAGCCACAAAAAGCAAGTCAACGTGCTTGGAAGCACCCAAGTCTAAACGAACTTCAAACTAGAGACTTAGGGGCTGAAATTTCGACTTTAGGGGGAATTTTCAGCCGAAAACGCCGCCACGCAGCCCTTGAGACACCCGCGAAGCAGCGACCTGAGCGAGAGGATGCTCGGATTTCTTGTCCGCGCTGAATGCATTCATCGTGAGAGACGCAGCCAAAAGAAAAGAAACGCCGCACGCGTCAAAAAGTGCTTTTGGATTGCGTAAGTGCCCGGTCAATCTTGAGCTTAATGCCCGCGTCAAGCGTTGGCGCTTTGAGGGACAGGAAATGGCGGAGAGGAAGGGATTCGAACCCTCGGTACGCTTGCGCGCACAACGGTTTTCGAGACCGCCCCGTTCGACCGCTCCGGCACCTCTCCACCGCCGTGTCTAGGACAAAGCGAAAAGGCCCGCAACAGTTGGGATAGGGCGATTACGCGCTGCTTACATGACCCCAGCGCGGGATAGCAGCAGCAATGCATTGAAATCGGGTCGTTTTCGTTGACCTTCTCAAGGACAGGCCGTAGGTAGGCGCCTCTATCAACAAGCCAAGGCGCCCCGCGACTGATTCGGTCGCACAGCAAGAGCGTCAGCTGCAAAAACAGGACAGCACAGAAATGTACGCAGTGATCAAGACCGGCGGTAAGCAGTACCGCGTTGAAGCCGATTCCGTTTTCCCGATTGAAAAGCTGGAAGCTGAAGTTGGCGATACCGTAACCTTTGACCAGGTTCTCATGGTCGGCGAAGGCGACAAAGTAACCCTCGGTTCTCCGACGGTTGCCGGCGCCACCGTTACCGCAGAGGTGATGGAGCAGAAGCGGACCCGCAAGATCCTCGTCTTCCGCCGCCGTCGCCGGAAAAACTTCCGCCGCACCAACGGCCACCGCCAGCACCAGACCGTTGTGAAGATCACCAAGATCAAAGGCGCTTAAGCAGCGCTACCGGCAACGGACAGTGACAACAAAGGGGGGCGGATAGCCTCCCTTTTTGCGTTTTGGGGCCAAAGATTTTTTTGAGCCCTACCCCCGCATCGTGTAAGTGGCAATCCATGAAGTTCCTCGATCAGGCCAAAGTATTCATCGCTTCCGGAAACGGGGGGAGTGGAGTGATCTCCTTCCGCCGGGAGAAGTATGTCGAGTTCGGCGGCCCTGACGGGGGCGACGGCGGCAAGGGTGGCGACGTTTATGTCGAAGCGGTTGAGAACCTCAACACGCTGATCGATTACCGCTATGTCCAGCACTACAAAGCCGAGCGCGGCAAGAATGGACAGAGCGCCAACAAATTCGGTGCGGCGGGCAAATCAATCACGCTGAAAGTCCCTGTTGGCACGCAAATCCTCGACGAGTTCGGTGAGTCGGTGTTGGCTGATCTTACCGAAGCTGGCGAGCGCGTGATGATCGCCAAGGGTGGCGATGGCGGTTTTGGCAACGCCCGGTTCAAGACCTCAACCAACCGCGCGCCGCGTCGGCGTGATCTGGGGTATCCGGGGGAAGAACGCTGGATCTGGCTGCACCTCAAGCTGATTGCGGACATTGGCCTGCTGGGCTTTCCCAATGCGGGCAAGAGCACCTTCCTTTCAGCGGTCTCAAAGGCAACGCCGAAGATCGCAGACTATCCCTTTACGACCCTGCACCCGAACCTCGGCGTCGCGGCGATCCAGAACCGGAGCTTTGTCATCGCGGACATTCCCGGCCTGATCGAAGGCGCGTCTGATGGCGCGGGCATGGGCACGCGGTTCCTCGGGCACGTCGAGCGTTCCGCGGGCCTCCTGCACATCGTTGATGGCTGTGAAGACGACCCCGGTGAGTCGTACCTCAAGCTGCGGCGCGAGTTGGCGCTTTACGGCGGTGATCTGGTGGATAAGCCAGAACTGCTGGCGCTGAATAAAGCAGACGCAATCGGCCCGGAACTCGCCGAAGAACAGGCGCGTGAGCTGTCCGAAGCGGCGGGCGGAAAGAAAGTCTGGATCATGTCAGCTGTCAGTGGGGAGGGCGTGGATGCCATTCAGCACGAGTTGGCCAACATGACCGACGCCCGACGCGCCGAAGAGCGACGCGAGGCCAAGGGCGAGGTGGAAGAACCATGGACGCCCTAGCCATGGCCGCCACCGCCCAGCAAGCGATTGCACAGGCGCCAACCATCGTCGTCAAAGTCGGCTCGGCTCTGCTGGTCGAGGAAAACGGCTCGATCCGGCGAGATTGGATGGCGGCGCTGGTGGATGACATTGCTGAACTGGTGAAGAGCGGTCGGCGGGTGGTGCTGGTGTCTTCAGGTGCAATCCGCGTTGGCTTGCGCTTGCAGGGGCGGGAGCCGGTCAATCTCGGTCTCGATGAGAAGCAAGCAGCGGCAGCTCTGGGACAAATCCGACTGGCAGAAGCTTACGCGGACTGCTTCGCTGAGAAAGACCTGCGTGTGGGTCAGATCCTCGTTACGCAGGAAGACACAGAGGACCGGCGGCGCTACCTCAACGCCCGAGCGACGCTGAACCGCCTGCTGGACTGGGGCACCATACCGTTGGTGAACGAGAACGATACCGTCGCAACGGCCGAAATCCGCTTTGGCGACAACGACCGGTTGGCCGCACGGGTCGGGGGCATGGTGGGAGCGGACTTGCTGGTCCTGCTCTCTGATATCGATGGCTTATACACTGACAATCCGAAGACCAACGCCGCGGCAGAGCATTTGCCGCTGATTACCAGCGGAATCACGCCGGCGGTCGAGGCGATGGCAGGGGTCGAGAACTCGGCCTATTCGAACGGCGGGATGGTGACCAAGCTCGCCGCAGCAAAGATCGCGCTCGGCGCGGGTTGTGCCATGGTGATCGCTGATGGTCGCAGCCTAAACCCTTTGCAGGCCTTGCGTGAAGGTTCGAAAGCAACGCTGTTCAAGCCCACACTCACCCGCCACTCAGCCCGTCAGGCGTGGTTGGTCGGCGCGCTGTCCGGGAACGGAGCACTGGTGCTTGATGCCGGCGCAGCACGGGCGGTGGCCAAGGGAAAATCGCTGCTTCCTGCAGGGGTTTCCGCCGTCGAAGGTGAGTTTGAGCGCGGCGATACCGTGCTGATCCGGGGGCAGGACGGTACCGACATTGGTCGCGGGATTGCCATCTACAGCAGTCACGAAGCCAGCCAGATCGCAGGCAAACGCAGTGCAGACATCGCGGACTTGCTGGGTGAAACCCGCGGACCAAACTTGATCCACGCGGATGATTTGGCATTGTTTTAACGTTGTTTTTTACATGAAGAGGCGAAGGAGCCGGAGATGAGCTTGCAGGACACGATGAACGCGCTGGGGCAATCGGCTCGCGCTGCGGCGCATACGCTCTCGCTTGCTCCCTCATCGCAAAAGCGTGACGCGCTGCACGCCGCTGCGGCCGCTATCCGCGCCCGTGTCGCTGATATCGTGGCCGCGAACGAGATTGATATGGCGGCGGGTTCAGAGAAGGGGCTGAGCAAGGCCATGCTCGACCGGCTACTGCTCACTCCAGACCGCATCGAAGGCATGGCGGCAGGCGTCGCTTCGGTGGCTGAGCTGGATGACCCCGTGGGCAAGGAACTGAGCGTCGTGCACCGGCCCAATGGCCTGCGCATCCGTCAGGTTGCTGTACCGCTGGGGGTGATCGGCATCATCTATGAAAGCCGTCCAAACGTGACCGCTGACGCGGCTGCGCTGTGCCTGAAGGCGGGCAATGCCGCCATTCTCCGCGGCGGCTCAGATAGCTTCTACAGCTCTGGCGTGATCCTCGAGTGCATGCAGGAAGGCCTGCGCGCCGCTGGTTTGCCGGGCGAGGCCGTTCAGCGCGTCCCAACCGTGGACCGTGAAGCCGTTGGCATGCTGCTTCGTATGGCGGAGTACGTCGATGTTATTGTGCCGCGTGGCGGCAAGGGCCTGATCGAGCGGGTGCAGCAGGAGGCTCGCGTTCCGGTGTTCTCCCACCTCGATGGCATAAACCACACCTACGTCGACGCTCAAGCAGACCTCGCCATGGCTGAGCAGATCATCGTGAACGCCAAGATGCGCCGAACCGGCATTTGCGGGGCGATGGAGACCATGTTGGTACACCAAGACGTGGCCGCAAACTTCCTTCCCAACGCCGTCGCTGCGCTGCGCAATGCAGGCTGTGAGGACATTCGCGGTGATGCAGCGAGCGTGGACATGGTGGCTGGCCTGTCGGCCGCAACCGAAGAAGACTGGGACACGGAGTATTTGGACTCGATCCTGTCCGTGCGCGTGGTCAGCGGACTGGATCAGGCGATCGAGCACGTCAACGCCCACGGCTCCCACCACACCGAAGCCATCATTACCGCCGACGCTGACGCTGCTGCACGGTTCCAGCGCGAAGTCGATGCGGCAATCGTCATGCACAACGCCTCGACCCAGTTCGCCGACGGCGGAGAATTCGGCATGGGTGCGGAGATCGGTATTGCTACCGGACGCATGCACGCCCGTGGCCCTGTCGGAGCGGCACAGCTCACCTCTTACAAGTATGTCGTGGACGGCAGCGGCCAGGTTCGACCCTGAGCCGGGAGCTTTAGGCCGTGCCTGTCACCAGCGACATCCTATTTCCTGGCCACGATACGACGTGGTCCCCGGACCGGGCTTATCGCTATTTCCTGCGGCGCCCGGCGAGCCTGTTGGAACAAGCCAAGCCGGTCATCGCCTTTATTCTGCTCAACCCCAGCACGGCTGACGAAACCAAGGACGACCCAACGGTCGCAAAGTGCCGTCGATATGCAGCAGGCTGGGGATTTGGCGAGGTGATCGTGCTCAACGCCTTTGCTTTCCGAGCCACCGATCCCAAGAACATGCGCGCGCATCCCGACCCGGTCGGCCCCGACAACGACCGCACTATTCTGGAAACCGCACAGGCGGTTCACGGGCTGGGAGGGACGTTGCTCTGCGGCTGGGGCACCCATGGCGCGCATCTGGAGCGCTCCGCACAGGTGCAAGCACTGCTGGAGGCCTTCCCGCTAAAAGCCTTCACCCTGACCAAGCACGGGGAGCCAGGCCACCCGCTCTATCTGCGGGGCGACCTGCAGCCGATGCAGTGGAAGCCCTGAAGCAAAGGCAAGGAAAAGCCGGTTAGAGGATAAACCGGCTGAGATCTGCGTCCTTGGCCAGCTCGCCCACGTCCTCGCGAACCCGCTGTTCAGAGATCTTCACAGTCTCCCCGCCCCGATCTGGCGCGTTGAACGAGATTTCCTCGAGCAAGCGCTCCATCACCGTCGCCAACCGGCGCGCGCCAATGTTTTCGACGGTCTGGTTGATCTCCGCCGACAGGTCCGCGAGCGCGTCGATCGACCCCTCGTCAAACTCCAAAGTCACGCCTTCGGTGCCAAGAAGCGCCGTGTATTGCTTGACCAGCGAGTTTTCCGGCTCGGTCAGGATGCGCTTGAGGTCGTCCCGAGTGAGCGGGGACAGTTCCACCCGGATGGGCATCCGCCCCTGCAACTCAGGGAGAAGATCGCTGGGCTTGGAAAGGTGGAAAGCGCCCGAGCAAATGAACAGGACATGGTCCGTTTTGACCGGGCCATACTTGGTTGTCACCGTCGTGCCTTCGATCAGCGGCAGCAGGTCACGCTGAACCCCTTCCCGGCTCACCGATCCACCGCGCACTTCGGAATTGACGGCGATTTTGTCGATCTCGTCGAGGAAGACGATCCCGTCATTCTCGACGCGCTGGATGGCGGTGCGGGTGAGGTCTTCCTGATCAATCAGGTTGTCGGCTTCTTCTTCGACCAGGGCTTCGTAGGCTTCATTGACCTTCATCTTGCGCTTGACCTTGCGCTGCCCAAGCCCACCAAGCATCTCACCGATATTGATCATGCCCATCTGAGAACCGGGCATGCCGGGGATATCCATGGTCGGCAGGCCACTGCCAGACTTGTCGTTCAAGTCCACTTCGACTTCACGGTCGTCAAGCTTGCCCTCTCGCAGCATCTTGCGGAATTTCTGCTTGGTGTCGTTGTTGGCTTCTGCGCCCGTGAGCACATCGATCAGGCGGTCTTCAGCAAGAATTTCCGCCTTGGCCTTCACCGCTTCACGCTGCTGAGTCCGGGTGCTGGTGATGGCGAGTTCGACCAAATCGCGAACGATGGACTCAACATCCCGGCCCACGTAGCCGACTTCAGTGAACTTCGTGGCTTCCACCTTGATGAAGGGCGCATTGGCTAGCTTAGCCAAACGCCGCGCGATTTCGGTTTTGCCGCACCCGGTTGGCCCGATCATGAGAATGTTTTTGGGCAACACTTCTTCGCGCAGGTTCTCCGGCAGTTGTTGCCGCCGCCAGCGGTTGCGCAGGGCCACAGCAACCGCGCGCTTGGCGTCGCCCTGCCCCACGATAAAGCGATCCAGCTCAGAAACAATTTCGCGCGGTGAAAAATTAGTGTTGGCCATGGTTATTCGCTTCCCGCTTTGTTTTCGAGCTTCTCAAGACGCACAGAATGGTTGGTGTAGACACAGATATCGCCCGCGACTTTCATCGAACGCCTCGCGATGTCTTCGGCGGTCAGGTTGTCGTCCTCCACCGTGATCAGTGCACGCGCGGCGGACAGGGCGTAGTTGCCACCAGAACCGATGGCGAGCACGCCGTCCGCTTCAGCCTCCACGACATCACCGGTGCCGGTAACGATCAGAGAATGCTCGGCATCAACCACGATCAGCATCGCCTCCAACCGCCGCAGATAGCGGTCGGAGCGCCAGTCCTTGGCCAATTCCACCGCTGCACGGACCAACTGGCCGGGGTAAGTTTCGAGCTTGGCTTCGAGACGTTCAAACAGGGTAAAGGCGTCCGCCGTCGCGCCGGCAAAGCCGCCAATGACGTCGCTGCGCTTGCCCAGCCGCCGAACCTTGATCGCCGAGCCCTTCATCACTGTGGGGCCAAGGCTGACTTGTCCATCACCGGCAACGACCACCTCATTGCCCTTGCGAACGGAAAGAATGGTTGTGCCGTGCATCACGTTTTCATCGCTCATAAGCGGGGGGTTTCCTGAAACTCTGGGTTTGCTTTGATCCAAGACGTAGGTTGCGCGGGGCTGGGCCGCAAGGCACACCCGTTGGACCCACGACAAAGACCCTGCTACATAGGGGCTCCACCACAAGTATCGACGGAGTTGGCCCATGGCTTCATCCGCGCGGACCGTATCCTTGCAGCGCAAAACCAGCGAGACCGAGGTTTCGCTGACCCTCAATCTCGACGGCACCGGTCAGAACCAGATTTCTACCGGGATCGGGTTTTTGGATCATATGCTCGACCTGTTCGGCAAGCACGCTCTGATTGATCTGAGCGTCGAGGCGAAGGGCGACCTGCATATTGATGCGCACCACACGACCGAGGACGTCGGACTGGTACTGGGCCAGGCGCTCAAAGCCGCGCTCGGCGATAAGCGTGGGATCAACCGCTACGGCCACGCTTACGTCCCCATGGATGAGGCACTGGCGCGCGCCGTCGTGGATTTCTCTGGCCGGCCGCACCTGGTTTGGGACGCCCGGTTCGAAATGCCGACGCTGGGCGGCATGGAAACCGAGCTGTTCCGCGAGTTCTTTCAGGGCGTGACCAACGCTGCGCAAGCGAACGTGCACATCGCCGTTCTCTATGGCGTGAACAGCCACCATTGCGCCGAAGCATGCTTCAAGGCCTTTGCTCGGGCGGTCCGCATGGCGGCGAGCATCGACCCGCGCGCGGCGGATCAGATCCCATCGACAAAAGGCGCGCTGGACGGCTGAGCCATGAAGATTGTTGTTGTAGACTATGGCTCGGGCAACCTTCGCTCCGCAGCCAAGGCGCTTGAGCGCGTCGCCGACGGGTCGGTCAGCGTTACCGCTGATCCCGATGCTGTGGCGCGCGCGGACTATCTGGTCGTTCCCGGTCAGGGGGCCTTTGCCGACTGCCTTGCCGGGGTTCGCGCCATTGATGGGCTGTTCGAAGCAATCACAGATGTCGCTCTGACACAGGCCAAGCCCTACCTTGGAATCTGCGTGGGCATGCAGCTCATGGCGAGCCGGGGGCTGGAGCATGGAGTGCACGCAGGCTTTGACTGGATCCCCGGCGATATTGCACCGATCCAACCAGCAGACCCGAGCCTAAAGATCCCGCAAATGGGTTGGAACACCCTGCGCGCCACTGGCGATGCAGGTGCGTCGCACCCGGTCCTGCAAGGTTTGGCGGGGGAGGATGTGTACTTTGTCCACTCCTACGCGTTTGAAACCACGCAGGCGGATCACCAACTCATGGTCACCGACTACGCCGGAGACGTGACAGCCGTGGTTGGACGCGACAACCTTGTCGGCACCCAGTTTCACCCGGAAAAGAGCCAGGCCATGGGCCTGCAGCTGCTTTCACAGTTCTTGAAGTGGAAGCCTTGAGCATGCGGCATTCCAAGGCACTGTCACAGGACGTCGAAAAGTCCGTCATCCTCGCGGAAAGCCTCGATGAAGGCGACCTGCAGGATCTGTGCGATGCAACCGTGGATGCCATCGAGGCTGGCGGCGGTTTCGGCTGGCTGTCACCGCCACCTCGCGACACGCTCGAGCGCTACTGGCAAGGCCTGATGTTGATCCCGGACCGGCGGGTATTTGTGGCGCGGCTTGATGGGCTGATCGCCGGATCGATCCAACTGCACCTGAACCCACGCAACAATGAAGCACAGGCCATGCTGGGCCGGGTTACCTCCGCCTTTGTCGCCACGTGGGCGCGGGGTAAAGGGCTTGGGCACATGCTCATTGACGCCGTGGAAGCGGACGCGCGGCTGATCGGCTTGCGCGCGCTGACGCTCGACCTGCGCGAAACGCAAACCAACGCCATTCGGACTTATGAGAGCTTGGGGTACACCCGCTGGGGTACACAGCCGCAGTATGCTTTCGTCGACGGCACCTGGATCGCCGGTCACCATTACGCCAAGGAACTCGCCTGATATGATCCTTTTTCCGGCCATTGACCTGAAGGAAGGTCAAGTCGTGCGCTTGCTCTATGGCGATTTGGATGCCGTGACCGTCTACGGCGAAGACCCCGGCGCGCAGGCGGCGGCGTTTGCCGAGGCGGGCTGTGACTGGCTGCACGTGGTTGACCTCAACGGCGCGGTCGAAGGGCGGCCGGTGAACGATGCAGCCGTCAAGGCAATCCGCGCCGCTTTTCCCGGTAAAATGCAGCTGGGCGGGGGCATTCGGACGCTGGAGAACATCCGCCATTGGCTCGACGCTGGCATCGACCGCGTCATCTTAGGCACCATTGCGGCACGCGACCCTGAACTGGTCCGCGAAGCCTGTCGGCTCTTCCCCGGTCAAATCGTTGTCGGCATTGATGCCAAGGGCGGTAAAGTCGCGGTTGAAGGCTGGGTCGAAACCGGTGAGATGACCGCGCTGGATCTGGCGCAGAAGTTCGAAGACGCGGGCGTTGCCGCCATTGTCTTTACTGACATCGACCGGGACGGCGCGCTTACTGGCGTGAACTTGCAAGCCACAGTCGACCTCGCCAACGCCATCTCAATCCCCGTGATTGCAAGCGGCGGCGTTGCAGACATCGCCGATCTCCGCGCGGTGCGTGATGCCCGACAGGCCGGTGCCAACCTCGAAGGCGCGATTTCTGGGCGAGCGCTTTACGACGGCCGCATCGATCTAAACGCCGCGCTGCGGGAGCTTTCTCATGCTTAAGGCGCGGGTTATTCCCTGCCTCGACGTGCACGCCGGCCGGGTGGTTAAAGGCGTGAACTTTGTCGACCTCGTGGACGCTGGCGACCCGGTGGAGCAGGCAAAGGTCTACGATGCCGCAGGGGCGGATGAGCTTTGCTTCCTCGACATCACGGCGAGCCACGAAGACCGCGAAACCATCTACGACGTTATTGCTCGCACGGCGGAGCAAGTCTTCGTCCCGCTGACCGTGGGTGGTGGCGTGCGGACGGTGGAAGACGTGCGCAAGTTGCTGCTCGCGGGCGCCGACAAGGCATCGATGAACTCCGCAGCCGTCAACGACCCCGACCTTGTCGACCGGGCATCAAGCAAATACGGCAGCCAATGCATCGTCGTCGCCATCGACGCCAAGGCACGGCCAGACGGATCAGGTTGGGACGTCTACACCCGCGGGGGCCGGCACAACACCGGCATTGATGCGGTCAAGTGGGCTGAGGACGTAGCCCGGCGGGGCGCGGGAGAAATCCTGCTGACCTCCATGGACCGAGACGGCACCAAAATTGGGTTCAACCTCGACCTCACCCGCGCCGTTGCTGACGCCGTACCAATCCCGGTCATTGCAAGCGGAGGTGTGGGCACGCTGGACCACTTCGTCGAAGGCATTACCGAAGGGCGGGCAAACGCAGTTCTTGCCGCATCAGTTTTTCACTTTGGCACCTTCAGCATTGGTCAGGTAAAACAACACATGGCGCAAGCCGGCATTCCCACCCGCAAGGTCATACAGCCATGAGCAAATACAGCGCGGACATCCTTGATCACGTTTTTAAGACCATTGAAGACCGGCACGCCGAGTTCAAAATTGGTGAGAATTCCGACAGTCGTACGGTCCGCCTGTTCAAGCGCGGCACCCACAAGATCGCCCAGAAATTTGGGGAGGAAGCGGTTGAAACGGTCATCGAGGCCATCGCCAAGCGGCGCGGTCATCTGATCGAAGAGTCCGCCGATGTGCTCTACTTCCTGCTGGTGATGTGGAAAGACCGCGGGATCGAGCCCAAGGATGTCTGGAAAGAGTTGTCGCGCCGCCACAAAATGCCCGAGCAAGAAGAGCGCAACAGCCGCTTGAAATAGCCGCTGCAGCCCCGTCACACTTGTCTCTGCGACCCAAAGGAACCCGCTGACATGTCCTACGATCCGAACAACATCTTCGCCAAAATTCTGCGTGGCGAGATCCCGTGCGACAAAGTCTATGAGGACGAATTCGCGCTGGCTTTCCGCGATATCAACCCGCAGGCAAAGGTCCACACGCTGGTGATTCCCAAGGGCGCTTATGTCAGTTTTGACGACTTCGCGACCCAGGCCTCGGACGCCGAAATTGGCGGTTTTGCGCGAGCCGTGCAGAAAGTTGCGGCGATTGAGGGCGTTACCGATTCGGGATATCGCCTACTGGCCAACCACGGCGCACACTCGCATCAGGAAGTGCCGCATTTTCATGTGCATATTGCAGGTGGTGAATCACTACCAATATTGATTGCGCGTGCCTAACCGATTCCATTTCTCGTCGAATCGTGTATGCTTTATGCGAATCGCTACGGCTCGCCTTGTTTTTGCCGTAGCAGAACGCTAATTTTCAGCCGTTAATTTAACCCAGCCGCGAGCAATTTGCAGGCAGGGACAATTTTTAAACGTTGGGGCTTCCGTTGGATTATTGGGAACGACAGGGATCGGCGTCATTTGAGGAACACGCGCCAGTGTCCGAAGATGCATCTGCGCCAGTCCGCTTTGACTTCGACCCCCATGAGTGGAGCGCGTACCCGCTCGCTGCGATCCTGAAAGCCTACCGTGAAGCTTACGGGCTCGACCTGCCTGAGATTTCTGAACATTTGCGCATCCGCGCCCACTACCTTGGCATGCTGGAAGACGGCCGCTACGACGAGCTGCCCGCACGCCCCTACGCCATCGGCTTCGTACGCTCTTACGCCAAATATCTCGGCCTGCCGGTCGAAGACATGGTGCAGCGTTTCCGGGAAGAGATCGACGACCTGCAAGCTCCGCCAATGCCGCAGTCGCTTGCCATGGCTCAAACCGGCACCCGCAGCGATTCGAGCGTGAGCCGTTTTGTCTTTGCCTTGCTGGCTGTTGTTGGCCTGTTGTCGAGCTGGACGCTCTGGACTGTGGTGGCGAGCAATGACCGGAACGTCGCAACCGCGACGTTGGGTGATGAAAACGCAGTTGTGGCTGACACCCTGCTCTATGGTCTGTCCGCTAACGACCCGACCGCGCGCCGTATTCTCGAACAGGAAGGCCGCGAACTGCCAGTGCAGCCGATCAACCGCAATGTCCCGGAGGGGCAGGAAGTGGTCATCGTGCGAGGCGACGCCCCGACTGAAGCGGACCTTCGTTTTCAGGCGCCCGTGGGTGAGAACGTCTTTGGCGTTCCGATCCCCAAGCCGCGCGAAACCGCGGTCGCGCCCCTGCGTGCAGACGATCCGGAAATCGACACCACCATCCGCTATCGCCTCGTTGCGGTTGATCTGGTTTGGGTTCAGGTCCGCGACTTCCAAGACAACATCATCGCGTCCCAGATGCTCCAGCGTGACGAGGAACTCTCGATCACGCACCAGGACGGCTTGCGGCTGTTTACTGTGAGCCCACGCAATCTGGAGATTTTCGTGGGTGATGAAATGGCCGAGCCGGACGTGCCGGACCGCAATCAGCCGGTGATCTGGCCGCTGAATCGCGAGTACCTGCTGCCGTTCTCGAACCCTGACGCCGAAATGGTGGCGATCTACTAAACCTTCCGTCCTGACAAGGCTGTCTTCACGGCATTGGCCTTGCCACACCATAGGCCTGTCCCCTAGTTGTTGGCATCCAACAAGCCGAGGTTTGAGACATGGCAAAGCAGCTGCAACCCGTTAAGGGCACTCGTGACTTATACGGCGCGGAAGGTCGCGCCCATCGTCACGTCGTGGATACAGCGGCGTCAGTCTCCCGGGCCTATGGTTACGACCGCATGGAAACCCCAGTTTTCGAGGCCGTTGAGGTTTTCAACCGACCACTGGGCGAATCCTCCGACGTTGTAACCAAGGAGATGTTCGACTTTCAGACCAAGGGCGGCGATCACGTTGTTCTGCGGCCTGAGAACACCGCCGGACTGGTGCGTGCCGTGATTTCCAATGGCCTGACCCACGACCTACCGGGCCGCTATTTCTACGCCGGTCCGATGTTCCGCTACGAGCGTCCACAAGCCGGGCGCTACCGCCAATTCACGCAAATCGGCGTCGAGCTGATCGGGCCGGAGCAGCCTTCCGCCGACGTCGATGTCATCGCTTGCGGCTGGCAGATCCTGAGTGATTTGGGGCTGACTAACCACATCACCGTGCACCTCAATTCCCTAGGTGACACCGAGAGCCGGGACGCCTACCGCAGCGAGTTGGTTGCCTACTTCAACGACCATCGCGATCAGCTGAGCGAGGACTCGCGCGTGCGGCTGGAAAAGAACCCGCTGCGCATTCTCGACAGCAAGGACGAAGGCGATCGCGCGCTGTTGCCCGGTGCGCCCAAGTTTGTCGAGCATCTGAATGCTCTTTCCGAAGACCACTACGGCGGCGTTAAGGCTGGGCTGGACAACCTCGGCTTGCCCTACAGGCACGACGATACGCTAGTGCGCGGCTTCGATTACTACTGCCACACGGCTTTTGAGTTCATCACCGATCAGCTGGGCGCACAAGGAACCGTGCTCGGTGGCGGGCGCTACGATGGATTGTCCAAGCTGCTCGGCGGCCCACAGATGCCCGGCGTCGGCTGGGCTGCGGGCGTGGACCGGCTTGCCATGCTCATGGGTGACGCGCCGGAAGAACCTGCACCATTGGCCGTTGTGCCCTTGGGCGCAGAGGCCGAGACTGTCGCGCAGCGGCTGGTATTTGAGCTGCGGGCCAGAGGCGTGGCGGTCGATATGAACTACAGCGGCAACATGAAAAAGCGCCTCACCCGCGCCAACAAAATTGGCGCAAAGCAGACGGTTATTCTGGGCGAGGACGAGCTGAAAGCCGGGCGTGCGCTGGTCCGCGATATGGAAGGCGGGGAGCAGCGTGAAGTGCCGCTTGATCGTCTGGTCGAGGAGTTGAGCGCGTGAGTTCGCTGGTCTCTAAACTCGAAACCGTTGTGCGGCGGCATGAAGAGATTCAGGCCCTGCTCGCCGATCACCCAGAGCCGGGCGGAGCGGATTACACCAAGCTGACCCGTGAGTATTCGGAGATGAACCCCATCGTCGCCGAGATGCGCGCGTTTCAGAAGTCGGTCCAGGATCTCGAAGACGCCCGCGCGCTGGCAGAGATGGAAGACGACCCGGAAATGCGCGCCATGGCGGAAGAAGAGGCCCGCTCCCTGCAAGACGAAATCGACGCGACGGAGCAGAGGATGAAAGTGCTGCTCCTGCCCCGCGATGAGGCCGACAGTCGCAACGCCATCCTCGAAATCCGACCCGGCACGGGGGGAGACGAAGCAGGGCTGTTCGCAGGCGATCTGCTGTCCATGTACCGCCGCTTCTGCGAGTTGCAGGGCTGGAAATTCGACGTTCTGGAAATGAGCGAAAACGACGTGGGCGGTTTGAAAGAAGCCTCTGCCCGGATCAGTGGGACGAATGTGTTTGCGGCGCTGAAGTTCGAGTCTGGCGTTCACCGTGTACAGCGTGTGCCAGCGACTGAGTCCGGCGGGCGCATTCACACTTCTGCAGCGACGGTTGCGGTGCTGCCCGAAGCTGAGGAAGTCGATATCGACATCAAGGCTGAGGATATCCGCATCGACACCATGCGCGCCTCTGGCGCGGGCGGTCAGCACGTGAACACTACGGATTCCGCCGTACGCATTACGCACCTGCCAACGGGCATCATCGTCACGCAAAGCCAAAAGTCGCAGCACCGCAACCGTGAAGAAGCCATGCGAGTTCTCCGCGCACGGCTCTACGAGAAAGCCCGCGAGGAGGCCGACGCTGAGCGGGCCGCAAACCGCAAGGGCCAAGTCGGCAGCGGCGATCGATCCGAGCGCATCCGGACTTACAACTACCCGCAGGGCCGCGTCTCTGACCACCGCATCAACCTGACTCTGCACAAGCTCGACCGCATCGTTGCTGGTGATGGTCTGGGTGAAGTGATCGAAGCACTGACAACGGAAGATCAGGCCGCTCGACTGGCGGAACTGGGCGAATAAGCCCGTGCCTGCGCCGCGGCTCCTGAACAACTGGCTGAGTGAGGCGACCACCGCGCTTTCCCCCATTGCCGATAGTCCGCGCAGTGAAGCGCGCCGCTTGATCACAGCTGTTTGCGGTTGGGATGCTGGCTTTCAGATTGCTGAACCCGACCATCCTCTAACCCGCCTTCAGGAGGACGCGCTTGATGCGCTACTCGCCCGGCGGCTGGCGCATGAACCGCTTTCGCGGATCCTTGGGCGGCGGGAGTTTTGGGGGTTGGATTTCGATATCAATGGGGCGACGCTCGACCCACGCGCGGACACAGAAACGCTGGTCGAGTTGGTCCTGAGCCTGCGCGGCGAGACTGAACCCGTGCAGATTTTGGACCTGGGAACGGGATCGGGCGCGGTGCTGCTTGCGCTGCTCCATGTGTTCGAAAGCGCGCAGGGGCTGGGCGTGGATCAGGATGCCCCGACGCTGGAAACCGCCACGCGAAACGCTTCTGCCCTTGGTCTGGCCGCGCGCGCTCGGTTCGTGCAGGCAGATTGGATGGAAGGCCTTCAGGGCCGCTTTGACCTGATCGTTTCCAACCCGCCTTACATTCCAACGGGTGATCTGAAAGGGCTTGAACGAGCCGTGCAGGATTTCGACGACCCACGTGCACTTGATGGCGGTGCAGACGGTCTGAACTTTTACCTTCGCACGCTGGAGCGTGCAGCCGCGCATCTGACGCCGGGCGGTCTGCTGGCGGTCGAGTTGGGGGTGGATCAGAGCGCTTCGGTCAAAGCACTGGCGGCGGCGCAGGGTTGGACGGTTGCGGGGGAGCAAAGTGACCTCGCAGGCATTCCTCGCGCGCTGGCGCTGATCCCGGCGGCCTAGAGACTTTTTCGCTTGGAAATCGCAGCAGCAAAGTCTAGGTTCCGACTAAACGTGAGCCCAACCAATCAAGCGCTCGCCCGGTATCGGCGAAAGCATGGTCTCACAGCGGATGACAGATTTCCCGCGCGGTTTCAGTAGACCCCCCGGATCGTCAAACGTTCACCACCACTTCCGCCTGAGGGCAAAGGAAACGACATGAGGCAGGGCAACAACCGCCGTGGACGTCAGCCTAAGCAGCAAAAGCAAGGCACGATCCCAACTCGGAATCAGGTGTTTGATTCCAACGGTCCAGACGTTCGCGTGCGCGGCAACGCGCATCAGGTGTATGACAAGTACTCTGCACTGGCGCGTGAAGCGACCGCAGCCGGCAACCACATTCAGGCCGAAGCCTACCACCAATTCGCCGAGCACTACCTGCGCCTGCACCTCGCAGCGACGGTTATGGGCTCGGGCAACAACAACCGCCGTGGCGGTGGGAACCCAAAGGACCAGTTCCCGCCCGAAGCGCTCGAAGACCCCTTGATCTTCCGCCCCGATATGCCCGAACCGCAGGAGCGTAACGAGCAAAACAACCGGGAAGAAGGTGAGGGCGGCGAAGGTGGTGGCGAACGGCGCGAACGCCGTGACCGCAACCGCGACCGGGGTGAGCGCGGCGACCGCGACGACCGCCGGCAGCGCCGTGACCGTAAGCCACGCAATCAGGGCAACGCCTCTTCGAATGGTGGAGACGGTGCACAGGTTGATCCATCCGAGCAGGACCAGCCCGATATCCCGTTGTTCCACGCTGGCATGGAAGCCCCAGAGGGCGAGGCCATCGTTGAAAGCCGCGCTCCCAAGCCAGTTCCAGCTCCGCCGCCGATGGACGAAGGCGACGGCTCCGAGAGCTGATAAGAGGGCGGACAACTGGCCGCTTCGCGCCCACGCCGACCTTGCGTCGGACGCAACATTCCCCATATCCGAGTCATACCGCGCGCCGCAAAGCGGGCGCGGCCTCAACTCAGGCCTTTTCACGCTGAAGTCAGGTGAGCCGGCCAGATTTAGGAGATCGATATGGATATTTCTCGCTTTACCGAGCGTGCACGCGCGATCCTGCAATCCGCGCAAGGTCTGGCGGCTGAGAGCGGCCACCAGTTCATCACCCCCACCCATTTGGGCTTGAGCCTGCTGAACGACGAAACCGGCTTGGTGCCGCGTCTTTTGAGCATTGCCAGCGTCGAAGCTGAACCCGTCATGGCGGCGCTCAAGGCTGATCTTTCGGGACTGCCCAAGGTTTCAGGCGGTGGGGCGGAACAGCTTTACTTGAACAAAGACATGGGCGCGGTCGTATCTCGTGCTCAGACACTGGCGAGCGAGGCGGGCGACCAGTTCGTTACAACCGACCGCCTGTTGCAAGCACTGATCGAGAGCAAGGACTCAGCTGCGGGCAAAGCCTTCCGCAATGCGGGCGCCGATGCTGTCAAAATGGCTGCTGCGATCGAGTCCGTACGCAAGGGCAAGACCGCTGACAGCGCCGCAGCGGAAGACGGCTTTGAGGCGCTCGATAAATACACCCGCGACCTTACCGCCGACGCAGCTGAAGGTCGGCTGGACCCGGTTATTGGCCGCGAAGACGAAATCCGCCGTGCGGTGCAGGTTCTATCCCGCAGAACCAAGAATAACCCCGTGATGATTGGCGAGCCCGGTGTGGGCAAGACCGCGATTGTCGAAGGCCTCGCGCTGCGCATCGTCAATGATGACGTCCCGCAGAGCATCAGCGGCAAACGCCTGCTCGTTCTCGACCTCGGTGCGCTGATTGCGGGGTCGAAGTATCGAGGCGAGTTTGAAGAACGGCTGAAAGCTGTGCTCAAAGATGTTGAAGCCGCCAACGGGTCGATCATTCTATTCATCGACGAGCTGCACACACTGGTCGGTGCGGGGAAAACCGACGGGGCCATGGACGCTTCCAACATGCTCAAGCCTGCGTTGGCCCGGGGTGAGTTGCGCTGCGTTGGAGCGACCACGCTGGACGAATACCGCGAGTATATCGAGAAAGACCCCGCCCTCGCCCGCCGCTTCCAGCCTGTCTATATCGATGAACCGGGGACGGAAGAAACGCTGTCGATCCTGCGCGGCATCAAGTCCAAGTACGAGACCCATCACGGCGTACGGATCTCTGATGCTTCCTTGGTCGCCGCCGTGCAGCTCTCTGACCGCTACATCACCGACCGCTTTCTGCCCGACAAGGCCATCGACCTGATGGACGAAGCCTCGGCACAGCTGCGGATGGAGGTAGACACCAAACCCGCCGCGCTGGACGAAATCGATCGGCGCATCGACATGCTGAAAATGGAGCAATTCGCGCTGGAGAAAGAGGGCGATGATGGATCCCGTGAGCGGCTGAAGCTGCTGCGTGAGGAGTTGTCCAACCTCGAAGCCCAGTCCGAAGACATGTCGGCCGAATGGAATGCGGACAAAGCCAAACTCGCCGAAGCACAAGGCATCAAAGAAGCCCTTGATGAGGCCCGCACGGCGCTCGAAATTGCCAAGCGAACCGGCGACCTCGGATCAGCGGGGGAGCTGCAATATGGAACCATCCCAACGCTCGAAGAAAGACTGAAGAGCTTCGACGAACTCGATACGGCACAAGTCCGCGAAGTTGTCGGCACTGATCACGTCGCGCGTGTGGTGGCACAATGGACCGGGATCCCTGTCGAGAAGATGCTCGAAGGTGAGCGGGAAAAACTTTTGCAGATGGAGCAAGCGTTGGCCGAGCGTGTGGTTGGGCAAGAAGCGGCCGTTACCGCAATCTCAAAAGCCGTCCGGCGCGCACGCGCGGGTTTATCCGACCCCAATCGACCCCAGGGAAGTTTCCTCTTCCTCGGCCCGACGGGCGTGGGCAAGACCGAGTTGGTCAAGACCCTTGCATCCTTCTTGTTCGACGATGACACCGCCATGCTTCGACTGGATATGTCGGAGTATATGGAAAAGCACGCGGTCAGCCGCCTGATTGGCGCACCACCGGGCTATGTCGGCTACGACGAAGGCGGGATTCTCACAGAGGCCATTCGTCGGCGCCCCTATCAGGTCGTGCTGTTCGATGAAGTCGAGAAGGCCCACCCGGACATCTTCAACATTCTGTTGCAGGTGCTCGACGATGGCCGATTGACCGACAGCCAAGGCCGCACCGTCGATTTCCGCAATACCATCATCGTGCTGACATCGAACCTGGGTGCTAAGCTGATGACCGAGCCGGGCGCGTCCTCTGACGACGACTTGGTGCAGGCCGAAGTGATGAAAGTGGTACGGCAGAACTTCCGCCCGGAATTCCTCAACCGCTTGGACGAGATCTTGTTCTTCAACCGCCTTGCGCCAGAAGTCATGGACCTGATCGTCGAAATCCAGATGCAGGGCCTCGCCGAGCGTCTTGCTGGGCGCGACATCGGGATGAGCTGGACCGAGGCTGCGAAGCAGTGGCTAGCCGTAGAAGGATACGATCCTCTTTACGGCGCGCGCCCGCTAAAACGGGTGATCCAGCGCGTGGTTCAGGACCAACTCGCGCGGCAACTGCTTGACGGCAGTGTCAAGGCAGGGGACAGCGTGATTGTGGATCAGGTCGGCTCAGCCCTGCTGGTCACACAGTCGGGTCAGGAAGAACTCGTCGCCTGACCACCCTACCCGCCAACGGACGACGAACAAAAAAAGGGGCGCGCCTTCACGGCATGCCCCTTCTTTCTTTCCCGGTTGAGTCCCGGGCTAGTCGTTTGGCACGACGACTTCTTCGGCGTCGCCAATCATTCGTAACGTGTTGTCACGGACGATGAGGAAGGAGCTTCGCGCACTTCCGCCCAACTTTTGCCCGCGCGGCAACTTGGACCGTACGGGGTCGATCTGCCGACCGTTTTTCTTGATCTCGAAGTGCAGGTGGTTGCCTGTCGAGGAACCCGTTGTTCCGACATAGCCCACGACCTGCCCTTGCTTGACCCGTGAGCCGACGCGCAAGCCCTTAGGGAAGCGAGACATGTGGGCGTACAGCGTTTGGTAGGTGTCATTGTGCTTAATGATGACGTGCTTGCCGTACCCGCCAGAATGCGTCCGTTTGGCGATCACCACACCATCCCCCGCGGCAAAAATCTTGGTGCCTTTTGAAGCCGCATAGTCAACACCGCGGTGGGGGCGAACCTTGCCGGTAATCGGGTGCTTGCGCTTGGGGTTAAACGGCGAGCTCATCCGATACGGCCGAGCCAGCGGTGCCCGCATCAGCGAGAACGACGTCGCGCAACTTTGCTTGGCGTCTCGGTCGTAGTAGCCCGTCCCGCTTTTCTGCTCAAAGCGGAACACCTCCCGCTTGCCTTTGCGGGTCTCGAAGGCAACGTAGTGGATTTTGTTGGAATCCACGATCTGCCCGTCATCGGTCAGCCGCGCGTCGAATAGAATGCTGAACGTGTCGCCGATCTGTAGGTCACGGTTAAAGTCAGTGACACAGCGGTGCTTCTCGATGGCATTGGCGATAATGCGGTCCGGCAGACCCAGTGCCTTGGCGTCCTTCCAGAAGCCTTTGCGAATGGTCCCGTTGGCCACCATCAGCCGCTCGATATAGACCGTCTCGTCCTTATGCGCAGTAAAGCCTGTGTCCGTGCGTTCGACCGAAATCGTGATGTTCTCGGACGGCTCAAAGTGCAGCGAAATCAGCCGACCTGGCG
>CBFHUI010000033.1:0-26680 GCA_965658725.1 Alphaproteobacteria bacterium | reverse complement strand
GCTGCCGACAGAACAGCGACAAGCAGGATCGCGCCATTGATCGCGGCTTGCGCAAAAAAGAAGTCACTCAGTCGCGCCGCCTGCGTGTAGGCCAGCCCACTCACAAAAATGAGCACGGCGAGGATAATGATCAGTGGAATATACGGTTGCGTGAGAGTACGCGTTTGATCGGTCATATGCTCGACGATTCAGGCACGGTTACGGAATGGTGCATCGGTACAGGTGCAGTGTGGCTTTCGCACTCTTTTTTGTGCACCGACCCATGACGGGACGAAAGGGTAGGGGGCATTGAACAAAACTTGTTCAATCCTGCCTTATTTGTCGCTGCCCAATTAGGCAACTTAATGGCGCATGCTCCCGCGATTCTCGCGAGAAAAAAGGGCTCGACCGCGCAAACGGTGAGCCCTTTGCAAGACTTTGAGGGTTCGCGTGGCTTAATTTGCGCGAACGATGAGGGCGTTACTAGGCTGGTTACCAGACGGCACCAGCGTTTCCCGCGTCACCATGGAGTCATCCAAGCCGGCATCGGTGAGGGCGTGCAGGGCGCGCAGGACGCGGCCTTTAACGATGCGCAATGCGTCGTTTTCGTTCTCGATGTTGGCGTCTGCGTAGCCGATGATCTGCACCTTCTTCTTGGCGGAGGCGCACGCTTCACCAAACTCCTTCACCTGCGCGGTCTGTGCTGCTGTAAAGCGGTTGGACGTGCCTTCGAACTGCAGGGCCACACCGCTCGCGCTGCACCCGCCGAGACTGGCGGAAGCAGGCGTGGTGGTCGTGCTCGCTACTGTCGGTGTTTCGACGGCAGCGGACTCGGTGAGCGTCCGCGTGCGGCTGACAAAAGTCGTGCCGCCCGTCGTATCCGTGGATGCTGCGCTGGCTGCTGGAGCAGCAGCGGCGGCGGCCAGATCGCGGTTGTTCCGGCTGACAAGACCGGTGCCATCGCCAGTGCCCGTCGCAACCTGTGGGGTTGTTGCGGCAGCGGTCGCAGTCTCTTCCGAGATGCGGCTGAAAGACTGGACGGCGTTCTTTGTCTCGTTCACCGGCGAAGCAATGTTCTCACCCGCAGCGTCGGCAGAGCCTTCCTGCTCGGTCGGGAACGGGGTTGGTACGGAGGTCGAGGAACGCAGCGTTCCCGTCGCAACAACGGCATCAGGCACTTCCGTGTAAGCCGGTGCTGAAGGTCGAATGAAGGGTACCGGGCCGGTGTAATTGCTGGCCAGCGGGTAGCTGCCGGCAAGCGCGGCCATGTTCGCCACGCTATCGGTGCCACTGCGAGCGGCGGCAGCAATCGCATCAGCACGATCCGCACCGACGTATGGAATGGGCGATGGGTTTGACAGGCCGGACCCTGGCAATTGCCGCGCGTAGTCCGGGCCGACGATCGGCAGGTCACTGCCGTAAGACACCAGAACGGACCCGCCGAAGCTGCTGCTCGAAATCGTCGCAGAATTTCCGTAGCCACCGCGAAGATTGGTCACAGGCCCGGACGTGACCGGCACGCCGTTCACAATCGCAACAGCGGTTAGGCCGGTATCCACACCCGCTGGGGTCGTCAGCAGCGGCTGAGGCGCAGCGGCAGGCGCGGTTGCAACAGGCAGCGGCGCAGGCGTCGGCGCGAGCAGCGCGTCCATCGCTGGATCAGTCGCTGCAGGGAAGCCAACCAACTCAGTCGGTGCAGTCGAAGGCGTCTGGTTAAACCCGCCGATGGTAACCGGCTCGCCGATGGCCGTTGCGGCCAGCATCGCGGCATCTTCGGCGCTCAGCACCGTGTAGCCCTGGTCAATGGCTGGAGACAGCGTGCTGCGCGAGGTAAAGGCTGTGGCACCGAGAAGAGGGGTCGCGGCAGTTTGTACGACGCTGCTTACCGGGGGGGCCAGAAGGTCTCCGGCAGGAACGGTTCCAGCCTGAAAGAATTCCTGAGCCTGTGCGGTAGCGCTCGCGCCAACCACGCTCATTGCGACGCCAATAACGGCCTTGCGCAAGATCATGTATCTCGTCCTCATTTGTCCCCGCGGTCGATTCGAACCGATTCGCCACGGTTGCACGCCAATTTCGCATCATAACAGCAGGTTATTTCGTCGAAATTACGATAATCCTGCTCTTTGCTAGTGCAAAAATACCACACTCGTCCATCCAAATCGCATAAAGTGCCGTACATTGGCCGACGAATAACATCGCATTCGAGCAATTCGCCGAGTCTGTAAAGCTGAAACACGATTATGCGTGGAGTTTTGTCAGGCCTTGGTAACCAGCTCGAAGAACTGATCGTATATCATTGGTCCTGCGACCATTATTGATTGGTCAGAGACGATTTTATCGCCCCCTTTCATGTCCGTCACTCGAGCGCCCGCTTCAGTGGCAATCAACGCTCCTGCAGCGATGTCCCAAGCGGACAACCCCCGCTCCCAAAACCCATCGTAGCGACCGGCAGCCACGTAGGCGAGGTCGAGGGCGGCGGAGCCAAACCGGCGGACGCCAGCGGTGGCCCAGGAGACGCTCTCGACTTCGGCCATGGTGCGTTCCTGCCCCGCCCGTCCCTTGAAGGGTAGGCCTGTAGCGAACAACGATTCCGTCAGCTCTTCTTTCCGGGAAACCCGGAGCTGGCGTGAGCCTAGGAATGCTCCTTGACCGCGTTCGGCCCAGAACAGCTCGTCCTTAAGTGGGTCAAAAACCAACCCGGCAACGATCCCGTTGGTCTGTTCCAGCGCGATCGAGATCGACCAGTGCGGTAGGCCGTGCAGAAAGTTGGTGGTTCCATCGAGCGGATCGACGATCCAGCGGCCCTCGGGTTCTTCCGGCCCAGTCTGACCCGTTTCTTCGCCAAAGAAAGCAAACTCCGGACGCGCTTCGTCGAGCACTTCGCGGATGATGTTCTCGGCGCGGCGATCGGCCTGACTGACAAAGTCAGCTGGACCCTTGCGAGAGACCGTCAGGTGCTCGACATCGCCGAAATCGCGGATGAGTTGACGGCCTGCCTTATCGGCGGCCTTGACCATGACATTAATGAGCGCGGAGCGACGCATGGTTATTTCGCACGCTCCATGTAGGTGCCGTCGGCGGTGTTTACGACGACCTTGGTGCCCGCTGCTATGTGCGGGGGAACCATGATCTTCACACCGTTTTCCAGAACGGCCGGCTTGTAGGACGATGAAGCAGTCTGCCCCTTTACGACCGCATCTGCCTCGGTGATTTCGAGAATTACGGATTCAGGCAGGCTGACTGAAATCGGCTCTTCTTCGTAGAGTTCGATCGTCACTTCCATGTTTTCCTGAAGGAAGGGAAGCGGTTCGCCCACCAGGTCGGCATTCAGTTCAATCTGCTCGTAGGTCTCCATATTCATGAAGGTGAGCATATCCCCACTGGCGAACAGGTACTGGTAATCGAGCTGATCCAGACGCACGCGCTCCACCGTTTCGTCGGAGCGGAAGCGCTCGTTCATCTTGGTGCCGTCGCGGATGTCTTTGAGTTCGACCTGCGCGAAAGCGCCGCCCTTACCCGGCTTGACCTGCTGCAGCTTCACGGCGCGCATCAGGCGGCCCTTGTGTTCGATGATGTTGCCCGGTCGGATGGCGTTACCGTTGATCTTCATGACCTTAATCCCGTGTCGTTAAGGGAAATTCTGCGCTGCAAGTAACAGTGTCCCCGAGCGCAGGCAATAATCAGGGGAGCGGAACCGCTATGAACTCAGGCGCGAAGTCCGGGTCGTCGTCGGCATTGGTCACCGGAACGATGCAGGGGATCTCCATCATCTCCACCCACCATTCTGCCAGAGCCGTGTCCACTGACGCGGTCATCGCGGCGGCATCGGGCGCGCGCAAATCGCCGAAAAACAGCGCGTCGGCGCCGCCTTCGCCCGCCTGCATGGCGCGGTCGCGACTGGTCAGGTTGGCAGCGACGACCTGCATGTCGGGAAAGTCCTCCCGCAAGGCCCGGTCCGCCGCCATGTCGAAGGAGACAAAGCCATCGACACCATTGGGCGGCAGGTCTTCGCCGTTCTCGCTCATTGAAGCGGTAATCAGCGCACACTCTTGCGCTGCGCATAGCGTGATCCAATCCGCCAGAGCACCGCCGCTGGACGGGGCGTCTTCGGGCAGGCGCAAGATGATCGCAACACCCGACAATGTGTCGGGCAGGGCGGTCTGCCCGAGGGTTGCGATGTGGACCAGCTGAGGGCCTTCGTCGTCGTCCATGGTCGCCATAGGGCGGCTTTCCTTCTGTGAGGGCTGGGAGCCTATGTATCAGACTTCGCGACCCGTTTCCGCTTTCTTGTGGGCACGTGCGGTGTCCAGTGGTCCTGCGGTGTTGGGCAGTGGTTGAGAACCCCTGCGCCATGGGCGTCGGCATAGGCTCTCAAGTCCCTGTAGGCCGGGTCTTCTTCAGGACAGTAGAGTGTCTTGAGGCCGCTGAGAACGGCCCGCATTGCAAAGCCCGGTGCGGCGGTCGCATCGACGACGAGCAGGCTGTCCGGGCACCAATCCTGCACGGCACCCTGCAGCGCTGTCGCCCAATCCACACCGTGGGTGCGTAGGGCTTGGGTCGGGGTAAGGAAGCAGACTGGGCCGGGCAGGTCGGCGCGATCGTAATCGGAGAGCGCAGTTGCAAAGGTCAACCCAATAACTGGCCGCCCCCCGAGCATGAAACAGACCTAGAGGCTGTCCAGAACAGACTGAACGATGGCTTCTTTGGTGATGCCATAGTGTTCGTACAGCTGTTCTGCAGGTGCTGATGCGCCAAACTGGTTGCCCACACCGATGAAGATGCCGTCTTCGCGGATGAACCGGCGCCAGCCGAAGTCTGAACCCGCTTCAACCGCAATCCGCAGGCTACCGGGGCTGAGCACTTCTTCACGGTAGTGCGCAGGCTGCTCTTCGAACAGTTCCCAACACGGAAGGGAGATAACAGCCGTTGCGATGCTGTGGTCGCGCTCCAGAATTTCCTGTGCTTCGACAGCAACGCTCAGCTCAGTTCCCGTCGCGATCAGGGTCACTTTGCGCTCGTCCATTGCGGGGCGGTAGATGTAGCCGCCGGTCGCAGAGTAGTTCTCGCCAATCAGGTGCCGCAGCGCGGGTACTTTCTGGCGGGACAGGGCGATGACCGATGGGCCATCGTGCTGCAGAGCCAGTTCCCAAGCTTCAGCCGTCTCAACCAGATCTGCCGGGCGGAAGGTCAACAGGCCCGGAATCGCCCGCAGCGCGGCGAGGTGCTCGACCGGCTGGTGGGTTGGACCATCTTCGCCCAGACCGATGGAATCGTGGGTCATGACGTAGATCACCCGTTGCTTCATCAGCGCAGAAAGGCGGATCGCTGGACGGGCATAGTCGGTGAACACGAGGAAGGTACCGGCATAAGGCAGGATCCCGCCGTGCAGCGCCATCCCGTTCATCGCCGAGGCCATACCGTGCTCCCGCACGCCCCAGTTCACGTAGTTTGCCGCGAAGTCTTCAGCGGTGATGGCACTGTGGTGGCTGGTCTTGGTGTTGTTCGAGCCCGTCAGGTCGGCCGAACCGCCAAGCATGGCGGGCATTGTCGGAATCAGCGCTTCCAGCACTTTGCCCGACGCCGCGCGGGTAGCGAGCGCGGGCATGTCTTCCACCGCCGCCGCTTTCAGGGCTTCGAGTGCGTTCAGAGCGTCTTCGTTCAGCGCTCCGTCCTGCATGGCATTGAAAAGGTCGGCTTTGCCCGATCCAGACAGCCGCTTTTTCCAAGCCGCCGATTCATCGGCACCCTTGGCACCCGCTGCACGCCACGCGTCCATGACCTCGTTCGGTACGACAAAGGGATCGTGGGTCCAGCCGATGTTGTCCTTAAAGGCCTGCAAGCCCTCAGCACCCAGCGGCGCGCCGTGAGCCTTAGAGGTGCCAGCAACGGTGGGGGAGCCGTAACCGATGGTCGTGCGGCAGGCGATCATCGACGGCATGCCGGTTTCTTCCTGCGCCAGTTCAATTGCCGTTAAAACGGCGTCCTGATCGTGGCCGTCCACGGCCTGCACGTGCCAGCCTGCAGCCTCGAAGCGGGCGCGCTGGTCTTCAGAGGTGGACAGGTCGGTTTTGCCGTCGATGGTAATTTCGTTGTCGTCCCAGAGCACGATCAACTTGCCCAGCTTCATGTGGCCGGCCAGCGAGATTGCTTCCTGGCTGACGCCTTCCATCAGGCAGCCGTCACCGGCGATAACGTAGGTGTTGTGGCTTACCAGCTCGTCGCCAAAACGCGCCGCGAGCCACTTCTCCGCCATAGCAAAGCCGACGGAGTTGGCGATGCCCTGACCCAGGGGGCCGGTCGTCGTTTCAACGCCTTCGGTGTGGCCGAACTCGGGGTGGCCCGGGGTCTTGGAGCCCATCTGGCGGAAGTTCTTGATCTCGTCGAGCGACACGTCCTCGTAGCCGGACAGGTAAAGTGCGGAGTACAGCAGCATGGAGCCATGACCCGCCGACAGGATAAACCGATCCCGATCCGGCCACTGGGGCCAAGCTGCATCGTACTTCAGAACATCGCGGAACAGGACAGTCGCGACGTCGGCCATGCCCATCGGCATGCCCGGATGACCGGAGTTGGCAGCTTGAACCGCTTCAGCGGAAAGGACGCGCACGGCATCGGCCATGGCGTTTGCGAGAGCGTTAGTGTCCTGAGCAACAGCATCAGACATGGGGACGGACTCCTGAGTATTAAGGCGTAGCGGCGGATAAGAGGCGCGCATCAAGCCGCGCTTTACAGCCAAAGCACGGCCCCTTTTAACCATGGACGGCACCGCGATTTAACCCCCGGACACGGGCGTCCTGCCATGAATGGAACAGCCTTCTTGAGCTTAAGTGAGGCGAATTATCCACTGCTTTTGGCATTTCGAGTGAAGACATAGGTAGATGTCCTTGAAACATATGCCAATTTATCCTAGGCGGAATGGGTAATACGAGGATGAGCTAAGACTCTATGGGCCGACTAGAAGACGCTAAAGCGCGCTTGGACACTGTCTTGCACCGCTTGGAGGCCTTGGGCGACCGCCTGGGGCCGGAGACGCAGGAAATAACACGCCTGCAACGCCATATTTCCAATATGGAGACGGCGCAGGAAGAACTGCGCTCTGCGGCGGCCTCTGCGACCGAGCAGGTCGCACAACTCATGGCGGAGCTTCAAGCCGCTGAAAGCACCGAGGATTAACGACTTATGGGTCAGGTGCGCATCACTCTCAATGGACGCGGCTACGATATCGCCTGTGATGACGGGCAGGAAGAACACGTCATGCGTCTGGCAAATGCGCTGTCGGAGCGCGTCAATCAGCTGGTCACAGCGAACGGACAGGTCGGCGAAGCGCGCCTGTTGCTGATGGCGGGTCTGTTGATGGCGGACGATCTGCACAGCGAGCGGGCCAAGTCCGCTGCGGAAGTTGCTTCTGGTGCTGCCCCAAAAGGGGCTGACGAAGACGGTGATGGCGGCGGCGGCGAGGCGGTGCAGCAGGCCTATGACTATGTTGCCGATGTCTTTGAACAGCTAAGCGACCGACTAGAGGCCGTCGTGGAAAATCTCGAAGGCTCTGACGCGGCTGACTCAGACGACGACTGAGCCCGGGGCCACCGGCACGACCGGCGCTCCCTCAACGACTGACCCGAAAGCAGGACACCGACCATGCAGCCCTCGCCGGATTTCGACGTTATCCGTGGCTTCCAGATTGAAGGCACTGATCCGCCGCACCGGGCACTGATCCCCAACGCCGAACCTGTGAAGCACCTGCTGGTTTTGTTGCATGGTTACGGCGCCGACGCCGACGATCTCTTTCCGCTCGCCATGCAACTGGCGCCCGCGCTGCCCGGGACGGCGATTGTCAGCCTCGAAGCGCCTGAAGAAATCCCCGGCGGTATGTTCGGAGGGCGGCAGTGGTTCCCAATCTCCCGGATCGATAACAGTGAACTTGACCACGGTGCGCAGATGGCACGGGGCTACGTCACTACTGCTTTGACTGCGCTTAAGGAGCGCTTCGATCTGGGCTGGTCGGACATCGCGCTGTTTGGCTTCTCCCAGGGCTGCATGATGGCGCTTGAAGTGAGTTTGCGGCTGCCCGAACCAATCGCTTACGTGCTTGGGTACAGTGGTGCACTCCCGGCGCCGGAGCGGGCCGTCGGCGAAGCGACCTCTAAGCCGCCTTTCCTGCTTGTTCATGGTGAGGAGGATCAGGTGGTGCCCTTCACTTCCATGGAGGCAGCCGCGCAGGTACTTGCCGGTTTGGGAGCGAAGGTCGAGACCTTCCCGCGTCCGGGTTTGGGCCACGGCATCGACGGAGAAGGCCTGCAAGCCGCTTTGCTCAAACTGCGCGAAGGCTTCGGCATGGGTGCGTTAGTCTAGGGCTTCGCGTCCGCTGCCACGCCCCGTCGGTGCGGCGCTTTGGAACATTATACGCAGCAAACTTGTCCAATCGTCATTCCCTTGTCATAGTTGCCTGACAGCTTCCGAAGTCGTCGGAAGGGGCAGGAGACAATGACAGCGCAAAGCTTAGAAAACTATCCCGCACTGGTGCTAAACGCCGACTTTCGGCCCTTGTCCTATCTGCCGTTGTCGCTGTGGAATTGGCAGGATTCGGTCAAGGCTTGCTTTCAGGGCCGCGTGAACGTCGTCGCTGAATACGACCACGTCATTCGCAGTCCATCCTTCGAAATGCCCATCCCCAGCGTGATTGCACTCAAAGACTACGTACCGATGAATCGGTCGCCAGCCTTTACCCGGTTTAACGTTTTTCTCCGCGATCATTTCCGCTGCCAGTACTGCAACACGCGCTTCCCAGTGCCGAGCCTAACCTTTGACCACGTCATTCCGCGCTCCAAGGGTGGTGGGACGAGTTGGGAGAACGTGGTGACAGCCTGTCAGAAGTGTAACCTGCGCAAAGGAAACCGCTACCTGCGCGACAGCTCGATGCGGCTTATCAAAGAGCCGCTGCGCCCGACAGCCTACCAGCTTCAGGACGCTGGGCGGTCTTTCCCACCGCACTTTCTGCACGAAAGCTGGGAAGATTATCTCTACTGGGATTCCGAACTCGAACGCGATTAATCAGCGGACCGCCAGCCGGTGCTGGACCAGTCCGAGAAAAGCGAGCAGGACGGATAGAGCCATCAGGCCAACGTTCGCTACCATATTGTAAGTCGCCATCGTCAGTCCAAAGAGCGCCCACGTCCCCTTGGAGCAGGTCACGTCTGGGACGTCGAACAGCGGATTAGTTGCCAGCCGCGCTGCGCTCTCTGTATCGACGCCAAAGGCGGTCATGGAGCCTGAGCAGAGGACCTCACCCGGCCACCAGCCTTGCTCGACTCCCACGTGCTCGAACGCTGTTGCGCTGCCGTAAAAGAACGTGAGCCCGCAAACGCCCAACAGCATGGCCCGCTCAATGCTCCGGTTGTTGTCGCGCCCGATATAGGCCGCTGCGCCCGCCACGATGGCCGCGACCACGTAAGGAGTACGCTGGGCGATACAGAGCGTGCAGGGATGGTGTCCGCCGACATATTGAGAAATCAGCGCAATCGCCAAAAAGAACCCGCAGGCCGACGCGATCAGCACCGGGAACACCCACGGCCAATTTCGGTCGATGCGGAGGAAAAGCGTGATCATGCGCGTGGGGCCTGTCCCGAATGGTTGCTTCTGTTGGAATTAGTGCAAGGCAGTGTAAGCAAAAACCCCTGCGACAACCAACACGCCGGCAAACAAGGTGAACCAGCCAAAGTATTTCTCGATCAGCGGCTTGGCCACGGGTCCGAGCAGTGCAACGACAATTGCCACCAAAAAGAACCGTCCACCACGAGACACGATGGACGCGCCAATGAAAACGGGCAAAGCGACCTCAAACACCCCCGAAGCAATGGTGAATACTTTGTAGGGTAGGGGGGTAAAGCCAGCGAGAAACACAATCTGCCAGCCGAAAGCGTTGAAACTCTGTTCAAAGGCGCTGAGCCCGTCTTCGCGGCCCATTAACGCAAGCAGCGGCTTGCCGATGGTGTCGAAAGCGAACTTGCCCAGAAGATAGCCAAAAATCCCGCCAAGCACCGATCCGACCGTGCAAACCGTCGCGGCAACCCACCACCACGCTCGGCGCGCCAGAACGATGGGCGCGAGCAGGGTGTCAGGGGGAATAGGGAAGAACGAGCTTTCCGCGAAAGACATGGCAAACAGCATCCAGAGCGCGCGCGGGCGCTCGGCTTGCCGCAAGGTCCAATCGTAAAGCGATTTCAGCCAACCCATGCGCGAAAACTCCTTGGCGCGTGATGCGAGGGGTCTTATACAGGCTCCAGCCCTGAAGCACAGCGCCCCCGTGGCGGAATTGGTAGACGCGCGTGATTCAAAATCACGTTTCTTCGGGAGTGCCCGTTCGAGTCGGGCCGGGGGCACCAATCCGCACGTTTTCTCCGCCACAACCCCGCGTTTGCGAGCGCTTTATTGACCTGATTCTAGGTCTCAAGCCGCGCCGTATCTATGTCGAAAATCAAGTCTGAATTCAGGCACTTAGTTTGCGTTTTCGTGTGTTTCTAGTGAGAGCTCTGGCTCAGCCGAGCTTGCGCTTGAGGTTACGGCGGTGGGCTTCGACTGTGCGTATGGAGATGTTCAAGCGGTGGGCGATCTCCTTGGAGCGCATGCCCTGATCAATGAACTGCTGCACTTCGCGCTCGCGCAGCGTCAGGGATTGGTGGCGCTCGGCGTCTTTCTCATCGGCACCAAACAGCTTCTGTTTCACCGTCTCGGCGAAGTAAGAACCGCCCATGGCAACGATCTGCACTGCTCGCTGCATTTCGTCGAAGTCAGCCGATTTGAGCAGGTAGCCGTCAGCACCTGCCGAGGCGACCGCGCGGACATAGTCTTGGCTGTCGTGAGTGGAGAGAACGAGGATCTTGCTTGCCGCGTTTGCTTGTTTAATCCGCTGCGTGGCTTCTACGCCGTTCAGGACGGGCATGGAGATGTCCATGAGGATCAGGTCAAAATCTGTATTTTCGGCAAGATCAACCACCTGCTGTCCATCCACCGCTTCGCCCACAATATCCACGTCCATCTTCTTAAGGCGTACGTGCAACGCTTCGCGCACGAGTTCGTGGTCGTCGGCGATGATTGCCGTGATTCGCATCAGACGTCATCCTCCCCACTGAGCGGCATGGTGCCGATCACAGCCGTACCGTTGGCATTCAATCGGCCACGCATTTCCAGATGCCCGCCTTGAGAGGTCAGACGTTCCCGCATGTTGGCGATCCCGAGACCGCCATGCTCAGGCAGCTTTAAGCCCTTGCCGTTGTCTTCGATGCTGAGTTCCACGAAGTCATCAATGATTTTTAGCCGGATCCAGACCTGACTGGCGTTTGCGTGTTTGGAAATATTGGTCAGCGCTTCCTGTGCCACACGGAAGAGGGCGGACTTGCCCGCCTCGGTCAGCTTATCGCCCAACGCCTCAATATCGGCGATCACTTCGATATTGGACTGCGCCTGGTAGTCGTCGGCCAGTGTCAGCAACGCCTGTTGCAGGCCAAGTTGGTCAAGCGCGGGTGGGCGGAGGTTGCGGGCGATTGAGCTCAATTCCATCAGCGCTCGGTCGATCGTCCCTCGGGAGCGGGTGAGGATCTTCTGTTGTTCTTCCTGAGCAGGGACCAACTCGGCCTCTACTGCTTCTAGCGAGTAGCGGGTGAGAACCAGCAACTGGGATATCCCATCATGCAAATCGCGGGAAATCCGCTGCGCCTGCTCTTCCTGAATTTCGACGATCCGTCGGTTCAGGGCCTTGAGCTTTTGGTCAGCGGACCGCTGTAGATTGTGCTGAAACGCATAAACTACCGCGGCGGCCAGCAAGACCGCGAGCAGACCAAAGCCAACAACCCAAAGGAAAGACCGCTGCACGGTGTTGCCGATTGTCGCATTCACAAGGTTGATTTCACTGCGAATGTCATCGAGGTAAAGGCCCGTCCCTAGCATCCAACCCCAGCTTTCAATCCCCTTGGCGTAGCCGATTTTCGGCTCCTCTGTTCCCGTGGATGGCTTGTTCCAGATGTAGGAGTGGTAGCCTCCGCCTTCCTGCGCCCGGGCGATGAGACCCTGAATAACCAGATTGCCGTTTGGATCCTGCATGTCCCAAAGGTTCTGCCCAACCAAATGGTCCAATCGGGGGTGGACGAGGTTCGTTCCGTCATAGTCATAGACGAAAAAGTACCCGTCTTCGCCGAAGGTCATGGCGTTCAGCACTGCTTTGGCCTGCGCCTGATCGGCGGGGCTGAAGTCCGGTTTGGTCACCAGAGGGCGTATCGCGGTTTCGGCGAGTTCACCGAAGTGCTTTAGCGCGCGCCGCTTGTCGGAGACCAGTCTTTCCTCGATCAGCGAACCGATTTCGCGCGAAAGCGTCTGTGTTTGAAGGCTGACGACGCCGATCATCGCTGCGGCAAACAGCAGGATCGGGATCACCGAGATGAGCAGTAAATTAAGTCGAAGTCCCATAAGCGCCTTTATACAGTCCGCACAGCCCTTTGTGCATCCGCTTGGCCTAAGTCAATCTACGTACGTAGTTTTTTGACCGTTCCAGCAATTGTCGGGGTGGGGGTAACGAACTAATCTCTTACCTTGGGTTCTCAGCAACAAAGTTCTTGTTTGCTGGTCCTAACTCAAATTGGTCTGTTCTTCATACCAATTTACATCCCTTGGCTTTTTGGTTAAGGGTGCATGAGATGCGCTCAGGGAGGGCGTATTCTTAATAACTGTCCGTTTCGGGAGGATTTACGATGAAACGTCGCGAGTTTCTTAAAGGCGCAGGCGTAGCTGGCGTTGCTGCAGGTGCAGCGGCCGCTACCGGTCTCGCCACTCCAGCACTGGCTCAGGGCCGTGAAAAAGTAACCATGGTAACCACCTGGGGCCGCGGCTCCTTTGGTGTACACGATGCCGCTCAGCGCGTTGCTGACAACGTAGCAGCGATCACCGGCGGCACGCTGGAAATTGACCTGAAGGCAAACGGCGAACTGGTTTCCGGTACGCAGGCTGCTTTCGATGCTGTGACCTCCGGTACCGCTGATGCGTTCCACGCTGCTGCGTACTACTACATTGGCCAGCACCCAGCCTTTGCTTTCTTCACGGCTGTGCCTTTCGGCATGACCGCGCAGGAAATCAACAACTGGATGTACCACATGGGTGGTCGCGAGCTGTACGATGAGATCGGTGAAGAGTTTGGCCTGAAGGGCTTCCTCGCTGGTAACACCGGTACGCAGGCTGGCGGTTGGTTCCGCAAGGAAATCAACTCCGCAGCAGACTTCGAAGGTCTGAAGTACCGTATGCCAGGTCTGGGTGGCCGTGTGATCTCCAAGCTGGGTGCATCTTCGATCACCATGGCTGGCGGTGAGATCTTCCAGGCTCTGCAGTCCGGTTCCATCGATGGCGCTGAGTGGATCGGCCCAGCATCCGATGAATCCCTGGGTCTCCAGGAAGCTACCAACATCTACTACACCGCTGGTTTCCACGAGCCAGGTGCAGCGCTTTCCTTCGCTATGAACCTGGACCGCTGGGACTCCTTGTCCGAGACGAACCAGGCAGCGATCGAAGTTGCTTGTGCTGAGGCGAACCTGTGGTCGCATGCTCAGTACCTCGCCAACAACGGTGCAGCGCTTGAGCGTCTGATTGCTGGTGGTACCCGTGCTCTGGAGTTCCCAGAGGACGTATGGGATGCCTTCGGTGCAGCGTCTCAGGAAGTGTTCGACGAGAACATGGACGATGACCTGTTCAAGCGTTGCTACGACAGCTTCCGCGCTTCTATGTCCGCTTCTTCGGGCTGGATTTCGCGCTCTGCTGGTCAGTACACCACGCAGCGTGACCGCGTTCTGGGCTCCTAAGCCCTTTCAACGCTTTTGCATGGAGGCCGCTGCGAAGCGGCCTTCTTCGCGCTTTGGGGCCGGTTCGCTCGTCGAACCGGTTTCCTAACCTGATCGAGATCGAACAGACGCGCCGCCGCCCCCCACAGACGGACTGCGCGCAACGGTGACGAGGTGGCGGACAGCATCGCCGCAGCACGCACCGGGGTTTTCGCCCGCACTGTGGGTCGTCTGAACAGCGCGAAGTTATATAACGCCCGCCTTTATAAAGGTGCTGCCGCTATGGCCCTTATCAATGGAATTTGGTCGTTCCTGACCGCAATCGCGCAAGGTTTCGTTAACCTTGCCCTGGCGCCGTTCAAGGCAGGCGCTTGGCTGTATGGCATCATGACCGCCGACGGCCGAGCCGCCGCCGCCGCGCCGGACCTCGCCGCGCTTCAAGCGAAACTAGCAGAGAGTGGCGACCTCGCCGCTTTCGACGCTATTTTCAAAGGCCAACCTGACCTGATGGCGGCGGCCAAAGCTGCCGTCGCCGATGGCTCTGCGCCCGGCAACTCTGCGGATCTCATCGAATATGCTCGGCTGAGCACGCTTGCGTCTGACTTCCCGGCGGATAGCTACATCGTCAACGCTCTGATTTTCGGTAAGTCGTCAGAGTTGTTCTTTACCCTCTTCTCGCTGGTCATCGGTCTGCTCATCGCGGGGCTGATTTACCGTCCGATACTCCGCTGGGTGGCGACGGGCATCAATGCTTTCAATGGTACGCTTGGGAAGCTCGCGTCTTGGTTCGTGCTGCTCATGGCCTTCCAGCAGATCATGATCATTTTTCTGCAGCAGGTCTTCCGCGCCAACGGGTTCCCAATCGCTTTCCTCGGCCTCGAACTCGTCCCCGGCGACGATGTTGTCACCATGCCCTGGTTCGCGACGGAGTTGATGTTCTACAACGCCATCATCATCGCTTTTGCCTGCGCCTATACCTTCATGGAAGAGGGGCACGTGCGGGTTGATCTGATTTATGGCGCGATGAGCCGCCGGGTGAAGCATTGGATCGACGTGGTCGGTACGCTGATCTTCCTGCTGCCATCCATGGTGGGTCTGTGGTGGGTGTCCTGGCACCTTGCCATGAACAAGATTTTCCAGATTACGTCCTTTAATCCGCTGACCGAGATCATTCTGACCCGGAACTTCGACGGCCGGATTCCGGGCGCATCGAGCTTCAAGCAAATCAACTGGAACACCTCGACGGGTGAGAACTTCAGCCACGTGCCGCTGTATTACCTGCTGATTCTGGTGCTCGCTGCGCTGATGCTGATCCAGGGCGTTGGGTTCCTGTTCTCCAGCATCGACAAGGGCCTGACCTCTGATGCCGAGGCCGAGCGCCGCGCTCGCGACGCCGCCGAGAACAGCGAGGATGCAACACCGGAAGATTTGGCCAGCGCCGCTATTGCGGATGCCAACGACCCCACGTCTCCGTCCCCTTCATCAACAAGCGCCAGCCAGCCCGTTCTGGGCTCGGCTTGATCCGGCACGCAGGAAAGAGAAGTAACAAGCCATGCTCTTTGGATTAGACGGCGTTGAAATCAGCCTTGTGATCGTCTTCGGGACGCTCTTCATGGCCATTCTATCAGGCTACCCGGTCGCGTTTGCGCTCTCCGGTTCCGCCATCATCAGCTTCGTGCTCATCGCAATCGGCTCAGAAATGGGGTGGTTGCTGGTTGAGTATGAGGGGGAACTCAAACCGCTGCTTGCGGCCTATCATGAGATATTCGACGGGCCTGCCTGGGTGAAAGGGCTCGATACACTCGCCCAATGGAGTAACAACAACTATTCCCGTGCCTTTGGTGAGAACCAGAACGACACCCTGCTGGCTGTGCCGCTGTTCGTTCTCATGGGGATCGCGTTGGAGCGGTCGAAGATCGCGGAAGAGCTGCTGACCTCCATGGGTCGGCTGTTCGGCGGTATGCCAGGCGGTCTGGCTGTGTCGGTTGTTCTGGTGGGCGCGCTGCTTGCCGCTTCCACCGGTATCGTTGGCGCAACGGTTGTGACCATGGGCCTGATCTCTCTGCCCACCATGCTTCGCGCCGGGTACTCCAAAGAGCTGTCTACGGGGGTCATCGCGACCTCTGGCACGCTGGGGCAGATCATTCCGCCGTCGATCGTGCTGGTCCTGCTGGGTTCGATGGTCGGGGATATCTATTCTTCGGCGCAGAAGAACCGCTCGCAGGATCTGGGAATCCCGCTGCCTGAATTGCTGGGCGATGACATTGCGATTTCGACCGGTACACTGTTCAAAGCGGCATTTATTCCGGGCATCGTTCTGGCGCTGCTCTACGCTGCCTATGCACTGGGCTACGCGCTGCTGAGGCCCAAGGCTGCGCCACCGATCCAGCAGAACACGGACGAAAACACATACGACTTGCTGGCCGACTATGGCCGGTCTTCCGGCCGGGCCGCTTCGGCGATTGCGTTGCCGTCAATCGCGCTGATCGCGGTATGGATCGCAGCGGCCTTTGCGGGCTACGTCGGTTCTCAGAAACCGCCGCAAGACGCGCTGGAATTCGCTAACACGCAGGCCCTCCTCGAAGAAATCGAGCGGGCACGGCCTTCGGGCTCGATTGATGCGGCTGACTTTGCCGACCTGCAAGACTACACGGCGCTGGTTTCTCGCGGGAAGCCGGTGCCCGCGGACTTGCTCGACCGGGTCAACAGCCTGCTCGACGGGATTGATGGGGCTGTCATCATCGACACGCTGCGGGAAACCGAATTCACCGAGCGCAAGAGCACACTGCTGCGCGGCATCGACCGTTTTGCCCGGTCCGTAGACGCCATGTTGGGTGATGAAGCGGCTGAGCCCTTCCTTGCCGTGCTCGCCCGCGCAGAAGGTGCCAACACGCTTTCTGAGCTGACCGCCGCTGTCAAAGGCGCACCGCGCGGACAGGCCGTACAGCGTCTTGTCTCTCGCGCTGACCGCGAATTCGACTTCGCGCCCTATCAGTTGGCGGCTGAGGATTACGCCTCCGTCGTTTCCAAAGCGCGGCGAAAGTCAGTGCTGCGGAAGTTCAAAGACGATGCTGAGGGCGCAGCCGCTGAAATGAAGCTTCGCGCGGATACGCTGACGGAGAAGATTGCAACGCTGCAGGCGCTTTACGCCGAGTTCTTCGACGAAGAGACCAATGCAGCCTTCGCGGACAACCTTGCAGTGATCGTTGCTGCAACCGATCTTGAAACCCAGCTCAACGCGATCCGAGAGCTTCCCGCTTCCGGTGATCTGGATCGGGCCGTGGCGACTGTAGACGGTTTGCTCAAGCGCGAGTCCTACCTTGCATCCTCGTTCTCCTACGACCGTTCCATCCGTCAGGTGGCTGACGGGCAGGTGCCGTTTGACGTGGCGAAGCCGGTAACCTCAGAAGCCGCAAACCTTCTGCGCAAGGCGTTCCCCGACATGGGCAACGGCGATGCGCCGCGGCAGCTGTCCGCCTACTTCCGCGATAGCTTGACGACGTACCGCGTGCCGGCGATTTCCATGGGCGTGGCATCTTTCCTCGTGATTGCCGCGATTTCGCTTGCGCTGGCTGCTGCACTTCGCCGTCAGGCACCGCAACTGCCGTTGCTGATTGGTGCGGTTGGTGTGCTGTCTTTTGGGGCAGCGGCGATCTGGATGGTTGAGGCAACCACGGACCCGTGGACGCGTCTGGCGATCTACTTCATTCCGACCCTTTTGATCATTTATGGCATGATAGGCGCTGTGCCGCGCTTGTTGGAGATCGAAGTCATCCGGGTAGTTGTTCCGCCCGTGGTGCTGATCGTTGCGGTATTGGGCTCGATCTTCGGGGGCATCACCAACCCGACGCCGGCGGCTGCGCTCGGCGCGGGCGGGGCGATCCTGCTCTCGGCGATCAAGCTGTTGGAGCGATCCGAGCAAGTCGGGCCGTTCGACAACCGCATCGGCCGCAACCTGTTGCTGTGGACCGCAGCGTCGATTGCGCTGATGCTGCTGGTCAAGGCGAACTTCCTCGACGGTGAGCAGGCTGTTGGAGCGGGTAAGGCGGTCGCGACGGCGATGGCGTCGGTGCTCTACGTGGTGTCGATGCTGGGCATGATCTACGCGGTCATTGTGCTGCTCGGCGCGCGCGTCGAAGGTGGTCGTCCGGTGCCAAAGCCGACGACGATCGCTGGGGCCGGGCGTTCATTCCTGTTCAGCAAGGACCGGGTGCTGACCTCGATCCTGATGGAAACCGCCAAGGTCTCGATCATGGTCTTTGCCATCCTGATCGGCTCCCAGCTGCTCGCACTGACGCTGCGTTCCTTTGGTGGCGAGGAGTACATCGAGCACTTCCTGCGCTCCTTCGAAGATCCGCGCACGCTGTTGCTTGTCGTGATGGTGGTGTTGTTTATCTTGGGCTTTGTGCTGGACTTTATCGAGATCATCTTCATCGTGATCCCGATCGTTGGCCCAGTAGTTTACGGGGCCGACCCGAACATCATGCATCCGGCCTGGATCACGATTCTCATCGCGGTGAACCTGCAAACCTCGTTCATCACACCGCCCTTTGGCTTTGCGCTGTTTTATCTGCGCGGCGTGGCACCGCCTGAGATTCAGACCAGCCATATTTATCGAGGGATTGTCCCATTCGTGATCATCCAGGTCGTGGGCCTGACCATCCTGTGGTTCTTCCCACAAATCACGACCTTCCTACCGGATCTCTTACCGGACAACTGACGACGGCGGAGTGGGGCCGCGGCGCGATGGGCGCTGCGGTCCTGTTCGCTGGTTTTGCAGCGCTTTTCGTCCTCGGTGGGTGGACAGCGCTGGGGGACCCCCCCAAGCCCTTTGCCAAAGCAGAGGGCTTTGTCGTATCCGGCCTTCAGATCCAAGCAGCGTTCATCGCGACCATGGTCGCAATCCTGTCGATCATCGGTCGTCGCCGCCGTCAGCGATACCGCCGACTGATCGAGGCCAGCTTTCCCCTGTTCTGGCGTGCCGCAGGGGGGCTGGCGCTGGCTGCGCTGAGCATTGTTTTCTTCTGGGCCAGCGCACGGTTCTTGTTCGCGCTAGCCGTCTTCCCGCCTGAGGGGTGGGGTCCGACGCGGTCCGAGACATGGTGGATCGAAACGGCCATGGCCTGCTTGGGTGCAAGCTTGACGCTCGCCATCCCCGCCTTGCTGCGCAGCGCTGAGCACGTCGGGATTGACGTGTTGAGCGGCGTTCTCGGGCCACGCGGCCGGGCGGTTGTGGCCCGCTGGGGCAGCGTGTTGCTCGCCCTGCCAGTGGGTTGGGTGCTGCTGGCCAAAGGAACGCCCTTTGCGGCGCGGGCGTGGATGCAGGCAGAAGGTTCCCAGAACTTCGGCATTGAATACGTGTTCGCCATCAAGACGCTTGTTCCCTTGCTGGGCTTCTTGCTCATCGTCGCGGCGCTGCTCCGAGCGTTTGAGCATGCGTCTGAAGAGCGCGCTGCATGATTGCGCCCGAAGCCCTCGTCCTCGCCGTCTTTGCGCTGGCAACTGTTGCGTGCTTGCTCAGCGGCTATCCCGTTGCCTTTGGGCTGGGCGGTGCAGGGGTGTTGGTCGTGGGCGGGTTGGTGCTGGCTGCGCAGGTTGGACTGACCATCGACGGCTCAGACGGCTGGCCGCTGATCGAAGCGCGCGATTGGCGCGACCTCTCACCCCTTGCCGATGACACTTATCAGTTGATGTCGCCCAGCGGGCAAACCTTGCTCGCAATCCCGTTGTTCGTGCTGATGGGCGCGCTGCTGCACCGCTCTGCGGTCGCGGAACGCCTGCTTGAAGGGATGCAGGCACTGACCCGCGCTCTGCCCGGCGGTCTGGGGGTCGCCGTGGTATTGGTCGGTGGCGTGCTGGCAGCGTCTACGGGGGTGGTGGGCGCATCGGTTGCTGCACTGGCCGTGATCGCCTTTCCCGCCCTCCGCAAGCAGGGTTACGGCCCCCGTCTTTCCGCAGGCATCGTCACGGCTTCTGGCACGCTGGGGCAAGTGATCCCGCCCTCGATCATACTAATCCTGCTGGCCGAACAAGTGGGCAGTCAGTTCCAAGCCGCCCAAATCGCACAAGGCGTCTTTGCCCCCATGGCCGTCACCAGTGGCGATTTGTTCCGCGCGGCGCTGATCCCCGGGGTGCTGGTCATGGTCGGCTTTGCGCTCTGGGCCATGGTGGCGGGGCGCGGGGTAAGCCAGAGGGCCACTGAGGACGAGTTCGACCTCGCCGAAGGGCTGTCGCTGCCCGACGCGCTGGGGGGCATGCTGCCGCCGCTGGGGCTGATCGTGCTGGTGCTGGGCTCGATCATCAGTGGGCTGACGGACACGACGTCGGCGGCGTCCTTTGGCGCCATGGGTGCGCTGGTGTTGGCCAGTCGGTCGCGCCTGCTGCATCTCACCGCGCTCGGGCTGACGGTCGCGGTTCTGCTGTGGCGGGTGAGTGGCAGTGTTCCGGTCTTGCAGCCGCTTGCTGTCGTGCTGTTCGCTGCGCTGCTGATCACAATCGGAACGAGCAGCGTTCGGGCTTTTCGGACAGGCGTATTGCCCGCCGCGCTCAACGATGCACTGCGGCTCACGGGGATCATCTTTGCCATCATCATCGGAGCGGGACTGTTTGCGCTGAGCTTCAAGGCGCTAGGCGGCGACACGGCCTTGCGTACCGCCTTGATGGCATTAACGACCGCCAGTGGTGCGACTGACCCGGCAGAGGCCGCGCGGTTCGCCCTGCTTGTCCTGCTGATCTCGATTTTCCTACTGGGGTTCGTGCTGGAGTTCATTGAGATCATTGTCGTCGTCTTGCCGCTCACGCTTCCGGTTGTCTTTGCCGTGCCGCCAGAGGTGCTGGACCCGGTCTGGGCGGGTGTGCTGATTGCTCTGACGCTCCAAACCTCCTTCCTCACTCCGCCCTTTGGTGTGGCGCTGTTCTACTTTCGCGGCGCTGCAAAGCGCGATGTTTCGACGCTGCAGCTGTATGCCGGCGTCGCGCCGTTTATCGCGGTGCAAGTGGCAGTGATTGCCCTCGTATGGTGGCTTCCCGGTTTGATTTAATCGCGTTCGGTCAAGCCCAAGAGACATAATCAATTCTTTGCTTTTTTATGAGCCTGATCGGTGCCAAGACAGGGCTCCATCAGCGAGGAGCCTCATGGCCGCTTCATCTTCTCTCCGTCGTCGTCAAGTGCTCGCCCGTGGCGTGGCAGCGCTGGGTCTGCTCGCCGCGCCGAACGTTGTGCTGGCGCAGACGCGAACGGTGCGCATGGTCTCGGTCTGGGGGCGCGGCTTTCCCATTGTGGGTGCATCGGCGCAGCGACTGGCCGAGCGCCTGACGGCCATCACCGACGGCGCGCTGCGGGTCGAGTTGTTTGCCGCCGGCGAACTGGGCAGCCCCGGCGAAGCGCACGCCCGTGCGGGCGCTGGTGAGGCGGAGCTGTATCACGGTGTCGAGTATTTCTGGGCAGCCAAGAACCCCGCCTTTCACCTCTTCTCCGGCGTCCCCTTTGGCCTAGCACCTCAAGAGCTGCTGGGCTGGCTCAACGGGCCGGGTGCGGCGCACTGGGACGCTATTCAGGCCCCCTTCAACATCAAGCCGTTTTCTGCAGGCGTGCTCGCAGGTGGACTGGGGCTGTGGTCAAACCGCAAGCTGGAGAGCGCGGCAGATTTCAAAGGGCTGAAGGTGCGGTCCAGTGGGATGACCCGCACGGTTCTCAAGTCCATGGGTGCCGACGCGCGGCCGATCAGTTTCGCCCGGCTCGCTTCTGCGCTCAGCATCGGTGCGCTGGACGCGGCAGAGTGGTTTGGTCCCTGGGCCGATCCGCAAGGCGAGATATCGGCAGCAACAAATTACCTCTACGGCCCTCCCGTTCTGCGTCCGGCTCTGGGGATCTCGGTCGGCCTGAACCTGCCGTTCTGGTTCAGCCTAAGCGACAGCCAAAGACTGGCCTTTCGCACGGTTTTCGAAGCGGAAAGCCAGTCCCTGCTCCTGACCACCAGCGCGGAGAACGCCCGACTGCTGGAACAGCTCAAGCAGACCGGTCAAGGGCGCAAAGTGCGGGAGTTGGACCGCAACGTCCTGACGGCGATCGGCCGACGCTCGGGTGAGGTGCTGCGGGAGACCATGGACGGCGATGCCGAGGCGTCAGCCGTGCTTAACGATTTTCTCAACTTCCGAAGCGAATCCTTCCGGGAGGCACGCTATGGGGCGTCCGGGTTCCTGAAGTCGCGCGAACTTCCTTTCCCCTACGCTCAATGACCCGCTAAGTTGCTGAGCTTTGGATTGGAGAGCCTCGCCGTGTCAGAAACCGCCCCTTTGTTTGAGCCTTTTACCCTGCAGGGTATGACGATCCCGAACCGCATCGTTATGGCCCCCATGACCCGCAATTTCAGCCCCAATGGTGTGCCGACAGACGATGTGCGGGACTACTACACCCGCCGGGCCGAAGCTGACGTTGGGCTGATCATCTCCGAAGGGACGACCGTTGAACGCGGCGGCGCGTCAAACGATCCGCGCATTCCGAACTTTCACAAGCAGGACGCGCTTGCGGGCTGGGAAAAGGTGATCCGAAGCGTGCAGGACGTTGGCGGAGTCATGGGTCCACAGCTCTGGCATCAGGGCATGCTGCGCAAGCCTGGCACCGGCCCGGAGCCGGACGCGCCTTCGGACGGTCCCTCTGGCCTGACCCATCGCGGCAAAGCGGTTCAGGAAGCCCCCAGCGAAGAAGAGGTCTGGGACATGGTCATGGCCTATGCCAATGCGGCCGGGGAAGCCAAGCGGCTAGGTTTTGACTGCATCGAGCTGCACGGTGCGCACGGCTATCTGATCGACGAGTTTTTCTGGCAGACCATGAACGTCCGCGAAGACCGCTTCGGCGGCGACTTGCCCGGACGTGCGACCTTTGCTGCCGAGATCATCAAGCAATGTCGTCTGCAAGTAGGTGAGGACATGCCGATCATCCTGCGCATGTCGCAGTGGAAGTCGCAGGACTTCGGCGCCAAGCTTGCCGAGACCCCGCAAGAGCTAGAGGCCTTCTTCCGGGTGTTTGTTGATGCGGGCGTGGATTGCTTGCACTGCTCGCAACGGCGCTTCTGGGAAGCTGAGTTTGAGAGCGTGGATGGCGTGGATGGACTCAACCTCGCCGGATGGGCGAAGAAGCTGACGGGACTGCCGACGATTACCGTGGGATCCGTCGGGCTGTCGTCTGAGTTCACTGGTGCGTTCCGCGGCGAAGGCTCCAAGACCCGCCCGCTCACCGACGTGATCGAGCGGTTGGCCAAAGGCGAGTTTGACATGGTCGCGGTTGGCCGGGCGCTTTTGCAGGATCCGTTCTGGGCCCAAAAGGTACGCGAGGGGCGGTTTGATGAGCTGGGTGATTACGACGCTGTGGCACTCAAGACGCTGTACTAGTCCCCGCTGCGTGACGCTCAAGCCAATACGCTAATCCCCCTATCTTTGAACCGCAGGCGAGGGGCCTGACACAGCGCGGTGAAGTCCACGGCGCTGACCCGCAGCATGGGACAGGCGACCCCCTAAAGCTGCCGGGCAACCAGCGCGCCTTCGTCCCCGTTCACACAGCCTTGATCGCGCTCGGTGAGGGCAAGCCTAGATCGGGTCACAGCCCGAAGACCTCAGAAGCCGGTTTGCCCGCCGCCAGCCCGTCGATCCATTGCGCTTCGAGGGCAAGTTTGTCCTGTGCGGCCTGATGTCGATTGCGTGCGAGGGGAGCGGGCAGGGCCACAAGTCCGTCAGCATCGCCAAGGATCAGGTCGCCCGGCGAAACCACACAGCCGCCAACCTCGACCGGCGCGAACAGCGCGCCATCGTTGGCGCTGGTTGGGCCGCGGGGGTTTATGGCGCGGGCGTAAACGGGGAAGTCTGCCCACCCACCCAGCGCGTCGATGTCGCGCACAGCCCCGTCAACAACCAGTCCAGCGCAGCCCTTGGCACGCAGATGGCCGCCCAAGATTTCGCCGATAACGGCCGTGTCCGTCTGCCCCTGTGCCGCGATGACCACCACGTCGCCCGGTCCGGCGTGATCCAGCGCATGGACCACGGCACCAAAGTCAGGTGGTGTGCAGGCAACGGTCAGCGCCCGGCCCAGCAGGATGCGCGTGTCGCTTGCGCGGGTTTTAAGCGAAATTGAGGGGTCGATCTGCTGCCTTGGTTCCAAGTCAACGACCACGCTCACCGGAACCGCTTGCCACGCTGCAAGGTCAGCGTCGCTCAGGCGGTTGGGTCCGGGTTCGGCCAGGGAAAAAACAGAAACGGGCATGGCTCGGCGCTCCTCTCATCACGCTGCCGCACTGTGCAACAAGCCCAACGTTGCAGCAAACGCAAACGCAGCGTCGGGCCTTGCTTGCAGCCGGTAAGCGGGGCAAACAAAAGGCCCTCGTAACAGCGGCTTCGCCGCATAGGAGCTCTATGGATCTGGACCGTTCCGCCACGGCCCTTCTCGCCGACTTGGCCAGCCGCCGTCTGAGCGCGGAAGCGCTGATGGAAGCCACCCTTGTGCGCATCGCCGAGCGTAATCCGGCGGTAAACGCGCTTGTCGGTATGGCGGAGCCGGATGATCTGCTGGCGCAGGCCCGCGCCCTTGACGCTGGACCCGTTGTCGGTCCGCTGCACGGTTTGCCCTTTGCCGTCAAAGACCTATTGGCCGTTCGCGGCCTGCGCACCACGATGGGATCACCGATTTATGCGGACGTTATCGCTGAAGACGATGACGTCATGGTTGCCAAGCTGCGGGCAGCGGGGGCGATCCTGATAGGAAAGACCAACACGCCCGAATTTGGGCTTGGTTCACACACCTTTAACCCGGTCTACGGCCGAACAACCAACCCCTATGACCCCTCCCGCACCTGCGGCGGTTCTTCGGGTGGAGCGGGGGTGGCGCTGGCGCTGGGGATGGTCGCGCTGGCTGACGGCTCGGACATGATGGGGTCGCTGCGGAACCCGGCGGCATGGAACAACGTCTATGGCTTCAGGCCCAGTTGGGGCCGGGTGCCGGTGGAGCCGGTCCACGATGGCACATTGCATCAGATGTCGACGCTCGGCCCCATGGCGCGCAGCCCGGAAGACATCGCCGTCTTGCTCGACGTTCAGTCCTTCGCCAACCCCTTGCGCCCCGATGTTGCCGCGCCGGCCAAGCTCGCGCCATTGAGCGCTGCGGACCTGAGCGGGCTCAGGATCGGCTGGCTGGGCGACTGGGGCGGGAGCTTTCCGACCGAGCCTGAGATTCTGGCCAAAAGCCGTGAGGCGCTGGGGGTGCTCTCGGGCCTAGGTGCCCAAGTCGAAGACCTTCCTCCACCGACCGCGTTTGATGCCTTGTGGGAGAGCTGGACGACCCTGCGATCGTGGCAAGTCGGGTCGGACCTGTTGCCGCTGGCCGATCAGGCACACCGCATGAAGGACAGTGCGCAGTGGGAGCTTGAGCTCGCGCAGTCTCTCTCGGCGCTCGACGTTCACCGCGCCAGCGCCTTGCGCCAGGATTGGTTTCTGCAGGCCCACGCGCTCTTCGAACGCTACGATGCCCTTGTTCTGCCCACGACCCAAGTCTGGCCCTTCGACAGCGACTTGCCGTGGCCCACAGAGATCGCAGGCGTTGCCATGGACACCTATCACCGCTGGATGTCCGTCATGGTGCCGGTGAGCCTGATCGGGCTGCCGAGCCTGAGTGTTCCGGCGGGCTTTGGGGCGGAGGGCCTCCCAACGGGGATACAGATCTTCGGCCCTCGGGGCAGTGACGCAACAATTCTGGGGATCGGTCAGGCTTACCACCTCGAGACCCAGTGGCCCCAGCGCCGACCGCCGCTGGGCGCTGTTGCGGCCTAAACCGATGGGGTGGCTTTATCCGCTTTCTGACCTGTACCCTTGAACAGGATGAAAAGCACCGTCGCGATGACCAGCACAATCACAGAGGTCAGCGGTAGTGTGATCGGTCCAAAGGCTTCGTAGACTGCGCCGCTACCCACTGCACCCAACCCTTGGCCGCCAAAGAACGCAGAGGCGTTGAGCGCTAGGGCCAATTGCGCACGGGGTCCGGCGGTTTCGATCAGCCGGGCCTGCAACGGCGCCAGACACAGCGACCAACCCAGCCCCAGAGCGATAAAGGCCGGATAAGCCAGCCACAGCACCTCCGGCAGCGTGAACAGCAGCACGAAGCAGCCTGCCGTGAAAACCATGCCATAGATGATGGTGTTTTCCCGTCCCACCAGCTTGAGGATGGGGGAGGAGATCCAGTTGCCGACGGTGGATGCGATGCCAGAGGCGAGCAGTGCTGGTACAACGGCCCAGCGCGGCGTTCCTGCCACCTCTATCAGCCAAAACGAGATCATGGCGAAGGTCATGAACCCGCCCGTTATCAGCAGTAACGTGGTTAGAATGGTGATCGATGTCGCTCGGTCGGAGAGAGTAGCCACCATGGCTTGGAGGGAAGCGCGTGACCCGCGTACACCACCAGGAACACCGATGAGCACGCTGGCTGCCGACACAAAGGCGGCGCCACCGGCCACAAACCACGCCATCCGCCAGCCAGCCGCCTCCGCGACCCAACTGGATATTGGAAGCGCAAGGATGAGAGAGGCGGTCAGCCCCGTGAACACGACTGAAATCGCCGCGGGCCGCTGTTCCTCACTGACCAGTGAGGCCGCAATGACAGACGCCGTCGGCATGATCGAGGCTGCACCGATGGCCATGGTGACGCGGGCGATCATCGCCTGTTCCCAGTTTTGCGCCAGACCCAGCCCGCATGCTCCCAGTCCGAGCACCAGCATGGACACTACCAGCACGGCACGCCGCGGCCAATGGCCAATCACCACTTGCGCCAGCAAAGCACCCACGGCAATGGAGAACGAGAACGACCAGACCAGCGCAGCGATAGCCTCAGCTGACACGTCCAACCC
>CBFHUI010000032.1:0-27116 GCA_965658725.1 Alphaproteobacteria bacterium | reverse complement strand
TCTGGTACATGTGGTGGTGGGTGTTAATCAGGCCGGGTAGGATGACCCTGTCTGTCGCGTCGAAAGACGCATCATGGTCCGGGGTATCACCCGCGCCAACCAACGCCGCAATCACACCTCCTTCGATCACCACGCCGCCCGCCGCCTCACCATCGGCGTGCACCGCCAGCGGGTTTTTTATCCAGAGGCGCGTCATACCTCTTCTCCCTGCATCAAAATTGAAGGAGGACACTCGGGCGCTCGGGCAACGCTGTCAAAGGAAACCGTAGCCGTGCGCGATGAACCGCAGAAAAAGACGGCTGCGATGAAATAGAGAGGATGAGGAGGGGAATGGTGGGCGATACTGGGATCGAACCAGTGACCACCACAATGTCAATGTGGTGCTCTACCGCTGAGCTAATCGCCCGACCAAAGACACCAAAAGGTCTTTAGTGTCAGAAGCACGGAGTTAGACCTTAGCCCGAGGCTTGGCAATCCCTTAGCGAAGAATTTTTCACCTGACCTGCGCCGCGCACAGAGAGGTGTTGCTTGCGCTGCGGCTTGGCGCGCCTATGGTCGGTTCCATGAATGCAGTTTCGGCCATACCGGTTTTCGAACCCAAGGAGCAGGTTCTGCCCGTCGTCCTATCCTGCCCGCACGCCGGCACGGTGATTCCGGAAGATTTGCGCGCGGTTTCGGCGCTGGACGATGACACCTTGCTGGGCGCAACGGACTTCGGGGTTGAGGCGCTCGTCAGGCCGGCGGCTGAAGCGCTTGGTGTGCCGATGGTGTCGAATTCGATTGCGCGGGCATTTGTCGACGTAAACCGCGACGAGGACGAAATCGACCCAGCCCTTTTCTCAAGCTCAGGCACCCTACCGCGCCATCGCGCGCGTTCGCCGCGCGTGCATGCAGGGTTGGGGGTGATCCCGACCAAAGTGCCGGGCGATCATCGCATCTATGGCGCCATCAAGCTTGCACCGTCAGTGATCGAGCAACGGCTGAACGCGGTGCACCGTCCCTTCCACGCCGCGCTCGACCGGCTGACACAGCAAACCGTTGCGCGGTTCGGGTTTTGTATCTTGCTGGACTGCCACTCCATGCCCGCAATGACTCCCGCGGCGAGTTTCTCCCTCCGCCGCGACCGCAACCCTTTCCGCATCAAACAAGTGCCGGGAGAGGGGCAAGGTCTGTCTACAGGCGCAGTCGATGCCGTTCTTGGCGATCGGTTTGGCGCGACCTGTGCCAAGCCGGTCGTACTCTCCGTCCTGCACCGGCTTTGGCACGATGGCCTGATGGTCGAGTGGAACCGGCCTTACGCGGGCGGGCACATCATTCGCCGCCACGGCGACCCGCACGCGGGCGTACATGCCCTGCAGTTCGAGCTGTCGCGTGACCTTTACCTGCAAGCCGATCTAAGCCCCGGACCGAACCACAGCGCGGTGGTTGCCATGGTGCAGAGCGTGATTGAACGTTTGGGCGATCTCGATCCTGCAGTGCTCGCAGATCCTGAAGCCTCCGACCTCGCCGAATGACGCGCCCCATGCCTCAGAACACGCGCTCGGAAGACATCGCCTTGCGACCTGTTCGCGCCAGTGAAGACGCTGCCGCACTCGCAGCGATTTATGCCGAGTACGTGCGCGGGGCCTGGGTGAGTTTCGAAGTTGAGCCACCGACCCCGACCGAGATGCAATCCCGCGCTGAAGCCATCCTCGCACGCGGCCTCCCCTACCTCGTCGCCGAACGGGTCAGCAGCGGCGCTATTCTAGGCTATGTTTACGCCTCTCCTTACCGCGCACGCGCGGCTTATCAGTCCTCCGTCGAGAATTCGATTTACCTCGACGCCAGCGCCCACCGACAGGGGGTTGGAACGGCGCTAATGGACGCTTTGGTCGAGGCTTGTCAGGCGCTCGATTTGAAGACCATGGTGGCGATCGTCGGCCTCGATCCGTCCTGCGATGTCTCAGACAATCAGTCCGTGCGCTTTCACCAGAATTACGGGTTCAAGTTTGTGGGCGTTCTGGAGAACATTGGCCATAAATTTGGTCGCTGGACCGGTACTGCCATGCTGACGCTTTCCCTGACCGATGACTGACAAAAATCGGGCCCGAAACCATGTCTGGCTCGGGCCCGTTTCAGGGGGAGGAAACGCTGAAAGCGCAGTATTTGGCAGCCCGTTCAAACTGCCCTGATCACTTTCATAAATGATGCTAGAACCTCGTTCGAGCAGAACAATGACACGAAAGCTTCAAACCGGGTTATTTGTTCCAAGATAACCGAATCTGTTGCGCGCGAGCATCATTTCGCGACTCTATCCGCGTTAAAGTGTAGTGATTATCCGAGATATCGCCACTTTTGACCCTCGCGTCGCATAATAAAAATTCAACTCAATTCTTATATAAAATGGGATCGAAGCCCGAATCTCTAACAACGAATCGTGCAAGATACTGAGATTGCTATCGTTTTAGATATTCCTGTTGAGAGCGTGTCGATGGAGCGCGGAAAGCTGCGACAAAATTGGTCGTCCATGCAGTGCAGCACCGCTGTTAATTCGCCCTTTGATTGATTGGTCCTACCCCGCGATCATTACACCCAGTTGTCGCCTGCACGGACCCTCAAAAAGCTTCAGCGGACAGCAAGGCGAATACAGGATAGAAGCGCTCGATCAGAGACCGTAGAACGGTTCAGATCGCACCTTGTTTTTGACGTCCTCCTCACTCTGCGACCCACGAGATAACGAACCGCATGTCCTCTGCGCCCAGCCTCTCATCCCGAGCGCTCCAACCGCTCACCCATGTCCGCGTTTTCAGCGTGGCGGTCCCGGCCTTTCTCAGCGGGATTACCGAGCCCCTGCTGTCGCTCGCAGACGTGGTGATCATGGGGCAGTTGGAGACGCAGGGTCTTCAGGGCGGGGTCACGGCAGGGAGTGAAATCTTTGTCTTTACACTCTGGACACTTGGCTTTCTGCGGCTCTCAACCGGCGGCTTTGCGGCGCAGGCTTTTGGCGAGCAGAACGACGCCAAGCTGTTCGCCGTTCTGTGGCGGGGCCTGCTGATTGCCGCGGTCGGCGGCGGCATCATCGCGCTGCTCGCTCCGTTGTTCTGGGGCGTGCTCAATACCGTGATGGGCTGGCAGCCTGAAGTCCGGCCCGCGCTGGAGGCTTATCTCAATGTCCGCGTCTGGTCTGCACCGGCGGTCCTGTTCAGTTACGTCTGCTTTGGCTGGCTGATCGGGCAGCAGCGTACAGGGTTGGTTCTGCTGCTCCAGGCCTTCATCAACCTCTCCAACATCGGCGTCACATGGTGGCTGGTGCTGGGGCTGGATATGGGTGCTGCTGGGGCAGCGCTGGGCAGTGTGATTGCCAGTTACGCTGGCGTTGTGCTGGGGCTGATCATTTTGGTCGGGCTGGGTCTGGGCCGGCGCGCGTCGCGGGACGGGTTACAGGGCTTTTGGGATGCCAAGACGTGGATCAACCTCTTTTCCACCAACTCGGACTTCTTTCTGCGCAGCTTGAGCTTTGCGGTTTCCTTTATGGTGTTCTTCAAGGTCGCGGATTGGCTGGACCAGTCGCAAGGACTGCCCGGAGTGAACACGGATGCCGTCGCGGTGCTGTGGCAGTATCTGGGCCTGATCGTCTTTGGCCTCGATGCCTTTGCTGTGGCCGCGGAAGCGTTTTCTGGTGAAGCCGTGGGCGCAAGGCAGCGCGACCGCCTGAAGCGCGCAGCGCGGCTGGTGTTCTTCTGGTCCGGTGTTACAGCCGTGTTCTGTGCCCTTCTGGCTGGAACCGTGGGATATTGGGCGTTGCCGCTGATAACCAAGCTACCGGACGTCATCGAGCTGACCCGATCGCTCATGCCTTACGTGATCCTTTCAGGTTTCGTCATGGCCCCGGCCTTTATGTTCGATGGGCTTTACCTCGGCGCGACGAGAGCGCGGGATATGCGGAATGCCGTGCTGCTGGGCGGACTGGCACAGGTCGTAACAACCTTTTCACTGCTGCACTGGCTGGGCATCCACGGCCTTTGGCTTTCGATGATCGCGTTTATGACCGCGCGGGGCCTTTACCTGTTCCTGCGCTATCCTGCCTTTGTCGCTTCAGTCCCTAATACCGGTTCAGCCGAGACAAAGGCCAAGGCCTGACGCAACACCTCCGGCCCGGCGGTTTTGGAGGGCGCGTTTTCGGAGATATAGCGGCGCCAGAGCCGCGCACCGGGTTGGCTGTTGAACAGCCCGAGGATGTGCCGCGTCATCGCGTGCAGCGGCACGCCCGCCAAGCGCTGCTCTTCGACGTAGGGCAAGAAGGCTTCGACCACGGCGTGACGGGATTGGTTCTCCGCCGGTGGCTCCCCAAACATCCGCGCGTCCACCTCAGCCAGCAGCCACGGATCCTGATAGGCCGCACGGCCCAACATGACCGAATCAAGCCCCCGATCGAGCAAGGATTGCGCCGTGTCGAGGTCCTTTATGCCGCCGTTGATGCCGATGTGCAGGTCCGGGAACTGCTGCTTAAGCCGGGCCACGCGGTCGTAGTCCAGCGGCGGGATATCGCGGTTTTCTTTCGGGCTCAGTCCCTGCAGCCAAGCCTTCCGAGCGTGCACCGTAAAGCGCTGGCATCCGCCCTTCTCGCTGACCTGCCCGATAAAGTCTGTCAGGGCGGCCTCACTATCCTGATCGTCGATGCCGATGCGGCACTTGACCGTGACGGGGATGTCCACAGCATCGATCATGGCGGCAACGTTTTGCGCGACCAGCGCCGGCTCTGCCATCAGGCACGCGCCAAAAGTGCCGCGCTGCACCCGGTCTGAAGGACAACCAACATTCATGTTGACTTCGTCGTAGCCCCAGTCCTGACCCAACCGGGCAGAGGTCGCCATATCCGCCGGTTCCGAGCCGCCCAGTTGCAGGGCGACCGGGTGCTCGACAGCCGAATAATCCAGATGCCGCGCCACGTCGCCGTGGATGAGCGCGCCGGTGGTGACCATCTCGGTATAGAGCAAAGCCCGCGCGCTCAGCAGGCGGTGGAAGACACGGCAATGCCGGTCGGTCCAATCCATCATCGGTGCCACACTGAACCGCGCAGCACGGTCTGCAGCGTTAGGAGCGGATGGGGTCGGGTCGGCGGCGTTGGTCACGCGGGGTCGTCTCAGCATAAGTGATGGGGACGCAATCCGGTCGGGAAGCTCCAGCCGTGCTACCACCTCCGCGCGACTTAGGCCAGTTCAGGCCGTGCACCCCAGCGCCGCCCCAAGCTCCTCAATTCCGCCATGACTAGAACGATTTGGGCAGGCAATGTGCCTCAAAATCAAAGGGGTGCAGCTTTATGCAAGCAAGAACGCCGAGCGCAGATGTGCCGCGCGGGCGGGGCGCCGGAGCGCTGGTATTGGCGGGCGGTGTCGCTGCTCTGACCGCCAAGCCGGCGCAGGCTCTGCTGTTCAACGGGGTGGATTACCAGCTCATCGGGCCAGACCTGTACCAAGCGAAAACCGCGCTTGGGACGGAAATTATTCGGGCAACCGACGTACCAGATGCGGTGCGCGATGCGCTGGAGATCCTTGGCCCCGGCGGCGGCACACCCGGCCTGGTGACAGAAGGCGCATTCAGTACCACGGAAGCCCTTCTCCTTGCCCGCAGCACGACCGCGCCGTGGTACGTCGATACAACCTCCGTTGCCTCAGTCGCGCTGATCGGCGGGGCGGGCGCTGTGACTGCTGGTGCGGTCGCGTTGGCGCTGACCGATGATGTGGGACCAACCGAGCCGCCAGAACCGCCTGAGCCTGTCGCCGACTACTTCACCGGCGACCCCAACATCGACGCCCTGCTCCACCCCATCGACGACGAAACGTCTCCAATGGCCCACTGGCTGGGGTCTGGTCGGTACAACGCGCCGGTATCCCTGACGTACTCCTTTGCGACCGAAGCCATGCCGAGCACCAGTGCTGGCGGCTTCCAACCCTTTGGTGCGCTGGAGCAGCAACGCACACGCGACGTGATGGATGCCATCGAGCGGGTGGCAAACATCACGCTGACTGAAGTCATCGATCAGGGGGCAGGCAGCTACACAGCCGACGGCCAGAACCGCGGCCACATCAACCTCGCCTATGACAGCAATGGCTACCCGGGCGATATGCTGGGGATGACCGAAGGCTGGGCCATCGTTCCCTTTGGTGACGCGCCCAAAGCCGCCGAAGACAGCGGCGACGTGCACCTCTATCCCGGTGCGTATCGCTCTATGTACTTCGAAGATCCGCTGGGCGGCGGCGCGACGGTCCTCGCGCACGAAATCGGGCACGCTCTGGGCCTCGCGCATCCCTTTGAGGAGCCGCGCATGGACCCGTGGCTCGACATCGACATCTACACGGTCATGACTGAAACGCTCACTTGGTCCAGTGGCGAGGGCGGGCAATCTCCAGCGGGGTTGATGATCTATGACATCGCCGCGCTGCAACACCTCTATGGCCCCAACACCAGCACTGCTGTCGGTGATACGGTCTATACTTTTAACAGCGAAACGCCGGTCTTGGAGACCATCTGGGACGCGGGCGGGACCGATACCATCGTGCACAACGGCGTCACGAACGCCTTCATCGACCTTACCCCCGGCACTCTGAGCACCGTCGGCGGCTTGCCCCTGACCAAATGGGTCACAACGATCGAGGAAGTGACGGATGGCCCTTTCCTGATCAACAGCGTGAACATTGTCAGCGGCGCAAGCCATTTGAGCGTCGAACTCTCCGAGGACCGCACGGAGTTTGCCGTCGTATCGGATGCCGAATTCTACTGGATGGGCGGGGTGGAGATCGAGGTCGTCTTCTCCGACGCCTCATCAGAAAACTTCCTACTCACCGACCTGATCCGAGATGTTCCAGCGGGCAACGTCGGCATTGCCTTTAAGGTCATCATCGAGAACGCCACCAGCGGCGCAGGGAATGACAGCCTTTACGGTAACGACGCTGATAACCGCCTCGATCCGGGCGCGGGACGCGATACGATGGTTGGGGGCGGCGGGGCGGATGTGTTCGTGTTTGCCTCGGGATACGGACAGGACGACGTTCTGGATTTCGAATCGGGAGTGGATCAGGTCGAATTGCAGGGCTTCGCGCCGGGCGATTATACGACGAATTTTACCGGATACTCGACGGTCCTGACCTTTAACACCGGTGATCAGCTGACTTTATACACGGAAGCTCCGCTCTACACGGCTTACGAGGGCGACTTTGTTTATGTGGCCTAAAGTGCTGGCTTTCATGCACGGGATGCAGGTGGACAAAGCGGTGGCCAACCTCTACACACGGCGTCTGATTTAGGAAGTCTCCAAAGGGAGCCCAGAAATGGCACATAAAAAGGCAGGCGGTAGCTCGCGGAACGGTCGCGACTCAGAAAGCAAACGCCTCGGCGTAAAGCGTTACGGCGGTGAGCTGGTAACGGCCGGCAACATCATCGTGCGTCAGCGCGGTACGAAATTCCACCCTGGCGTCAACATCGGTCTGGGCCGGGATCACACGCTCTTTGCTCTGTCCGACGGCTACGTGAAGTTCCACGTGGGTCAGCGCGGTCGTTCGCTCGTCTCCATCGTTGATGAGAACCCGAACACGCCGCCTTCCAGCAACAAGAAGATCGGCGCGCCAACGGCAACCGCTAAGGCTGCTGCTGCTGTGGCTGTTGCTTCTGCTGCGGTATCGACCAAAGCCGAAAAGAAGCCTGCGGCTCCAAAAGCCGACAAGAAGGCTGCTGCGCCAAAGGCTGAGAAGAAAGAAGCCGCTCCGAAGGCTGAAGCTAAGCCAAAGAAGGCGCCTGCTAAGAAAGAGAAGTTTGAGACCGATGCTCCGGCGCCGGCAAACCTGCTCTCCAAAGCGCCAGCTCAGGCTGACGATCTGAAGAAGATCAAGGGCGTGGGTCCAAAGTATGAAGGCCTGCTGAACTCGTTCGGCATCTACAAGTACGAGCAGCTCGCTGCGTTCTCCGCTCAAGACGTTGAGTGGCTGGCAGCTCAGCTGGGTTCCTTCCCGGACCGCATCGACCGTGATGGTTGGGTGGCACAGGCTGGCGAACTCGCAAAAGGCTAAGAATGCTGACGCGCCCTCGGGCGCGCTTAGAGAAAAGCCCGCTGGAGCATGCTCCAGCGGGCTTTTTTATTGGCGAAAGAAGGACTACGGCGAGGGCCCTAAGTGCGCAGCACCCGCCAGATACCCCAGCCAAATCCAGAGACCACACCGCCGCCGACGAGCAGCTGGACTGGCGTGCGCCAGAGGATCGGACGCACGACGTTGAACCAAGCGTCGCCGGGACTGGGCAGCCAGAAGAACAGCTTGCGCTCGATCAACACCTGGAACAGGTCGAGGCTGAAGCTGTGCGCATGGAACCAGATGGTTTGCAGGTCATAGGTCAGCGCCGTCAGCGGTCCGGCGACGAACAGCCCGACGATGAAGCCTACAAGCCCCAGCACGAAGGTCGCGCCACCGGCGACCATAAGCCCGCGCGACAACCAGCGCAGCGCCCGCCGCCAGAACAGCACGCCCTCACTCATCACCGGCGCTTTCTTGGCGCGGGTGGAAGCGGTGCGCGGCTTCTTGGCGGGGCTGGACTTGGGCTTTGCTTTGGCTTTGGGGGAGGAAGAAGAGGCCGCAGCCATGCCTAAGGCTCCTTGGATTAGTAGAACACGTCACGACCGGAATCTCGGCCAGCATAGAGGGCCGCCACCTGATCGGCGTAACCGTTGTAGAGCAGCGTATCGATGCGCCGGCCTTTCTGGCCGATGTCCTGCTCGGTCGCCTGGCTCCAGCGCCGGTGCGGCACATCCGGGTTCACGTTGGCAAAGAAGCCGTATTCTGCCGGACCGCTCTCCATCCAGAAAGACGTTGGCATTTCGGAGACGAAATCGATGCGAGTGATGCCCTTGTTGTGCTTGAAACCGTACTTCCACGGCACGGCAAGACGCATGGGCGCGCCGTTCTGCTTGGGCAGCGTTTGGCCGTACAGCCCTGTCACCATAAACGACAGATCGTTGGTCGCCTCGGCCATCTCCAGTCCCTCGACATAAGGGAAGGGCCAGCGGCTCTTGAACTGATTGCGGGCCTCGTCGGGACGCAGGAAAGAGGTGAACTTCACGTACTTCGCCGCAGACGTTGGATCGGCGAGTTTGACGAGCTCCTTGAGCGCGAAACCAGACCACGGCACAACCATGGACCACGCCTCAACGCAGCGGTGACGGTAGACGCGCTCTTCAATCGGCATTTTGCGGACGAGTTCTTCGAAATCCAGCGTCATGGGATTGTTAACCAGTCCCCCGATTTCAATCGGCCACGGGTCGATCGACAGCTTCTGCGCGTTGCGCGCGACCTTCTTCGACGTCCCGAACTCGTAGTAGTTGTTGTAGGTCGAAGCGATGTCAAAACTCGTCAATGGACGGTTGTTTAGTGTTGTCGAATAAGCAGGGTTCAGCGGCGCAGGGTACAAGTCGCTCGTGTCGCCAAATGCCGGTCCAGCAGCGCCGGTCAGCGCCAGGCCGGCACCAATCGAGCCAATGCCCAGGCCTTTCAGAACGGCCCGGCGGTTGCGATAGATGGTTTCGTCAGTTGCTGCGCTCTCTGGCAGCCACCAGTCAGGTCGGATGATGGGCGTCATCGGACGGTCTCCCCGTTGAAGGTCGCAAGGTTGTCTCACTCACCAATGTAGAGCGATTTCCAAGCAATGCGACACACATCCGCAAACGAGTCCTCACGCCTGAGTGACATGAGGACTAGCGGAGCAACAGATGAGGAAACCTGGCTCAGACCTCGGGGTCGTCGAGCCCCAGCGAGCGGTGTGCTGCTGTCAACGTGTTGGCGAGCAGGCAGGCAATGGTCATGGGACCAACGCCGCCCGGGACCGGCGTGATCGAGCCAGCGTGTCCAAGGCACTCGTCAAAGGCCACGTCACCCACCAACCGCGTTTTGCCGTCGTCCTTGGGGATACGGTTAATGCCCACGTCGATGATGCAGGCCCCATCTCGCACCCAGTCGCCACGCACCATCTCTGGCCGGCCCACGGCAGCGACCAGAATGTCCGCAGTCTTGCACAGTGCAGGAAGATCCTTGGTCCGCGAGTGCGCTACCGTCACCGTCGCGTTTGCGCCGAGCAGCAGTTGAGCCATCGGCTTGCCCACGATGTTGGAGCGACCAACGATGACAGCATTGGCGCCCGATATGTCGCCCAGCGTGTCCTTTATCAGCATCAGCGAGCCCCAGGGCGTGCACGGGATGATCGGCTTGGCGTTGCCTGTGGCACCGATAGACAGGCGGCCCACGTTGACTTCATGAAAGCCGTCCACGTCCTTTTCAGGGATGATCCGCGCGAGGATGGAATCGCTATCAATATGCGCTGGCAGCGGCAGTTGAACCAGAATGCCGTGGATTTTAGGATCGGCGTTCAGCGCGTCGATCAGGGCTTCGAGCTTGGACTGTTCCGTCGTGGCCGGTAGTTCGTGATGGATCGACTCCATACCCGCTTCAGCGGTCTGCTTGACCTTGTTGCGGACGTAAACTTGACTGGCAGGATCTTCGCCAACAATGACAACGGCCAAACCGGGCTTCATCCCGTGCGCGGACATGAGTGCGTCCGCACCTGTTTTCACGCGGCCTCGAAGGCCCGCAGCAAAGGCTTTGCCGTCAATCAGTTTTGCCGTCATGGCTGTCGTCCTCGCGGTCTCTGGTGATCAAGTGTCGCAGGCGACCTTAGCCCCCTGCTCCACAAAAACATTCACCAAAGCGACAGTCACTTGCAGGCTTTAGCCGTTTAGGATTTGCACGGCCCAGACCCGGAGGAATTCCCGAATGAGCCACAAGCCGCCAAGCAGCACGATCGGCGCGATATCAATGCCGCCAAACTGGGTCGGAATCACCCGCCGGATCATTGACATGATGGGGTCCAACAGAGAGTGCAGCCCCGCGTAGATCTGGCCCACCACAGGGTTGAACGCAAAGCCCACGTTGAACACGCGCAGCCAGCCAATCACGATGTAGACCAGCAGGATGAGGTTCAGAACCTGAATCGCAAAGGTGAGGGCTTGTACAATGGTGAACAGTGCAGCGACGAACATTGGGTCTTCCCGGCGGTTAAAGCGGTGTGCTCAGCAGCATATGGGACAAAACAGCCTCGATTTCGAGGGCAAAAGTGCCCCTTAGGCCGCTGCTGACAGACTCAACCGCTCCCACGTCGCCTGCAGTGCTTCCACCAAGTGGTCCATGTCGGCATCCGTGTGCAGTGGACCCGGGGTGAAGCGCAGGCGCTCCGTGCCGCGGGGAACGGTGGGGTAGTTGATCGGTTGAACGTAAATATTGTGGTCTTCAAGCAGGATATCAGAGGCTTCACGACACCGCCGCGCGTCCCCGACCAGCACAGGCACAATATGGCTTTCCGACATCATAAACGGCAACTGCGCCGCCCGCAGTTTGCTCTTCAGCGCTGCTGCGCGTTCTTGCAACTTCAGTCGCTCCTGCTGGCTTTCCTTAAGATGCCGAACAGCCTGTAGCGCGCCTGCAGTCAGTGAGGGCGGTAAGGCAGTGGTGAAGATGAAAGCCGAGGCGTAAGAGCGGACGAAATCGACGATATCGCTGTTCGCCGCGATGTAGCCGCCCATGCAGCCAAAAGCCTTGGCGAGCGTGCCTTCGATGACGTCGATGCGGTGCGCCTGCTGATCGCGTTCGGACACGCCACCGCCATGCAGACCGTAGAGGCCGACGGCGTGGACTTCGTCCAGGTAGGTCAGCGCACCATACTTTTCCGCCAAATCGCAAATTTTGCCGATGGGCGCGAAGTCGCCTTCCATGGAGTAACAGGACTCAAAGGCGATGATCTTGGGCCGCGCGGGATCAAGCATGCGCAGCTTGGTCTCTAAATCGGCCATGTCGTTGTGTTCGAAAATGATCTTCTCAGCCTTGGCCCAGCGCATGGCTTCGATCATCGATGCATGGTTGAGGCGGTCGGAGAGGACCACGCAATCCTCAAGGTTCGCCGCCAATGTTCCCAGCGCCGCAAGGTTGCTCACGTACCCAGAGGTAAAGATCAGACCGGCTTCCTTGCCGTGGAGATCCGCAAGCTCCCGCTCCAGCGCCACGTGCAAGTGGTTGGTGCCGGAAATGTTGCGGGTTCCGCCCACGCCAGCGCCCTGCTCCAGTGCCGCGTCGGCCATGGCCTGTTGCACGCTCGCGTTCTGGCCCATGCCCAGATAGTCGTTCGAGCACCAGACCGTAATCTCCCGCGACTGTCCCGTCAGGGGATCGCGGTACATGGCCTTCGGGTGCTTGCCCGAGACTCGCTCCAGGTTCGCAAAGACGCGATAGCGGCCTTCCTGATGCAGGGACGACAGGCGGTCGGCAAAAAAAGATGCGTAGTCCAAGATGGGTCTCGTGGCTTTTGCTGTTGACCCTAGATTAAGAGCGTGTGACGGGCCTTACCAGTGCGTCATTGTGCAAGGGAGCTTTTCCCACCACCACCATCACCCCGGCTTCGCGCCGACTACCAACGTTTGAGAGGCACCCCCATGAAAGTAGGTTTGGTTCAGTTCTGCGTCGGCCCCGATCCCTCCGCAAACGCCATGGCGCTGGAATCATGGGTGAAACAGGCGGTGGACGCAGGTTGCGACTTCATCCTTACGCCTGAAGCATGCAACATCATCCAGCCCGATCGCGCCGCGCTCAACCAAACCGTAGGCAGCATCGAAGACGACCCGGTTTTCGTGATGGCGCAACGTGTCGCAGCTGAAAGCGGTGTTTTCCTGTGCCTCGGCTCACTACTTGTGCAAGGTGGAGAAGGCGGCAAGCTGGTGAATCGCCAAGTGCTGCTCGATCCCGACGGCGCGGTCATCAACAGCTACGACAAAATCCACCTTTTCGACGTCAGCATTGGCGATGGTCAGCACTACGGTGAGAGCGAGATTTTCACCCCCGGTGACGAAGCCGTCCTGTCCGCCCTACCCAACGACGGAGCGGTGCTGGGGCATACGATTTGCTACGACGTGCGCTTTCCCGGACTGCACCAGACCCTCGCCATGGCCGGCGCGAATGTGCTGCTGGTGCCAGCTGCCTTCACGCAAGTCACAGGCCGGGCACACTGGCACGTGCTGCTGCGCTCACGAGCGATCGAAACCGGCTCTTGGCTGCTGGCGGCGGGAACGTGTGGGGAGCATGCGGGTGGGCGTCGGACTTTTGGTCACTCCTGCGTGATCAACCCCTGGGGCGAGATCGTGGCCGAGATTGCCTCTGAGGACGAAGAAGGCGTGTTGTTTGCCGAGTTCGACCTCGCCGCAGTCGACGCAGCACGGACAGCGATCCCGGCCCTGCAAAACGCGCGAACCTTTCATCTGCCATCTTCACTCTAGCCCGGCGGAAGCCTAAATTAGGGGCATGATCAAGTTTTCCCTTCAATGCTCGAACGGCCATGGCTTTGAGGCGTGGTTCCCAAGCAGTGACAGCTTTGACGACCAGAAAGCACGCGGCTTCGTGACCTGTCCGCAGTGCAACGACGCGGCTGTGCAGAAAACCATCATGGCCCCGAACGTTCGGGGTGGTCGGAAGCGCGGCGGTTCAGCAGATGAAACCACGCTGCCTGAGCCCGCGACACCCGCACCAGCGCCAGCGGCCCCCGCGCCCGCTGCAACACCACCTGCAGCCTGGAACCCGGAGCAGGTTGCCGCCGCGCGGCAGTTTCTGCACGCCGTTCGTGCGACGGTTCAAAAGACTCACGAAGACGTTGGCGACAAGTTTGCCGAAGAAGCGCGCGCTATCCATGAAGGAAAAAAGCCCGACCGAGGCATCCTCGGCAAGGCTTCAAAGGAACAGATCGACGACCTGCTCGACGACGGGATCGAGGTTATGCCGCTCCCCGATCCCAAGCTCGACGGCTAGGCCGCTTAACCCATGCCTACGGCGGCTTTGTAAGTCTCGATCAGAGCTTCTTGCTCCTGACGATCAGCCGTCTCCATCTTCCGCAGGCGGACAATGGCGCGCATGATCTTGGGGTCAAAACCGGCGCCCTTAGCCTCGCCATAGACTTCCTTGATGTCCTCCATCAAGCCGGCCTTTTCTTCTTCCAACCGTTCAACGCGCTCGATGTACTGGATCAGTGCTGCGGCGGCAGGGGTGCCGCTGGGGATGGCCTCGGGCTTGGCCGTGGCTTCTGCCATGATTTCATCGAGTTCGTTGTCAAAATCGTCGGACATTCCTAGTTCTCCGCTTCGGCAGCCTTAGCAAAGGCGGCCTTCTGTTGGTCTGTGGCTTCGTTCTGGTAAGCGTCACGCCACTGGTCGTATGGCATGCCGTAGAAAGCTTCGCGTGCAGCGTCCTTGCTCATCTCGATCCCCCGCTCTGCCGCCGCTTCGCCATACCAGCGCGACAGGCAGTTTCGGCAGAAGCCAGCCAGGTTCATCAGGTCGATGTTCTGCACATCCGTCCGCGTCGCGAGATGATCGCGCAGCACGCGGAACGCGGCGGCTTCCAGTTCGGTTTGTGTGGCCTTGTCCAGTTCGGTCATGGTCCGAAAACCTCCTTGATCATAGCTTCCAGCAAAGCGCACCAATGGCTGACCTCGCTGGGGGTGGTCAACAAGTCTTGTCGTATCTCGAAGGTGATAGCAGGAGCCTCGCGCGGCAAGCTGTGCAGAGCGTAGGAGCCTGTCATCCGCTCGAAAAGGCTGTAAGGCTCATTGTCCCCAACAGTGTAATCCGTGTTTCGCCGCAGCCAGTCGAGGACCTCTCCGGCACGGTCGCTGGCGTTGTAGTGCAGCATCCCAATTTCCCACGGCCTTGGTGCCTCAGGCCGGCTCATCAGGCAGTCCGTGAATGAGTGGCAGTGAATAATCACGCGCTCCTCGAGCGGCGATTCATTCAGGAAGCGCTCGATCTCGCCGTGATAGGGCACATGGATGGCGTCGATGCGGGCCTGATAGGCTTCCGGCGGCAAATCCACGTTGGCAGGAACGCTCACCCCATCAAGGACTGCGCCGGCCATATCCCAATCGGTGGGTCGGCGGTTTAAGTCCAGAACGGCGCGCGAATAAACCCCTTCTATCAGGGACCCATCGAGCCGCTGTACCAGCTCCCGCCCGACCGCTTCCATGCCCCAGTCACCGACAATGTGCTTGGTCCAATGCTCCGGCGACAGCCCCAAATCGCCCAAGCCCTCAGGCGTGCGGAAACCGGCGTGGTCATTGAGCAGCAGGAAGCGCTTCTCCGGCGCGCGCACGACCCAGTGAAAGGGGGCTGGGTCGTTGGGGCTCAGGAGTGGGACAGGGTCGGTGTGCATCGGGCGGTCTCGGTCTGAGGCTCAAGGCTGAGGCCGCCCGGTGACATCACTCGAACGGCGTGAATTCTGTTGGCTGACCTACTACGCCAAACCGAAGCGTTTCACTATAGAGCCGTTTCGCTACCCGCTTCGCGTCGTCCATGGTCACAGCGCGGAACAGGTCATTGCGGAACTCCGGGAAATTCGGTGGCAGGTCCTGAATCTGAATGCTCAGCAGGTAATCCACCACGCCGTCCGAGTTCAGGAAGTATGTCGCGTAGGAACCGGTGAGGTAGGAAATCGCACCGGCCAGCTCTTCTTCCGTCGGGCCATTCTCAGCGAATTCGCGCCAGACCTCTAGCGTGGCATCTAGGGCTTCGTCGGCAGCCTCGTTGGCCGTGGCGAAGTTGAAAGACACGGTGCCGTAATCCGCGCCGGCGGAGTAGCTACTCCCAATGCCGTACACCAGACCCAGCTCGTTGCGCACTTTGTCCGACAAGCGAGAGCCAAGCCCACCGCCACCCAGAATATGATCCACCACGCGCGCGGCGTAGTTGTCTGGGTCGGTTCGGGGGAAGGCTGGAGCGACGGCAAAGACGATGCTTTGAGTCTGGTCAAAGTCGATCTTAACCGGGCTTTCGAAAGTATTGAAAGACGGTGGCTCAACGGCTTTGGGTGGCGTGACGACGGGAAGCTTGTCGAGGATGACGCTCACCCGTGCGCGCAGCTCCTCCGGCGTGATGTCACCAACGGCAGCGATCAGGACGTTGTTTCGCCCGATGACCTTGTTTTTGACCGCGAGCAGGTCTTCGCGGGTGATGGCAGGAATGGTCTCTGTATCACCAGAGAACGACCGGTTCCTTGGATCGTCTTCGCCCCACAGCGCGTTATAGAAAGCCTCGCCCAGTTGCGTGCCGGGGGAGCGTTCGCGGCGCATGGCGCGAGCCATGGCATCCCGCCGCATCCGCTCGACGCCCACCATGTCAAAGGCAGGATCGGTCAGCATGGTTTCCAGCGAGTCAAAAGCGAAATCAATCGACGCGGTTGGGGTCTGGAAACTCACCGTAGACCACTTGAAGCCTGCGCTTCCAGCCATGGAGACGGCTTCATCCTGCAGAATACCCAGAAAGGTTTCCGCATCCATGTCGCCCGCACCTTCATTGAGCGAACCAAAAGCGAGCGAGGCCGTGCCTTCCTTGCCCGGCTCATCCCAGCGCGACCCGCCTTCGAAGCCAAATTTCAGCGTAATCAGCGGGTTGCTATGGTCTTCGACCAACCAAGCGTCCACGGTGTCGTTGATCTTGACGACCTGAATATCAATTGCCGCCGCAGTGTGCGCGCAGGCGAGCCCCGCCAGGGCGAGGGTCAGAACTTTCAACATGCGTCTATTCCTCCAACGGGGCGAGAACGAGGGTCTTGGGTGCGCTAGCCCGATCAAGGAACAGCGCCGCAACCGCCCGGATGTCCTCAAGCGTTAGTCCGTCGATCGTGTCTTCGAGGGTCAGGTAAATGTCATAAGGTGCGCCGGATGCGACGGCGCTTTCGAACGAGCTTGCCGGGCCATCGATGCTGTCGGCGGCATAAACGAGCCCGTTCATGAACCGTCGCTTCTGCCGTGCAAGGCGCTCATCAGTCAGATCGTTTTCCAGCCAGTCGCGGAGGAACTCTTCAGCCTCATCCAACACAGCGATCGGATCCAGCCCTTCGACGGGATCAACGTCAAGACGCGCCCAATCCTGCCCAGCATCGAGCACAAGGCTAAAGCTCGCACTCAGGGCAATCTTGCGCTCTGTCTGCAGGTAGCGGGTAAAAGGCGCGTCGAGGCCACTGGTCAACATGGATGACAGCAAGCGTGCGGCATAGCGCTGGCGGAAGGCCTCTGTCCCCTCTTCCGGTACAACTTCATCGAGCCGCCAAGCGCGGCGGGCGGAGACTTTTGTGATCAGGGCGTCAGTGACTGTTTCAAGTCCCGGCTCAAAGGGGCGATCCGCGTCCGGGCGCACTCGCTCGGGTACGGGTCCAGCTTCAAAGTCGCCAAAGTGCTTCTCAGCCAGCGTCAGCACCTGCTCCGGCGTGACATCTCCGGCAACAATGAGCACAGCGTTGTTCGGCTTGTACCACGTCGAATGAAAGGCGATGAGGTCTTCGGGGGTCAACGCGTTGAACTCGTCCGGAAAGCCGATGATGGGGTGATCATAGGTCGCGGTCCCGCGTAGATCCGCGCTCAACTGGTGCGAAGCACGGGCGCTGGGGTTGTTCTCCCACCGCTGGCGGAATTCCTGCAGCACCACGCCTTTCTCATTCTCCAACTGCGCCGCGTCCGCGTTCAGACCGTTCATGAAGATCGCGTTCATTTCGAGGAACAGCTCGAGGTTCTCCGACCCCATCCACGCATAGTACGAGGTCAGGTCGGAAGAGGTCGATGCATTGTCGTTCGCGCCGATCCGCTGGAGCGTGACATCGTACTCACCGGGCGCCAGCGCGCGGCCTTTGTAGGCCGGGGAGCCGCGGAACATCATGTGTTCGAGGACGTGTGCGATCCCGTATTGTCCGGGCTCCTCATCCAGAGCGCCGACCTTGTAAACAACGCGAGCGTGGACCACTGGGGCGCGGTGGTTTTCAATGACAATGACGTCCATGCCATTATCCAGCGTGAACCAGCGGGCTTGCTCGTAGAGCGCAAGGGCCGGACCCCCCGTGCAGGTCGCCGCAAACCCAGCGAGGGCGAAAATCAGTCGTTTCATCGTCTCTCCCAGACATTGAAATGCGAGCGCGTCGCGGTGTCTTCAACGCGCGAAGTGTTTAGGCATACAGGGGGATATGGGTTTTTATCGCTGGATGACGACCGGTTCACCGATCATCGTCACGCCATCTGGCAGAGATGTGACCACTTGCGCGCCATTGGTGACCAAAGTGCTGGTGGACATGCTCGCTGGCGTGCCCACTGCTACGGGCGCCGTAACAGCCAGTGCTGCAAGCGCGGCAGCGTCTTCAGGACTCAGCACTGTAACGCCAGCTTCTGGCGAGAACCCGGTTGTAGGGATCGGCGCGGGCTCGGAAGAAACGCTATAGAGCGCAGCAGGTTCGGCCGCAGGGACGGGCGCGGTAATCAGCGAGGGGTCGGCGGCTGGGGTGGCTTCAAAGACGGGATAGATCGAACCGGCTGCGTTGGTCTGAGCAGAGACAAAAGCCTGCGAGGCTGCACCGTTAGACCCGCTCGCTACGATCCGTCCGATCGGCTGGTACTCGGGTATTTCTCCAGTGACCACCGTGAGCGGCACGTACTCAGGTTCCGGCTCAGGTTCGAGCGTGAACATCAGAGACTCAATCTCAGCCTGCGAGGGAAGGCTTGCCGTGACATCCTGCGGGTTCTGCGGGACCGGTAGGCGGGAAAAGTCGGTCGGGTAAGCCAATGAGCGGTTTTGCGGGATCGCGTATTCGTCCACCAGGCCTTCGCTGGTCACACTGCCCAACCCACGCGAAATCGAACCACACCCCGTCATGGCGAGGCTGAACCCAATCAGGGCTAGTCCGTAAGTCGCTCGTGACACCCGCATTCCTCAAGCCCTATCGTGATGCGTTCGCTTCCCGCTTGTCCGCGAAAAACATCATATCAACCAGAATTAGGGCAACGCCAAGGACAATTGCAGTGTCAGCGACGTTAAACGACGGCCAATGCGCCTGTCCGATGTGGAAGTCGAGGAAGTCCACGACCGTCTGGCGGCCAGGGTTCAGGCGATCAAAGGCGTTACCGACAGATCCGCCTGCAATCAGGGCGTAAGCTGCAATCACGATGCGCTTGTGCGTCCGCGACCCCAGAAAGATCAGGACTCCGGCCACCACAAACGCAAGAATACCGATAGCGTAGCGTCCACCAGCGTTAAAATTTCCGATCGAGAACGCGATCCCGGAGTTTCGCACGTGCCAGATGTTGAAGAACGATGTGATCCTCGTTTTGTTCAGATCGAAGGCCGTAGGCTGGTCGATGTTGACCACGATCCACCACTTCGTCACCTGATCCAGCGCCAAAACGGCGAGAGCGAGGAGAATGCCCCAGCGCAACATGGATTAGGCCCCCCGCGAAGAAACAGCGGTGTCACAACGCTTACAGATGTGCTCGGGGTGCGAAGTGACTTCGGGGAGCACTTGCCAGCAGCGCTGACATTTCTCACCGTCGGCCAACGTTGGTTCCACGGCCACGCCGGGGAAGTCTTCGACCCGCACGGCGTGCGCCGGGCCTTCGCCACTCAGCAGCGAGACGCCTGACACGATGGCAACTTCGGTGAAGTCCACGCCGGATACGGCCGCGTGCAGATCGTCGCTGAGGTGAACCGTTGGCGCTGCCTGCAAGCTGGAGCCAATGGTCTTTTCCTGTCGCAGGGGTTCAAGCGCGGCCGTGATGACGCGGCGAACGCCGAACACCTTGGCCCACTTGTCTGCCAGCGCCGGGTTCGACCAGCTGGCTGGGATGTCCGGGATCACGCGCAGGTGCACTGAGTCCGTGTCCACAAGCTTTTCTGGCAGATCGGCCTCATCGTCGCGGCGGGTGAGCCACGCCTCTTCTGCGGTAAAGGCGAGGATCGGTGCAAGCCAAGCGGTGAGGCAGGAGAAACATTCTGCCAGCACTGTCCGTGCCGCGCGTGCGCGCAAGCTGTCCGGCGCATCACAGTAGAGCGCATCCTTGCGGATATCGAAGTAAAGCGCCGAGAGGTCTACGGCGCAGAAGTTATGCAGCTCAGTGTAGAGCCGGTGGAAGTCGTAGGCTTCCGCTGAAGACCGCACCAGCGCATCCAGCGTGCTCAGTCGATGCAGCACCCAGCGCTCCAGCTCCGGCAGGTCATCATATGAAACGGCCTGCGACGGCTGGAAGCTGCCGAGGTTACCGAGCGTAAACCGCAAGGTGTTGCGGAAGCGGCGGTAGGCGTCGGCGGAGTGCTTGAGGATGGCTGGACCAATGCGCAGATCATCGCTGTAGTCCGATGCCACGACCCAGAGCCGGAGAATATCGATCCCAAACTGCTTGGCGACGTCATCTGGTGCCGTGACGTTGCCCAGCGATTTGGACATCTTGTTGCCCTTCTCATCCAGAACGAAGCCGTGGGTGAGGATCGAGTCATAGGGCGCGCGGTCGCGCGTGCCGACGCCGACCAAAAGCGAGGAATGGAACCAACCACGATGCTGGTCGGAGCCTTCGAGGTAGAGGTCTGCTGGCCACTTCAGCTCAGGCCGCTTTTCCAGAACAAAGGCATGAGTGGCGCCGCTGTCGAACCAGACTTCGACCACGTCCTTTCCCTGCTCGAAGTCATTGGGGTCGTAATCGTTGCCAAGGAAGCGAGAGGCGGGGCTGTTGAACCAAGCGTCACCGCCTTCCTGCTCGTAAGCCTCTGCGATGCGCTCTACCACGGCGGGGTCGCGCAGTGGCTGGCCGTCGGACTTGCGCACAAAAATCGGCAGTGGCACGCCCCAGACACGCTGACGTGAAACGCACCAGTCTGGGCGGCTTTCGATCATCGAGGTGATGCGGTTACGGCCCTGCTCCGGCACAAATCCGGTCTCGCCCAGAGCTTTGAGCGCCCCGGCGCGCAGGCCCTTTTCTTCCATCGAAATGAACCATTGGGCGGTATTGCGAAAAATCAGGGGCGCTTTGGAGCGCCACGAATGGGGGTAGGAGTGCTCGAGCTTACCTTTGGCGAGCAGTCCACCGGCTTCGATCATAGCCTTGAGGATTGGACCCAGAGCCGTGCCATCCTTGCCCTTTTGGTCGTAAACCGTCAGGCCGGCGAACAGCGGTACGTGGTCATAAAAGCTGCCATCCTCAGAAACCGTCATGGGGACTTCGATGCCGTGCTTGACGGTCGCAAGCTGCCAGTCGTCAAAACCGTGTCCCGGCGCGATGTGGACCAGACCGGTCCCCTGCTCCGTCGTGACGTAATCACCGTGGAACATGGGCACGTCGTAGTCGTAGCCTTGTCCATTGAGCGGATGCTGTGCAATGGCACCGGTCAAATCGACGTCGATGTCTTCGCGGGTCCACGCCTCGACTTTGGCCGCTTGTGCGGTTGCCTCAGCGGTTTCGTCGGCAATGATCAGCCGCTCACCGACCTGCGCCAGCGAACCCTCTGCCACCGCATCAACCCGGTACACGCCATATTTGATGTCGTCGTGGAAGGCCATGGCCCGGTTGCCGGGGATGGTCCACGTGGTGGTGGTCCAGATAACCGCCTTCGCGCCCACAAGCGCTGCCTGCGGCGCTGCGGTGATCGGGAACTTGACCCAGATGGTCACGGACTTGTGCGGGTAGTACTCGACCTCGGCGTCGGCCAGCGCGGTCTTCTCGACCACGGACCAGAGCACCGGCTTGTTTCCCTTGTAAAGCTGACCGTCGAGCAGGAACTTGCCCAGCTCCCGCACGATTTGTGCTTCGGCTTCAAAGTGCATGGTCAGATAAGGCTGTTCCCAGTTGCCCAGAACGCCCAAGCGCTTGAACTGACGGGTTTGCTCTTCGACCCAGCCCTGCGCGAAGTCACGGCACTCGCGGCGGAATTCGATGACGTCCACGTCGTCCTTGTCTTGCCCACGCTCGCGGTACTGTTCTTCGATCTTCCATTCGATCGGCAGACCATGACAATCCCAGCCCGGCACGTAGTGCGCGTCCTTGCCCAGCATCTGATGGCTGCGGTTGATCACGTCTTTCAGGATCTTGTTCAGCGCGTGCCCGATGTGGAGGTTGCCGTTGGCATAGGGCGGGCCGTCGTGCAGGACGAACTTGGGTCGGCCTTGGGATTCTTCCCGAATGCGGTTGAACAGCCCCATCTCTTCCCAGTGCGCCAGCCACTCCGGCTCACGCGTCGGCAGGTTGCCGCGCATCGGGAAAGCCGTTTCCGGCGTGCTCACTGTTTCTCGGAAATCGCGGGCGTTTTCAGTGTCGCTCATGGTTTCAGGGCTACTCAGTCAAGGTTGTTCACGTGCTCATAGGCAATACAGGGACGCGAGGTCAAACGCGAGTGTGACGGGCGCAACGCCGGTAACCAGCTAGAGCGCCAACCGTCGCCGTGCTTCGTCGCAGTCTTCGGCAATCTGAACCTTCAGCGCGTCGAGGCCCTGAAACTCGAGATCGGGGTGAATGAAACTGTCGAACCAAAAACGGACATGCGCGCCATAGATGTCGCCGCTCCAGTCCAGCAAATGGACCTCAAAGCGTTCTTCCTCGCCGTCCACCGTCGGACGCGTACCGAGATAAGACACAGCCGGAAGACGCGGCCCGCCCTCGACAGCGGCCCAGCCGGCATAAACGCCAAAGTGCGGGCGCAGTTGCAGGCGCGGCCAAGTGAGGTTTGCCGTTGGAAAGCCCAGCGTGCGGCCAATCTGATCGCCGCGCTCAACCACACCTTCCGCGCTCCACTGCCGCCCCAACAGCCGGTTTGCCGTGGTAATATCGGCGTCCATCAGTGCCTGACGGATGCGCGAGGATGAAATCACCCCACCGACGTCTGCGTCATGGCGAAGCGGTACGGCTGAGACACCAAAGCTCAGATCCTGCCCCCAACGCCCCAGTTGCAGCATGTCGCCACCGCGCTTGTTGCCAAAGCGAAAATCCGGGCCAGCGAGAACGTGCTTCGTCCCCAAATGCGTCGCTAGGATGGTGCTTGCGAAGTCTTCTGCGCTGACGCTCGACAACGTGGTGTCGAAAGCCAGTTCGACCATGACGTCAGCCAGGCCTGTCGCTTCCAGCAGTTCAGCCCGCTGCTCCACCCCGCGTGTCAGCAGGAAAGGCGGACGGTCGGGGCCGGCGAAGAAACGGCGCGGATGCGGGGCAAAGGTGAGCACCCCGCTGCGACACCCCAGCTCATTCGCCTTGGCGCGTGCGGCTTCGAGCAAGGCGCAATGGCCCAGATGCACGCCGTCAAAGTTGCCAACGGCAAAGACAACATCACTGAATTTACGGTCCCAGCCCTTGAGGGTGTCTAGCGGGACGGAAGGATACCATTTCACGACGCGACTGCTGCCTCGATCTTCTCGGCTTCTTGTTCGATCAGCGAAACGAAGTGATCCACCATTTCGGCGTCACTGACATTGTGATCGGGCTTGCCGCCCATGTACACTTTATGGCGGCCATTGCCACCACCTGTCAGACCCAAAACCGTCTGCGCCGCCTCACCCGGACCGTTGACGACACAGCCCAGCACGGAAACATCCATGGGCGTGCTGATATGGGCGACGCGCTGCTCGATCTCCGTAACGACATTGATGACATCGAAGCCCTGGCGAGAGCACGACGGACAAGCGATGATGTTCACGCCGCGATGGCGCAGGCCCAGTGACTTGAGCAAATCGAAGCCGACGTGGATTTCCTCAACCGGGTCTGCGGAAAGGCTTACACGGATCGTGTCGCCGATCCCTGACCACAGCAGGTTCCCCAACCCCACCGCACTCTTGACCGTCCCCAGACGCGCTGGGCCGGCTTCGGTGATACCGAGGTGGAAAGGATAGTCACAGGCATCGGCCAGACCGGCATAAGCAGCGACCGCGAGGAAGACGTCGCTTGCCTTGACTGAAATCTTGATGTCGTGGAAGTCGCAGTCTTCGAGCAGCTTGATCGAGTCAAGCGCGCTTTCCACCAGTGCCTCCGGGCAAGGCTCGCCGTACTTCTCCAGCAGATGCTTTTCCAGCGAACCTCCGTTAACGCCGATGCGGATCGAACAGCCGTTCGCCTTAGCGGCGCGAACGACCTCTGCCACCCGCTCTCTACTACCGATGTTGCCGGGGTTGATGCGCAAGCACGCCGCGCCCTTGTCGGCGGCTTCGAGCGCGCGGCGGTAGTGAAAGTGGATATCGGCGACGATAGGAACGCTAACGTTTTTGACGATCTGATCAAAAGTCGCTGTTGAGTCCTCATCCGGGCACGACACCCGAACGATGTCCGCTCCTGCCTCCTCCAACGCTCGGATCTGCGCGATTGTGGCCTGAACGTCTGGCGTCGGGGTGTTGGTCATGGACTGTACCGTGATCGGCGACTCGCCACCGACCGGCACGTTTCCGACCATCACAGTCCGAGTCTTTCGCCGTTCGATGTCCCGCCACGGCCTGATCGATGACATTCGTATGTTCTCCTGCGGCACAGAAATGCCCGATTGGTGTCAGAAAGCCTCTATGTAAGATAACTATAGCGTATAATCGCGTCTGGTTTTAGCTTACGGGGCTGCAATCGCTAGTATCAGGACAAATGTGCGCGCAAGCGGGTTGAGTGTCACGGGCTTAGAGCGAGCAGGGCGCATGCGCCTATCGAATGACCGGCCCTCCTTTCGCATAAAAGCGTGCGCTTTGGGCATCGTGGGTGTATCACGGTGTAAGAATAGAGGTTTGTTTTAATGCACTCTTGGTTGTTGAGCATGAAAAGAGCTGTTGCTGGCCTGGCGATACTGGCGCTCGGAGCGCTGACCGCTTGTGTCGAAACCACGTACACATCCGTTGATGGGCAAGTCACCGCGACCACCAGCGAAGCGGCACCCGTCTACCGCATGGTCATGACTCCCAACGGCCTGCGCGTCATTTCCCCGGATGGCACGCTGATCGATCCGAACCAACCGCAGGGCCAGGTCGCGGTGCAGAACCAGTACGGCACCCAGCAGGGCGCGGTGATCGAGCCGGTGCAGGCACCGGTTATCGCCATTCTGGTTCCCCTTACCGGTCCGCTCGCGGAAATCGGTGAAGCGATGAAGAACGGTGCAGAACTGGCGATCAAGGACAACGGCGTCCCTGGCACTTTCGAAACCCGCATTTACGATACCCAGTCCAATAACGCCGGCGCTCAGGCGGCTGCTTCCCGCGCAATCAGCGAAGGCGCTCGGCTCATCCTCGGTCCTCTGCGCGGTGACGCCATCGCGCCGGTGTCACGGATTGCTGCGCGCCGAAACGTCAACGTGGTGAGTTTCAGTAACGACATCACCCGCGCGGCGCGGAATGCATACGTCATGGGCATTACGCCTGAAGCCGTAACCAAGCGCGTGCTCGAATTCTCTGCACGCAGCGGGCAGAACCGTATCGCCGTGGTTGCGCCCTCCGACACCTATGGCCGCGCCGCAGCAGATGCCGCCGTTGGCCTCGCTCCTTACCTAGGTGCGCAAATCGTATTCTCTGAGACCTACCCCGCCGACCCCAACGATCGACCCGGACGCACCGCCGTCGCACAAGCTGTCGGCGAGCGGTCTGAGAGCTTTGACGCGATCTATCTGCCCGATACGGCCGAGGCAGGCGATATGGCATCTCTGCTCTACTTCTACGGCGTGGACCCGAGCCGCGTGCGCTATCTCGGTGTTCCGGTCTGGGATCAGCAAGCGAACCAGTTGGTCTCAGAACAAGCGCTGCTGGGCGCGATTTATGCGTCACCTGCTGAGCGTGGGTTTGGCGCCTTTCAGAATTCTTACTCAGCGTCCTTCGGCGGTTCCCCGCATCCGCTGTCCTCGGTTGCTTATGACGGCGTAGCCATGGCCCTGACCATTGCTTCGAGCACGCCGAACCCCGGTTTCACGAACGCGGATTTGGAACGACCCAGCGGCTTCTCCGGGATAGACGGACCCTTTGCCCTCCGGCCCGACAAGCGTATCGAGCGCGGCATGGCGATTAAGCGGATCAGCAGCCTTGGCCTCGAACTGGTCGAAGACGCGCCCGCCAGTCTCTACCGCGGCGGCGCAACATCCGTCACGATGCGGCAAAGTCAGCCCGATACCGTGACGACAACCTACCTTTCGCCAGTCGTCAGAACCACCCAGACCACGACGATCGTGAGCCAGCCTCAAGGTTATGCGACGGCAGGAACGGGCGGCTGGATCGGCAGTGGGGAAAACCGAATTTGGGTGCCGAACGATTCCTAATCGCGGCTAGTAGTCCCAAACATCCCCATCTTCGTTGAAGCCATCAGTGAATCAGTGCGGCGACTGGCTCATTTGCAGAGAAAACACCTACGATTGTCACCATTCATTTTTGGCCCAAATTTGGGTTGAAATAGGGCGACCGATTCAAAAATAAGCTTTTACAGTGGGTTAATTCAGTTTTATCTTGCATCAAATTAAAGAGATAGATACATACTCGTGTAATTCAGAAACGTTGCTAACGTTTTGCGAGTTATTTCATACCCTTGCAGGGATGTCTGGCATTCTACCGTCGCCTCAATTTCCGGGGCTTCAGCCAGTCTGAAGTGCAGACCGATTTGGAAACGAGAATATGCATTCGCTATTTAATGCCAAGGGCGCTATTGCGCGCAAAAAACGCTCCTTCATCCGCACGGGCCTTTTTTCGGCTGTCGCCGGCAGCGCGCTGGTCAGCAGTGAAGCTCTGAGTCACAACGTCACGCTTAATGCAGACGGCACGACGACCACCGGTCCCCTCTTTAACGTGGCATCGGGTGAAGCCGCTGGTGGGACCAGCGTTCCTCACGTTCACCCGGTAACATACGAAACAGCCGGTAACTTTGGGGTCAATGGCAGCAGCGCCATCTCCGCCGACTTGCCCTCCACTCGCAGCAGTGCGGAGCCGGGCATCGTTAATCTGGTTGGCGAGTTGGAGCCAATTACACCCATTTCTGAGGTACAGCGCTGGGCGTCGGGTCAAACCGCATCGACCACGCCGATCCTCATGCCCACTGAACAGACGCAGACCACGCAAGTGACGCTGCTGGACCCTATCGAGCGGGTTCAGATTGGCGATGTCGCGACCAGTGTGGAAACCAAAAACTTCCGCAACGTCCAAACGGATGTTCTTAGCTCCGAGCGCCTTGACGACGGCAGCCTTGCCCTGCAGCTCAAGAGCGGCGACATGCTGACGGCACAAGCGGGCGATTATGCCTTTAACGCAGGCGATGTTTGGCTTGCTGCTGATGTTGCTGGC
>CBFHUI010000031.1:0-27126 GCA_965658725.1 Alphaproteobacteria bacterium | reverse complement strand
CACAACCGGTTTGTGGTCGAAGGGCTGGAGGCCAAGGGCGCGGTATTCATCGACGAGCTGACCGAAGCCCCGGACGACCGTCCCGTCATCTTTTCCGCCCACGGCGTGCCAAAGTCAGTTCCGGCTGAGGCTGAGCGACGAAACCTGCACTTTGTCGATGCAACCTGTCCGCTGGTGTCCAAGATCCACCGCGAAGCGGAGCGCGCCAACGCAGCGGGCCAGCATGTCATCCTCATCGGCCATGCGGGCCACCCAGAGGTGATCGGCACGCTGGGACAGCTGCCCGAGGGCGCCGTTACCCTGATCGAAACGCCGGATGACGTTGCCGGGCTACCACTGCCGACAGACGAAGACGGCACGGGCCTGGCCTTTGTGACGCAGACGACCCTGTCCGTAGACGACACAAGCGCTGTCATCGACCGTCTCAAACAGCGGTTTCCCGCGATTTCTGAGCCCAAGGCAGGAGACATCTGCTACGCCACCACCAACCGACAGGAAGCGGTCAAGACGATCGCACCGGGCTGTGAAGGCTTTCTCGTCGTGGGTGCGCCGAATTCATCGAACTCAAACCGGCTGGTGGACGTTGCGCGCAAGTCTGGCGCGAGCAAGGCCTATCTGGTGCAGCGCGGCACAGATATCGCCGCGTTGGACCTCGCAGGCGTGAGCACGCTGGGGCTAACGGCTGGCGCCTCTGCGCCCGAAGTGCTGGTCGATGAAATCCTCGACGCCCTGCGCGAGCGCTTCACCGTGACGGTAAACATCGAAGTCGTGCGCGAAGAGAGCGTCGTCTTCAACTTGCCCCGCGAGTTGCGGGACGTCGCCTGATGGCGCGGGTTGAGATCTTTACCGATGGCGCGTGCAGCGGGAATCCTGGCCCCGGCGGCTGGGGCGCAATCTTGCGCTATGGAGAGACGGAGAAAGAGCTCTCCGGCGGCGCGGATGAAACCACAAACAACCGCATGGAACTCACCGCCGCCATCGAAGCACTCAACGCCCTAACCCGACCGTGTGAAGTCGTTCTGACCACAGACAGCACCTACGTCAAAGACGGGATCACGTCGTGGATCGACGGCTGGAAACGGCGAGGGTGGAAAAACGCGGCGAAGAAGCCGGTGAAGAATGAGGACTTGTGGAAAGCCCTAGACGAGGCCCGCAACCGCCACACTGTCGTTGAATGGAAGTGGGTCAAGGGCCACGCCGGTCACGCTGAGAATGAACGCTGCGATGAACTGGCGCGGCAGGCCATGCCCGGCCGCGCCTGATCGCGGCTAGAGCGCGTCGAGAATGGCTTCTGCGCCAGAGACGTCGAGATCGCCGACGCCGACGTATGTGACTTCGCCGTTGCGCACGATGAGCGCGTAGCGCCGCGCGCGGGTGCCGAGACCCGTTGCAGACATATCTTTTTCAACGCCCAGCGCCTTGGCAAACTCGGCTTGCCAGTCGGCCAGCGTGAAGATTTCTTCCGAACCCTGCTGCTGGTTCCAGATGTTCATGACGTAGGGATCGTTGACCGAGTGCACAGCGATGAGGTCCACGCCCTTGGCCTTGATTGCTACTGCATGCTCGACGAAGCCGGGAAGATGTTTGATGTGACACGTTGGCGTAAACGCGCCCGGCAGGCCGAAGATCACCGCCGTTTTTCCGGCGGTCAGGTCTCCGATTGACACGTTGGAAGGACCGTCGTCCCACGTCTTCACGGTCACATCAGGCAGGGTGTCGCCAACTTGGATGGTCATCAGAGGCATCTCACAATAAAGGTTACAAAGACAGATGCCTCAGAATTGGTTCATTCACCGTGCTCGTTCAAGCGCTTCCAGCACATCGTTTGGAGATAGCAGCTCTGGCAGAACGTCGGCCTGTCGTGTCTTAGCGTTGTAGACCGCGTTAAACGGGATCGCTCGGCGGCCAACAGACGCGAGATAGGTGGTGATCGACGGATCATAAGCAGTCCAGTCCGCCTGTAGCGCCACCACGTCATTGGCCGTGAGGGCGGCGCGGACTTCCTCGACGCTGATCGCGCGAATTTTGTTGGTCTTGCAGGTGAGGCACCAGTCGGCAGTGACATCGACAAAGACCGTTTTGCCGTCATCGAGAGCAGCCGTCAGGGCGGCGTCGCTGAAGGGTTGGAAGATCGCGTCCTTGCTGGCAGAGGCTTGGGGGCTAAGCGCCAGAACGGCTGCGAGCGGGACCAGCGCGGCAAGACTGCCCACCCCTGCCGTCCGCCACTGCGCAAAGAAGGCCCCAAGCGCAAAGGCTGCCCCAGCCACGCCGGCCGCGGCCCAGCGCCAGTCGGACGAGACGCCCCACTGCTTGAGCAGCACGCCCAGCAACCACACGGCGGTGAGCACAAGCGCAAGGCCCAACACCTGCCGCAGACGCATCATCCAACGTCCCGGCTTGGGCATGGCCGCAGCCAGACGAGGAAAGGCGATAACGGCGAAGTAGGGCAGCGCCAGCCCAACACCGACAAAGAAAAAGATCAGGATCAAGATGATCACCGGCGCAGCCAGCGCAAAGCCGATGGCGGTGCCCAGAAACGGCGCGGAACAAGGGGTGGCCAGCAATGTTGCGAGCACGCCGGACGTGAAATCTCCGAGATAACCCCGTTGGTTCGCCCCTAACCCGCCGATGCCCGGAATGTTCGGGATCTCGAAAAGGCCAAAGAGATTCAACGCAAAGGCAATCAGAACAACCAGAAGCACGAGGATGAACACCGGCTGAGTAAACTGCACGCCCCAGCCAAAGGAAGCGCCAGCCAGCTTAAGCGCTGCAAAAGCCCCCGCGAGGATCAGGAAACTGACCAGAATGCCCGCAGCGGTGGCGGCAAAGGAAAGCCGGATTTTCGCGTCTGCCTGCCCACCGTGAGAGACCACAGAGAACATCTTGAGCGACAGAACTGGCAGTACGCAGGGCATGAAATTCAGGATGAACCCGCCAATGACGGCGAGCACGAGCATCCCCAGCACGGAAACCAGCGATAGGTCGAGTGGCGGCAAAGAGACGCCGCCTGACGCACCGCTACTGCCGCTGGACGCAAAGCCGTCGAGCAGGCGGAAGCTTGACAGTTCAACCCCGCGCCCACCGTCGACGACAGTGATCACAGCTTCAACCTCATCGAGGCTCTCGGCAGCCCAGGACTCACGCAAAACGGGCGCGCGGACAGTGGCGCGCATGCGGGTGTCGTCGGTAAAACTGACGCTCGGCTGGCGGACAAAGAAGCCTTCGGGCACTTCCGCAAATATGTCAGGAGCGCTCATCTCGAAGACTGATGTGATCTCCGATACCAAATGCCCGACCAGCGCAGGTGTATCGGCGTCGCTACCGGGTTCAAAGGCGATGGACTCAACCGTTAGACCCACAGCACCGCCATTGGCACGCGGCAGGCGAGTCTCGAAGGTGTTGAGTAGGGCTGCTTCCTGAGGCGCGACGTCAGCCATTCCGCCAGGCAGGCTAAAGGCGATATCGACGCTATCGGGGATACAGACCTCTTCACAGATCAGAAAGTCCACCCGTCCGCGCAGATCCAACGGCTGCCCCGGCTCGTCTAGCGTGACGTCCAGGGGCAAGACCACGCTGTCCTTGTAGACGAAGGTCTCGATCCCGTACTGCACGTCACGCACTGGCACAGGCCATGAAAAAGCGACGTTCTCGACATTTAAGGACTGGCCGTGTTCAAGCGTGGGCGGAAGGCCTGCTTCGCCGGGGGTGCGCCAGTATATGTGCCAGCCGTCGTTCATCTTGAACTCGAGCCCCAGCGGAATGGTCTCCGCGTCTTCACCCGTCGCCGTATAAGGAGAAATCACCCGCACTTCGGACTGCACACCCTGCATCCAGAACGAAGCATCAGCTTGCGCTGTGGTCGCCGGAACACCGGCTGTCAGCAGAAAGGCCGCAATGATCCCAAGGAAAAGGCGGTGAATAACACTCATGAAAACCCCTGTTCGGTTGAAGCGAGCCAAGTCAGGCGCGTGGTTTCGCGCTTCATCAGTCGAGTGGCGCGCTTTCGTCTCTGGGTCCATCCCTTAAGTGATTTTGCCGCTCCTGTCCCTTCACGTCCCTCTGATCAATCCGTGTAGCCCGCTCATCCACAGGTGTGAATGGCCGTGAACCCCCTTACGCCGCTTTTGCGCCTTTACAGGCTGGCCCGCTCGCCTAGTCTTAGGAGTATGGACGAACGAACACCCGACTCTGGCTTTTCGATAACGAACACACCCTACGGTTTGCAGGGCAAGCTGCTGGTCGCGACCCCGCATATCGGTGATCCGCTGTTCGAAAAGTCCGTGATTTATATGTGTCTGCACGGTGAGGATGGCGCCATGGGTGTCGTGGTCAACCACGTGCACCTTGGCCTGACCTTTACCGAAGTGCTGGAAAACCTGTCCATTGACGCCAACGTCCCGCCCAGTGGTCGCGTGACCCGTGGCGGTCCGGTGCAGGAACAGCGCGGCTTCGTTCTGCATTCCCCTGACTACAGCCACGATACCACGATCAAAGTTACCGACGACGTTAGCCTGACAACGGCGGTCGAAATCCTGCGCGATATCGGTGATGGGATCGGGCCGGAGAACTACCTGATCGCCCTGGGTTGTTCGCAGTGGTCGCCGGGGCAGTTGGAGCAGGAGTTGGAAGCCAACGCATGGATCAGCATCGAGCCGGACCACGACCTGATTTTTGTGTCCGAGAATGAACCGGCGTGGAAACAGGCGATTGCAAAGCTCGGGATAGATCCGGGCCAACTTGCTTCCATTGGCGGTCACGCCTGAGTTTCCCGCGTGTGCAGTGACAGCGAGCCTCCATCCAGCTAAGTGTCGGCCACACCACACAAAAGTTGAGACAGGAATCATGCGTCAGTTCTGGGTCGTCGGCGGCGAATACGAATCTACAGCCTTCAAGAACCTTGCAGAGGGGGCCACCGAGGTCCGTGAGGGCCCCTTCGACGACTATGACAAAGCACTGAAGGAATGGCAGCGTCTGGCGTGGGAAACCGTCGATAACTGCAACGCGCACTTCCACATCGAAGAAGAAAACGTGGAGGTCGGCGCGGCCGGAGCCTTCTGGGTCATTGGCGGCACATTCAAGGACACCTCATTCAAGGAATGGGCCGGAGTACCAGAACGTTTTGGCCCTTACAGCACGTACGAAGAAGCCGAAGCCAAGTGGCAGGAAATGGCTTGGTCTACCGTCGATGACGCGACCGCGCAGTACCGGATCGAGACCATTAAGCCTACTGCTGAAGAAGAACCAGCCAAAGCCAAACTCGCCTATCGCCTGCTCACCGGGCCAGATACGCGGGAGTTCTGCGAGCGGATTTCTGCAGCCCTTGCCGACGGTTATGTCCTGCACGGCAGTCCCAGCATCACGTCCGTTGATGGCAAGACCATCTGCGCCCAAGCGCTGGTCCTCGCTGACCGCGACTAGGCCGCGACGACGGCGGGGGTGTGCAGCCGCTGGTTGATATCATAAAGCGCGTCAGCATCTGCCAGCGGACCGACCGCTGACAGAGTCACTGGGCTTTGGAGCATCAGCTCTGCTTCCCGGCGGATGGCGTCGCTGTCCACGGCATCAAGCTGCCCGATCAGATCACTGACTGAACGAGGAATGCCGTAAACCAGCATTTGTTGCGCCGCGTCTTCGGCACGGCTGGCCGTGCTTTCCCGACCCATGAGCAAGGATGCCCGGATCTGTGCACGGGCGCGTTCGATTTCGGCTTCAGGAACGGGCTCTTCAGCCAAGCGGTGAAATTCGTCGATCAACACGGTCAGCAGCTCAGCCTCAGACTCAGGCGCTGTCCCCGCGTACACGGCGAACAAGCCAGTATCGGCATAGCCAGAAGTATGGGCACCTACGTGGTAAGCCAGACCGCGTCGCTCCCGGATTTCCTGAAACAATCGAGACGACGTCCCACCGCCCAAAAGTGTCGAGAGAACAGCGCTGGCGAAGTAACGTGGATCTGTGACCGACGCGCCTTCGAAACCCAAAACGGTGTGGACTTGCTCCAGCGCACGGTTCTTGAGCGTGACGCCGCCGGTGTAGCGCGCCGGGGCCGGCATCTCGCGCGGCCCGCGCTCGCCTCGGTCCGGCCAGAACAGCTTTTCAGCCAGCTGTACAAAGGCGTCATGGTCAACGCCGCCGCTGCCCACAAGGATCGCTTTGTCAGGCCGGTAGTGATAGCGCCAGAAGTCGGTGGCATTGTCACGGTCGATGGCGGCGAGCGTTTCCTGCGTGCCAAGAACGGACTGCCCCAGCCCCTGCCCCGCAAAGGCCTGCGACTGAAAATCGGTGAACACCAAGTCATCAGGTGCGTCGTCAGCCTGCGCGATTTCCTGACTGATTACGGTTTGCTCACGCTCGATATCCGGCGCGTCGAACCGGGAATGCTGAAGGATGTCAGCCAAAACGTCGAGGCACAGCTCCGTGTCCTGCGCCAGCATGCGCGCGTAGAAGGCAGTATTCTCACGGCCTGTGTAGGCATTGAGGTAACCACCTGTCGCCTCGATCTCCTCGCTGATCGCGAAGGAGGAGCGCCGTTCGGTGCCTTTGAACAGCATATGCTCGATGAAATGCGCCATGCCACTGTGCTGCGCAGTTTCATAGCGCGCACCGACCTTGAACCACAGGCCAAGGGCCACGGACTCAACGCCTTTCATCGGGTCGGTAACAACCTGCAACCCGTTATCAAGCTGGCTGATCTTGACGCTCAAAGAACTCCCCCATTGTACGCAGTGACGCTGCAGCTAGCCGCGTCGGTGAGTGCGTACATGCTGCTGCACCTCTTGTAGCTGGTTTGCCAGCGAGGTGAAACGTTCCTGGCGTTCATAGAGATCGCTCAGGTGCGGGGGGAGTTCCGGCGTCGTGTCGAGCGCTTGCTCCACGGCAGCCGGGAACTTGGCCGGATGCGCCGTGGCCAGCGCCACAGCAGGCACGCCGGGGCGACCAAACTGCGCGGCGTGCTCCACGCCAATCACAGTGTGCGGGTCAAGCACTTCTCCGGTCTGGGCGTGCCAGCGGCGCATGGCGTCGAGGCACTTAGGATCGCTCAGGGAAAAGGCATGGAAATCACGGCGCGCCTGCTCCCACCCGCCTTGCCCTACGGCCATGCGGCCTGTGGCGCGAAAATCAGTCATCGTCTTCGCAGTCGCGGACCCGCTCCGATCAAGCAGGTCGAACAAGTAGCGTTCGAAGTTCGAAGAAATCTGGATGTCCATTGAGGGGCTCAGGCTCGGCTCGACACCCTGAATCGACATGTCGTCGCTTTCGAAAAAGCGGGTCAGGATGTCGTTGCGGTTCGAGCCAACCATGAGTTTACCAATCGGCAGACCCATCTGCTTGGCCGCATAGCCCGCAAAAACGTTACCGAAGTTGCCCGTTGGCACGCAGAAATCAATCTCCCGGTCCGGCGCACCAAGCCGCAGGGCGGCCCAGAAATAGTACACGATCTGCGCCATAATCCGCGCCCAGTTGATCGAGTTCACCGCTGACAAACCGACCTCTCCGCGGAACTCTGCGTCTGCGAACATGGCTTTGACCAGATCCTGACAGTCGTCAAAGGTGCCTTCGATGGCCAGCGCATGCACGTTACTAGCGTCCACAGTGGTCATCTGCCGCTGCTGCACCGGGCTCACCCGGCCTTCAGGGAAGAGGATGAAGATGTCTGCCCGACGACGGCCCTTAATGGCCTCGATGGCAGCCGAGCCTGTGTCGCCCGATGTTGCGCCGACGATCGTGACCCGCTCGTCCCGTCGCTCCAGCACGTAGTCGAACAGATGCCCCAGCAACTGCAGCGCGCAGTCCTTGAAGGCCAGGGTGGGACCGTGGAACAGCTCCAGCAGATAGACGTTCGTGTCGAGCTGCTTGACCGGCGTTACCGCGCGGTGGGCAAAGGTGGCGTAGGCTTTGTTCACCAGTTTGGCAAAGTCTTCACGCGGAATGCTTTGCTCGACAAAGGGGAGCATGACTTCAACCGCCAGCTCCTGATAGGACAGCGACCGCCACCGGCGCAGCGTATCGGCATCGACCTGCGGCCACGTCTCTGGCACATAAAGCCCCCCATCGGAGGCAAGGCCTGCGAGCAGAACGTCATCGAAGCCCAGCCGTGGTGCAGCGCCGCGTGTCGAAATGTAGTTCATGATCGGGGTCCGTTTCAGGCGAAGAAGTGGGCGCAGGTTAACTGTCGAGGTAGCGCTTGCGCAAATGCGCTTTGAACGCGTCTGCGCGGAGGCCAGAGCCGGTTGCGGCTGTCAGGATCTCGTCAGTCGAGGCGGAGGAAGCCTTGGCGTGAATGTTTGTACGCAACCAATCCACCAGTGGCGCGAACGTACCCTGCTCAATCTGCCCTTCGACATCGTCAAGTTGCTCACGCGCGGCAGCAAAAACCTGCGCCGCCGCCATGGCGCCAAGGCTGTAGGTCGGGAAGTAGCCGAATGCGCCCGAATACCAGTGGATGTCCTGCAAGCAACCTTCGCGGTCCGACGGCGGACGGATGCCGAGCAGCGCTTCCAACCCGTCGCCCCAAGCCTGCGGCAAGTCCGCCAGATCGAGATCCCCAGAGAGCATGGCCTTTTCCAGCCGATACCGCAGGATGACATGCGCCGGGTAGGTGACTTCGTCAGCCTCAACCCGGATAAACGACCGCGCAACCCGCGCGGTGTGGCGAGAGAGGTTTTCCGCCGTCCACGCTGGACCGCTCTTGCCAAAGGCTTTGGCAAGCAGCGGCGCGGCGAAATTCATGAACGCCCGGCTGCGCACCACTTGCATTTCGATGGTGAGCGACTGGCTTTCGTGCAGCACCATGCCGCGCGCGTGTCCGACGGGCTGGCGCGCGTAAGCCTTTGGCAAGCCCTGCTCGTACATAGCGTGCCCGGTTTCGTGCAGAACGCCCATCATCGCGTCGATGAAGTCGTCATCGCGGTACCGCGTGGTCATGCGAACATCGGCAGGTGTACCGCCGCAGAAGGGATGGGCTGATGTGTCAAGGCGGCCGTGCTCAAAGTCAAAACCCACGCGGGCCATGATCTCCTGAAACACCTGGCGTTGCGTGGCCTGGTCAAAGGGTCCGTCGATCGGCATGGGGTCAGGACGAGCGGCTTGGGCGGCGAGAACGTCGTCGAGGAAATCAGGCAGGAAGGCTGCGTAATCGTCAAACACAGCATCAATCTGCGCCACGGTCAGGCCCGGCTCGAAGCCGTCGATCATTGCCTCGTAAAGCGGTTGGCCTGTCTTGTCCGCGATGGCCTGACCGGCTTCTTTGGCGAGATCGAAACAAGCCCGCAGTGCTGGCAAAGCAGCAGCAAAATCGTTGTTTGGGCGGGCTTCGGACCAAACCGCCAGCGCGTGACTCTCGGCCTTCGATTTGGCCTCGACCAGCTTGGAGGGAAGCGCCGTGGCGCGGATGTATTGCCGCTGTGTCTCAGCCACGTTAGCGCGCTGCCACGGGTCGAGCGTGTTGTCGCCTTCTGCCGCTTGGAGGGCGGTACCAAGATCCGTACCCGCGATGATCTCATGCACCATGGTTTCGAGCAGCGCGGTCTGGTCCGCCCGGCTCGGCCCACCGCCGGCGGGCATCATCGCCTGTTGGTCCCAGTACAGCATGGACAGCGCCTCAGACAGGGTTCCCGCGCGCGCGTTGAGCGCTTCCATATCGGCGTAGCTGGTCATTCCGTTTCTCCTCGTTTTGGGAAGCTCAGGATCACTACGAACAGGGCGAGGATCAAGGCGAAGCTGAACCACTGGACAGCGTAGCTCAGGTGCGGGTTGCGCAAGGCGGGGTTTGTGGGGTTGGGCCTGAACGGACTGCGCTCGCCCAGACTTTCGGTGAGTTCCACCAGCATGGGCAGAGTGAATTCTGGGTCCAGCCCCACGTGCGTCGACATCTCGAGAGGATCCGCGACCGACCACAGCCCGCGCTCGGGCGCGTTGCCGGGGTTGAAGGCGGGGTTGCCACGCCAACCCCCGGCGTAAACTTGCCCGCGTGGGAGCGTACCGGTCGCGGTGGGGGCTTCGGTGGTGTCGTAGTCCGCCGCATGGCCCAGCTTGACCCAGACGATCTGCGCATCATTGAGGGTCAGCGGCGCATAGAAATCCTGCCCCTGCCGTCCTTCCAGCGTGCGCCCATAAAAGCCGATCGTCTGACCCAGCGCGAGCGTACCAGTGAGAACGACCGGGTGGTGATCGTCCAAGCCAAAGAGCGGGTGGCTGAGGTCGGTCTCAATCGGGAGGGCGGCGTTCAACAGGTCTTGGGCGGCGAGAAGATCAAGCTTCCAAGCCAACCGCTGCAACTGCCAAACCCCCAGCCCGCACAGCAGCACAAACACCGGTAGGGCAAGCACGATAAGCAGCGGACGAGGCTTGAAGTGGCGGTTGTTCATCATGGGCTTCACCCGTTCACTTGTAGCGCGTCTGGCCGCTGTCTGAGGCGCGGTTGTGAAACTGGAGTGCGATGAACACAGCCTTAATGCGCGGGGCAAACAGCCAGAACAGTCCGAGTGTCAGCGGCAACCAGAGGCAAAAGTGCAGCCAGTAGGGCGGCTGCGCGGCCAATTCGACCACCAACGCGAGGAACAGCACGAAACCGCCGATGCCAAAGATGAGGAAAGCTGCTGGACCGTCGCCACTGTCTTCACGGCTCAGGTCGAGCGCGCAATGCCCGCAGCGGTCGTTGATTTTCAGGAAGGAGCGGTAGAGCGCACCAAGCCCGCAACGGGGGCATTTTTGATGCAAGCCGAGGCCGACAGCCTCGGCAGCGCTGCGGCGGGGAAAGTATGGCTCTTGAGACATGGATTCCCCGCGCGTCATGGACCGCTTAGCCGCGGTCGAAAATGCCCCAGTAAATGGACACGTAAAGGAACAGCCAAACCACGTCGACGAAGTGCCAGTACCAAGCCGCCGCTTCGAAACCGAAGTGCTTTTCCTTGGTCATGTTGTTCGCCAGACCACGGAACCAGCAAACCGCGAGGAAAGTCGTCCCGATGATCACATGGAACCCGTGAAAGCCAGTCGCAATCAGGAAGGTGGAGGGGTAGGTCTCGACCACGCCCTCTGCGTTGTAGCCGTAACCGTAAACAGCAAAGGCTTCATAGTACTCAACCGCCTGCATGCAGGTAAACAGAATGCCGAGCAGCACCGTCAGGCCGAGCGATACGAGGAAGTCGCGGCGGTCGCCGTGGCGGATGGCTTCGTGTGCCCAAGTCACCGTCACACCGGAGAGCAGCAGGATCACCGTGTTATAGAGCGGCATGTCGATCGGGTTGAAGGAATCTGTGCCCTGTGGTGGCCAGGTTTCCTCAGTGACGCCGAAGTTGAAGTAGGCCCAGAAGAAGGCGAAGAAGAACATCACCTCAGACGCGATGAAGAACAGCATGCCGTAACGCAGGCCTAGCTGCACCACCGGTTTGTGATCGCCCTGACGGCTCTCCTTGATCACGTCACTCCACCAGCCAAACACGGAGGCAATCACGCCCGCGCCGCCCAGACCCACGATGAACCACCGCGCATCCATGAGCGTGTTCATCAGGCCATCAGCTTGCGCCGGGTTGTTGTGGAACATGAGAACTGCACCGAACAGCAGAATGCCTACTGCCATAGACGTCACCAGCGGCCAGATCGAAGGCTCAAGCAGGTGATAATCGTGGTTCGGACCGTGATGTGCGTCAGCCATCGCTAAATGCCCTTGTGTCAGGTGTTGAACGTTACCCCCTTCTAAGCGGGGCCGCGCGGTGGTGCAACGCCCTATGAGCGGTTCCGACCGTTGCGTTTTTGGAAAGCGCTCGGCCGGTTCGCTCAGTCGGCGGCGTTGAAGAAAGTATAGGCCAGTGTGATCTGGCGAAGATCCTTGAGATCGGGGTCATCGCGGATGGCCGGATCGACGTAGAAGACCACCGGCATGTCAATCGACTCACCCGGGTCAAGCTGCTGATCCTCAAAGCAAAAACACTGGATCTTCGAAAAGTAGCGCCCGGCCTGCAGCGGCGTGACGTTAAAGGTCGCGGTGCCGCGTGTGGTCGCTGTTTTCGAGAGGTTTTTGGCGAGGTATTCGACCTGCCCCTGCTCACCCACCGGGATCGTAACAGTGCGCTGCTTGGGGCGAAATTTCCAATCCAGGCTCGGCTCAACCGTGCTTGTGAACAGGATCTCGATCTCACCCAGTCCGCCTTGCATAGCCTCCGCCTGCGCCGCCGAAAGACTCTCTGCGCTGCCGACCTGCGTGGTGCCGGATATGCCAGTGATTTCGCAGAACTTGCGGTACGCCGCCGGCGCGGTCGCGACAAGGACGAGCATCCCGGCGATCACGCCCAGCGTCATAAGCAGGACGCGGGTATTGCGCGACTGTTGCTGCTGCGCGGTCATCGGTTAGCCTGCGGCCCGCGAGGCGGTGTTGATCAGGAAGTAACCGTACCAGCCCAGCACGAACACCACGAGCACAGCAAAAATGATCCAGTTGCCGCGGGCGCGGCCTTTGGTCCACTCGGGACGCTTATTCTTGTTCTCAGACATGTCAGTCGGTCTCCGTTAACAGGTCGCCAAGTGCGCTTGGTCTAGACCCAGGTCAGGGTCACGTGGGTGCGGGCGTCAACCAGCAACAAACCAAAGAGCAGGAAGAGGTAAAAGATCGAAAATCCGAACATGCGCTTTGCAGGAGCAAGCGAGTCGCCCCGCATGAGCTGCCAGGCGTTGACCATGAACAGCGCGCCAAAAGCCAAGGCCACGCCGAAGTAGATGAAGCCCGCCGCGCCAAGCAGGAACGGGATCAGCCCGGTAAGCGACATCAGTGCGGTGTAGATCACGATCTGGCGCTTGGTTTCAGATGCGCCCACGACGTTCGGTAGCATGGGGACTTTGACCGCGCCGTACTCGGACTCCTTGACCAACGCGAGTGCCCAGAAGTGCGGCGGGGTCCACAGGAAGATGAGACCGAAAAGAACAAAGCCCACCCACGATATATCGCCCGATACCATGGCCCAGCCGATCATTGGCGGGAATGCGCCAGCCGCGCCGCCGATGACGATGTTCTGCGCCGTCCGCCGCTTGAGCCACATGGTGTAGATCACGACGTAGAAAGCATTGGTAAAGGCGAGGATCCCGGCTGCGACCCAGTTCGTCACCAGCCCCAAAGCCAGCACAGACCCGATCGACAGCACCAGTCCGTAGACCAGCGCGCGGTTTGGGGTCACGTCGCCGTTGGGGATGGGCCGCTTGGCCGTGCGGGACATGACCGCGTCGATGTCGCGGTCGTACCACATGTTGAGCGCGCCAGAGGCGCCGGCGCCGACCGCGAGGATCATCAGACCGAGCACGGCGCGCCATACCTCGATCTGCCCCGGTGCGAGCCATAGACCAACGGCAGCAGTAAACACCACCAGCGTCATCACGCGTGGCTTGAGCAGTTGGAAATAAGCGCGCGCCACAGAAGGGTTCTGTGGCGCGGCCTTTTCACTCAGTTCAGCGGCTGTGATCGCGGAGGATTCAGCCGCTGCGCTGCTTTGATCGACGGTTTGCGTCATGCTCAACCTTAGTGCGCTGCCTCTGGCTTAACCTCTGGCAGATCGTCGAAGGTGTGGAACGGTGGAGGAGACGAGACGGTCCACTCCAGCGTCGTCGCGCCATCGCCCCAGTAACTGTCACCTACTCGGCGACCAGCCACCAGCGTGTAGATCGCGATTCCGATGAAGAACAGCGTCGATGCGAACGACAGGTAAGCACCCCAAGACGAGATGGCGTTGTAGAAGGCTTGGGTATCGAGGTAGTCGATGTAACGGCGCGGCATGCCCTGCAGACCCAAGAAGTGCTGCGGGAAGAAGATTACGTTTACGCCGATAAAGAAGGTCCAGAAGTGCAGCTTGCCAGCCCACTCTGGGTACTGACGACCCGACATTTTGCCGATCCAGTAGTACCAACCACAGAAGATCGCGAAGACCGCACCCATGGAAAGCACGTAGTGGAAGTGTGCCACAACGAAGTAGGTGTCGTGCAGGGTCTTGTCGAACTGTGCCATGGACAGCATCACACCCGTGACGCCACCTAGGGTGAACAGGAAGATGAAACCGACCGCCCAGAGCATGGGCGTAGTAAAGCGCAACGAGCCGCCCCACATGGTCGCGATCCACGAGAAAATCTTGATGCCCGTTGGCACCGCGATGACCATGGTAGCAAGCGTGAAGTACGCCTGCACGTTGGTTGGCATGCCGACGGTGTACATGTGGTGAGCCCACACGACGAAGCCGATGAAGCCAATCGACACCATGGCGTAAGCCATACCCAGGTAGCCGAAGATCGGCTTGCGGGAGAAGGTGCTGACCACGTGGCTGACAATACCGAAAGCCGGCAGGATCATGATGTAAACTTCAGGGTGCCCGAAGAACCAGAACAGGTGCTGGAACAGAACCGGGTCGCCGCCTTCAGCACAGAAGAAACACGTGCCCAGCGCGTTGTCGGCCAGCAGCATGGTGATCGCGCCACCCAGAACCGGAACCGCCAGAAGCAGCAGGAACGCTGTAACCAGCATAGCCCATGCAAACAGTGGCATGCGGTGCAGCGTCATGCCCGGTGCGCGCATGTTAAGGATGGTGGTGATGAAGTTGATCGCACCCATGATGGAGGATGCGCCCGCCATGTGCAGGGCAAAGATCGCGAACGAGACTGACATCTTTTCAGGCTGCATCACCGATAGCGGCGGATAGAAAGTCCAACCCGTACCAGCACCCCCGCCCACAACGGCCGACAGGATACCGAATGCGAGAGCAGGCACCAGCAGCCAGAACGAAATGTTGTTCATCCGCGGGAAGGCCATGTCCGGCGCGCCGATCATCAGCGGCACAAACCAGTTACCGAAGCCACCAATCAGCGCGGGCATGACCACGAAGAAGATCATGATGACACCGTGCGCGGTGATGATGGTGTTCCAGAAGTGACCGTTCGGGTCACCGTTTTCCCGAACCAGGAATTCAACACCCGGATCGGAAAGCTCCATCCGCATCACAACCGACAGCGCCGCGCCGATGAGGCCGGTGATGACGGAGAACACGAGGTACAGCGTACCGATGTCCTTGTGGTTGGTGGAGCCGAACCAACGCCAAAACGGGTTTGGCTTGTGGTCGTGGTGGTCTGCTGCGTGATCTGCTGCGTAAGCCATAGTCTCTTCCTTGAATCTTTGGCCTGTATTCTTGTTCTTTGAGGAAAGGCGGAGCGGCGTCGCTCAGCCTTCCCCTGTTCGTGCGCCTGAGCGCGCTTGTCTAGTTCGCGGCTGCGACCTGGTTTTCGTAGCGCGCGGCGAGAGATGGACCAATGGCACCGCCCTCAAGCTCCGACTTCGCGTTCGCAGCCCAGACAAGGAACTCATCCTTGGGCAGCGCGTCGATCGCGATCGGCATGAAGGAGTGCTTATCGCCACAAATCTCGGAGCACTGACCGATGTAAAGGCCGTCCTTGTCCTCGTTCACTAGCGCCCACGTGGCGTTCATGTGACCGGGGATTGCGTCGACCTTGACGCCAAAGGCTGGCATCGCAAAAGCGTGCAAGACATCAGATGCCGTGACGTTGAAGCGGACAACCGTGTTTGTCGGGATCGCGACGTGGTAGTCGGTCTCGCCCTTGTACAGGCCCGGATCGCGGCGTGGGTCAGAAAGCAGTTCGTCTTTTCCCAGCATGTTCGCGGTGAATTCGATGCCGGAAACGTCAGTCTCCACACCATTCTCGTCGCGGTACAGCAGGTATTCGTAGGACCAGTTCCACTGGTTGCCAGTCACCTGAATCACCAGCTCGGCGTGCTTGTCGTAGCCGCGCTCGCCATTGATCAGCATGTCAGGGCCGTTCTCGTTAAAGTACAGAAAGCGCATCGCCGGGATGAACAGCACCACAAGGATCAGGATCGGCACAGCCGTCCATACCACTTCGATCAGCGTGTTATGCGTCACAGTCGAAGGCTGATGACCTTCACGCTCGCGGAACCGCCAGCAGGTCCACAGCAGCAGACCAAGAACAAACAGCGTGATCGCCGACATAATCGGCAACATCATCACGTTGTACTGACCATCCGCACGCTCCATGATTGGCGTTGCCGGATCCTGGAAACCCACGCCACGCTCCACAGGGAAACCCTGCACCGTGACTTGAGCCTGAGCCGCTACGCTAACCACAGCGATGAGGGACAAAGCGACCAAAAACGATTTGAAAATCCGCACCATTGGACCTGTCTACTACCCGTTAAAATTTGCTACCGCGGCGGGGTCTGGATCAAGGCGAACCAATCCCTCGCCGTTCGCGTCGCCCCGTTCTTAGACGACATGCTTTCACAAGCAAAGTCATAGGTGAGCCGCAGGGCGTATTGACGCGGGAAATCTGCAATTCAGGCCCTCGGAAAACCTAAGACTTGGCAAGGACGGCGGCAGAGCCTACCTGACTCTGCAACGCACCTTTGCTTAGGATGACTGAATATGGGCCTGCCGCTGCTCCCTGATCTCGACCTCGACCCGGATATCGCGCTTTCTAAAACAGAATCGGCGCTCGCCGGTGCTGATGATGGTGAGCTGTACCTAGAGCACTCCAAAGCCCAAACCCTGATCTTTGACGACGGTCGGCTAAAGCGCGCCTCTTACGATGAGGATCGGGGCTTTGGCCTGCGGTCGGTCGCGGGAGAACTGACCGGCTACGCGCACTCTGACCGCCTGACTGAAGACTCTTTGGCTCGCGCGGGTGAAACCGCAGCAGCGGCGGCAAAGTCCGGCGGGGGTAGCTTTGCCGTCGATCCGGCTGGCACCAATCAGCGCCCCTATACCGATGAAGACGTCATTGAGAGCGGCCCGGCCTTCGACAAGCAGGTCGCACTGGCCCAAACCATCGACGCCGCGGCGCGCGCTGCTGACCCTCGGGTGCGGCAAGTGACGGTCTCCCTGTCCACGGCGCACAAGGATGTCACCATCCTTCGTCCCGGCGGCTTCCGGGTGAGCGACTCCCGGCCCATGTCGTCCATGCGCGTTTCCGTCATGCTGCAGGACGGCGATAAGCGCGAGGCGGGCGGGTTCGCGCTCGGCGGACGCACGGCCTTGGATCCCCACATCGGCGAATTAGCGTGGGAAGAAGCGATCAAGCAGGCGATCCGCCAGGCAGACGTGAACCTTGAAGCCGTCGAAGCACCCGCCGGTGAAATGACCGTCGTCTGCGGCCCCGGTTGGCCCGGCGTGCTGCTTCACGAAGCGGTTGGTCACGGGCTCGAAGGCGACTTCAATCGCAAGCAAACGTCGCTCTATGCAGGAATGATGGGTGAAATGGTTGCCGCGCCTGGGGTGACGATCATCGACGACGGTACGTTGACAGATCACCGTGGCTCACTGGCCATCGACGACGAAGGCACCCCGACTCAGCGCAACGTGCTGATCGAGAACGGCAAGCTGGTCGGTTACATGCAAGACCGCATGAACGCGCGATTGATGGGGGTCGGTGCGACGGGCAACGGCCGGCGCGAATCCTACGCGCATGCGCCGATGCCGCGCATGACGAATACCTTTATGGCAGCGGGGCAGGATGATCCGGGCGAAATCATCGCGTCGGTTCAGGACGGCATCTATGCCGTGGACTTCGGCGGGGGCCAAGTGGACATCACCAACGGCCAATTCACCTTCAAGATCACCGAAGCCTATCGCATTCGGAACGGAAAGATCGCCGAACCGATCAAGGGCGTCACGCTGATCGGCAACGGCCCGGAAGTCATGCGCCGCGTGTCCATGGTCGGCAACGACCTCGCCATCAAGAAAGGCGTTGGCATGTGCGGCAAGGCGGGCCAGAGCCTGCCCGTCACCGTCGGTCAGCCGACGTGTAAGATCGACGCCATCACCGTCGGCGGCACCCAGGTCTAGGACAAGCCACCGTGTCACTGGCCTTCATGGAAGACGCCCTCGCAGCTGCCAACGCGGCAGCGGACGGCGGCGACGTGCCGGTCGGAGCCGTGATTGTGAAGGGCGGGTCGGTCATTGCCACCGCTGGAAACCGGGTAGAGCGCGACGGTGACCCCAGCGCGCACGCGGAACTGCTTGCCATCCGCGCGGCGAGCCAAGCCCTCGGCACCAAATTCCTGAGCGACTGCGACCTGTACGTCACGCTTGAACCCTGCCCCATGTGCGCCGGTGCCATCGCGTTGGCGCGGCTGCGGCGGGTGTACTACGGCGCGGCAGACGCCAAGTCTGGTGGCGTTGACCACGGCCCACGCGTCTTTTCCCACCCCACGTGTCACCACGTGCCTGAAGTCATCAGCGGCGTGGAAGAAACCCGCTGTGGAGAAGTCCTCAAGCGGTTCTTTGCCCAGCGCCGCTGACCTGCTAAGCCAAGATTATGGACATCTTCGACTTTGACGGGCCAGAAGCTCAACCCGCGTCCAACGCACCTGAATTCAGCGTCTCCGAAATCGCCCAGGCGGTAAAGCGGACGGTGGAGACCACGTTTGACCGCGTGCGCATTCGCGGTGAGATCTCCCGACCCAACTATCACCGCTCCGGTCACCTCTATCTGACGCTGAAGGATGAGAAAGCCGTGATCGACGCTGTGTGCTGGCGCGGTGTGGTTTCGCGTCTCGCGATGCGCGCGGAAGAGGGCATGGAAGTCATCGTTACGGGCAAGCTGACGACCTTCCCCGGTGGTTCGAAGTACCAAGTCGTCATTGAGTCGATGGAACTGGCGGGCGAAGGCGCGCTGCTCAAGCTGCTCGAGGACCGCCGCAAGCGTCTGATGGCCGAGGGCCTGTTCGACAACGATCGCAAGCGCCCGATCCCCTACCTGCCACGCGTCATCGGGGTTGTGACCTCACCCACGGGCGCGGTGATTAAAGACATCCTGCACCGGGTCAGCGATCGGTTTCCGCGACACGTCATCCTTTGGCCCGTTGCGGTTCAGGGAGAGAAAGCGGCGCCAGATGTCGCTGCCGCTATTCGTGGCTTTAACGCCCAAAGCCCTGACGGTCCTGTGCCGCGTCCTGACGTCCTGATCGTTGGTCGAGGGGGCGGGTCGCTCGAAGACCTCTGGGGCTTCAACGAAGAAGTCGTCGTCCGCGCCGTTGCAGACAGCACGATCCCCGTCATCTCCGCCGTTGGACACGAGACTGACACCACGCTGATCGACTTCGTCGCCGACCGTCGTGCCCCGACGCCGACAGGGGCCGCAGAGATGGCCGTACCCGTCCGAGCAGACCTCATGCTCGGCATCGAGGAACTTGGCGCGCGGCTGGGGCGCGGTCTGCAGCGCCGGGTGGTTCTGGCGTCCTCGGACCTCGAAGGTCTGGCGCGCGGGCTGGGCGATCCGAACCGGCTGCTGCACGAACGGCGGCAGTCGCTTGACGTCCTTGACCAACGCCTCGACCGCGCCCTGCAAACGGCCGTCCGCAATCAGCGCAACCGTCTTGACACCCTCTCCGCCAAAGTCCGCCACCCGCGCGAAAAGCTGCAGCGGATGGCCGACCAATCACAAGGGCTGGGCGAGCGCCTGTCCAGCGCCGCGAGCGCCCGGCTGAACGCGCTGGCGCAAACCGTAGCCGCCCAACGCTTCGCCGATCGGTTGCAGCAGTCAACGGCGCGAACACTGAAGCAGAATCAGCAGGTTCTCGACAACGCCCAGCGCCTCTTGGATTCCTTCGCCAAAAGCCGGGATCGCTTGCTAGAGCAAGGGTACGTCTGGGTCAGTGACGTGAGCGGTGAAGTTGTGCCGCGGGCAGCGGATGTGGCCGACGGCACGGCGCTGCGCCTGCACTTTATCGATGGTCCGGTGGACGTTGTTGCGGGCGGTGAGGGTGGCAAGTCGGCAAAGCCCACTCCGGCCCCTTCAAAAACAAAGAAGCCCGCGAAAGCGGTCCGTTTGGCAGATGAGGATCAGGGCTCTTTGCTGTGAAGCACGGCTTGGATCGCGTTGAGCGCGTCTTGCGCGGCCTGATCGGCGAGGGTGCTGAGGCTGTCTGAAACCGTGGAGGCGTCCGCGTCTTTAGCGGGCCAGTCTGGCAACTGCGTCACCAGTCCACGGGCCTGCAAAACATCGATCAACGCCGCTTGCTTTCCGCTCTCTGGACCGCATATCGTCAATCGATTAAAGCGCATTGATTCCAATGGGTTATGAGATCCAATGTTCGGATCAAAACCACCCCCGACGACCACCATTCCATCCAGCGAAAACAGCGACCCAAGCGTACCAAAGCCGGTCCAGAACCCGACCTTCTCCCCGTCGCCGTCGCCGCTGTTCATGCCGGCAAACGCCTGCTCAAAGGCGGGCAGTCGGTCGGGGTGGCGCGGGGCGATGATGAGCTGTGCGTTTGGTGGAATATGGTCTGCGATCAGGCTCTTAAGCGCCGGAATTTCTGTGGGATGTACGTTGGCAAAAGTGATCAAGGGGGCACCGTCTCGACGCCACGCCTGCCACTGCGCAACCAAGGCGGCATCAACGGGCAGCGCTTGGCCTGCCAGCTTGAGCGGCAGAGCCGTCCGCACAGGCCCCAAACCCAGCGCCTCAAACGGTGCCGCGCGGTCAGTGCTGGCGACCGTTACAGCCTTGAGCGCTCGACGGATGGGCGCGAGCAGACCGGGCCAGCGGGCCCAGTGCCTTGCGCTTTGCGCTGAAACGCTACCATCGAGCAGCACCGCCGGAATTCCCTGCCGGTCCAGCGCGTCCATCCAGCCCGGCCAAAGCTCACTTTCCACCAGGACCAGCCCCCGCGGACGGAATCGGTTGAGAAAGCGGGTGATGGCAAAGGGGGTGTCAAAGGGCGCGGCAAGGACGGTTGCACGATCGCCCGCTTCTGCCTGTGCCGTCGCGAGACCTTGCCGGCTCTGCACAGTCACGACGACCGGGCCACCCCAGTCGCGCAGGATCAGCGGCTTGATCGCGCGGAATTCGCCCACGGATGCCGCATGAAACCAAAGCACGGGAGCGGCAGGCGCGGGCGGCAAGTCCAGTCCAAAGCGCTCCCCTGTCCGACGCAGACTTTCGCCACGCAGCAACAGCACCAGCCCCGCCAGTGGCGAGAGCAGTGAGGTCAGCAGTGCGTAGAGCCACAGCATGCGGAGCAACCGCGCCGATGCGTCTAAGTGCCCGCGATCGTCAGACCGGTGATCTGCAGCGTGGGCGTACCGATGCCGCCGAAGAAAGTAAGATCGTTCGCAACCGACATGGACTTCCACATGTCCTGTAGCTTGCCGCCCAGCGTCATGCTCTCAACCGGCTCGGCCAACTCCCCATTGCGCACCCAGAAGCCGGTCGCGCCCTGACTGTAGTCGCCGGTGATCATGTTCGCTCCCTGCCCCATGAGGCTGGTGACGTAGAACGCCTCACCGACGTCTCGGAGCATGTCTTCCACCGACTGATCAGAAGCGGAAAGCCACGTGTTGGCATAACCCGTCCCAATCGAGCCGCCGCCACGGCTTGCGTGACCCGTTGGGGCGACGCCAGCTTGCTTGGCGGTGGCAAGGTTGTGCAGGTGCATGGTCAGAACGCCCTTGTCGAACAGAGTATTGGCCTGAACAGGCAAACCCTCGCCGTCAAAGGGGCGAGACCCCTGCCCCCGATGCTTGAAGGGGTCTTCGAACACCGAAAGGTCAGGGGAGATCACCGGTTTTCCAATGTGATCGGCGAGCAGAGATGTACCGCGAACAACAGACTCACCGCTGATGGCTCCAACCAGCAGACCGAACATTCGCACAGCCACTCGGGGTTCGAAAATGACAGGAACTTGCGCCGTCGCGCCGGGCTTTGCCCCTAATTGCCGGACCGACCGCAAGCCAGCCTGCAGGCCTATGTCCGCCGGGTCGCGGAGGTCTTCGCCAAAGACAGCCATGGAGTAGTCAAAGTCGCGCTTCTGCGCCTCTCCTTCGCCGGCAATGGCACTGGCGGACATGCCTTGCCGTGTGGATTCTATCGACCCAACAAAGCCGTTTGTGGTGCCAATGACAAAGGCAGACTTGGTCCAACCGGCCGACACACCGCCAGAGTTGGTAATGCCCTCGACGCCCAGCATGGCTTCCTCAGCAATAGCGGCCCGCTCGAGCAATTCGTCTGCACCAGGCTCCACGGGGTCACAGGTCTCCATCTCGGGCCAAGCCTTGGCCAACTGGTCCGGTTCGGCGAGTTGAGCAAAGGGGTCAGCGGGGCTGTAGTTGGCCATACTCACGGCGCGATCAGCCAGCCGACGTAGGCCGGCGTCACTCAGGTCACTGCCGCTGACCTGCGCGATCTGGCCGTTCACGAAAACCCGCAGGTCCACACCCGAACTGTCGGCTCGTTCCAGCGTTTCGACTTTGCCCATGCGACGCGCCACCGAAATCTGGTCACTGCCAAACACCGACGCGTCCGCTTGGTCAGCGCCCGCTTTTGTTGCCAGATCGAGGAGGGCGGAAACGCGGTCTTCAAGGTCAAGATCATCAGCGGTGTGGGCGGAGCTGCTCATGGCCATACTCATTTCGTGAAGTGAAAGGTTTGCTCTGATATAGGGTCAAGCATGGATAAGGTCGAACACTCAGAACAACATCCTCGCTATCGCGCCTTCGATACCGGCTATCTGCCCGTCTCTGATGGTCATAAGCTCTACTACGAGCAGGCCGGAAACCCGGATGGCGTGCCGGTGGTCTGTTTGCATGGCGGTCCGGGAGCCGGGTCGAATGCATGGACGCGGCGGTTCTTTGATCTCGACCATTATCGCGTGATTCAGTTTGACCAGCGCGGAGCGGGCAAATCCACGCCCAGCGGTGCACTTGCGGCCAACACCACGCCCCACTTGGTCGCAGACATCGAGGCGCTGCGCGCTTACTTGCGGGTGCCAAGTTGGCTGGTTTTTGGCGGCTCCTGGGGCGCAACACTGGCGCTGGCCTATGCCGGCGCGCATCAGAGCGTGATCGAGGGGATGATCCTGCGTGGACTGTTCCTGGGCCGGCGCTCCGATCGCTTGTGGTTCCTCGATGGCCTCAAGCAGTTTTACCCTGATGCCCACGCCAACTGGCTTGCCGCCCTGCCTGAGTCGCTCCGAGACGACCCGCTGGCGGGCTACCAGACCCAATTGGCGAGCCGGAACAGTGCTGTGCGGTTGGCGGCGGGCGAGGCTTGGGCCAACTACGAGGCTGCGTGCTCCTCGCTCGCGGGCGGGTCTGGCTTTGGTCGGTCGGAAGGCGCTTGGCGCATGGCGCGGCTGGAAGCGTACTACCTCGCCCATTCCTGTTTCTTCGATGACCCCGATCGCGGCGCTTTATCCGCGCTGACCACGCCGCTGGAGATCCCCGGCGTGCTGGTCCACGGCCGCTTTGACATGATCTGCCCGCTTGAAGGAGCATTCGCGCTCAAGGCGGTTTGGCCGCGACTGGATCTCAAGGTCGTGCAGCAAGCCGGCCATTCAGCCGGAGAGCCAGCCATCGCCGAAGCGCTCAGCGCCGCCGTTGAGAGCGCAAAGGCTTGGCGAAGAGACGGCTGATTTGCTACATCAGGGCAATGCGCTCCCATAGCTCAGTCGGATAGAGCATCGGATTCCTAATCCGGGGGCCGCTGGTTCGAATCCAGCTGGGAGCGCCATTCTCTAGCGCCACTCTCCACCTTTAACTTTGCAAAAGCTTTCGATGGCAAAGGTCAGCCGTGTTTCAAGGCTCACCACCCGGCACAGCTTTTCCGAAGAGGCGAAGGTGGAAACAATCGTGTAGGTCTCACCCTCGGGCGTCAGGAGCTCAAAGCCATCCATCTCCGCACCCAGTGCTTCAGTCAGCTCAGGGGGAATCGCCCTAAAGCTTGGATTGATTTGGTCGTCGAGGGGGCTGATTTTCGAGGCGACAGCAAAGGCTCTTTGCTTGGCGACTTTGGGCAAGTCAGAGCGCTGCACAAGCTCCAACCCGATGAAGATGGCATCCGCATCAACCCGGTTGCTGTTTGCGGCCCAGCTCAGTTGCCTAATAACGCGCTCTGCTCGCCGCGCCGCCGCGCGATCGGTGCCGATGAAGTCCGCTATGATATCGCCGCAGGCTTTCTCGGCTGCGACTGTCGCCAGCGTCTCACAGGATGAAAGCACTGCGGGAATGCTCCCTTGCGCCATGCCTCTGGAGGGCAAGGCGAAGAAGCACAGGAGGACGAGGAGTGTGGAGAGATGCTTCATTGATTGGGCTCCCTACAATTAGCTGAACTGGGCCAGCACTGAAGCAAGATTTGAGGAATCCACCTGGACCAAGCCGTCACTTTCCAGCTCAGTTTCAACGGTTTCAACCACGCCATCCTGATTTTCTTGCGTCACTGGCAGCGTCTCGTCCAAAGCAGCTTCTGGGCCGCTCGGCTGAGAAGCAGTCGAAGCGTCTGATGCGGCAGAGGGTGTAGAGGGGCCCGAAGACGCAGAAGCGGAGGAAGCCGCAGAGGGCGCTGACGGTGCCGATGGGGCGGACGGCGCTGATGGTGCGGACGGCGCGGAAGGGGCAGATGGCGCTGAAGGGGCAGACGGGGCAGAAGGCGCGGAAGGGGCCGACGGGGCAGAAGGCGCGGAAGGGGCCGACGGGGCTGATGGTGCAGACGGCGCTGAGGCGCTTGATGCCAATGCCAAAGCCGCAGGCGAAAGGCCTCCTGCGACCAAAACCGGATAGGCAATCATGGTTTTCAGAAGAGCGCGACGCTTCATAATTCAAACTCCATTACATGTACGGTAATACTTACGTTGTGATGAGCATCCTTGAAACGTCTTATTGATCTAAATTAATTTATTAGCGAAGCCTCTCCCCCTCATGAGCAACAAAATGCCGACTTTCACGCTCGCCCAACACGCGCCTCTGACTTGCTGCGTCGCCGTGAGAGCACCGCAGGCAATCTTTGACCTACTGACGGTGTCGCTCAGTGGCTGGGATGTCCGACCGGAGCCCGAGGACAAGCAGGTGGAACCGGTGATTGATGTACGAGACACCGGAAAGCTTCAGGTGCATTCACGCTCCTACACAGGCGCTCGACCGCATTCCGATCTGATCAACACTCTTAACGACGTGTTCATTGCCTTGGCTTTTTGCGTGCGTGACTCCAAGCGGCATTTTCACCTGATGCACGCCGCCGCGTTGAAGAGTGGAGGTGAAATCAGCCTCTTGTTCGGGTCATCAAAGAGTGGAAAATCACGTTACATTGCAGAGCGTTGCGTCAAGGGGGACGTCTGTATTGCCGATGATCTCATTCTGCGGTCTGAGACCTCAGGTCTCTGTGAAGCTCTCGGAATTCCGTTGCGCCTTCGGCGTCCTGTCAGCCCGGAGATCGTGCAAAAAATCGATTCAAGCACACTGCTTGTTGGGCATAGTATCTGCTACTTCACACCAGCGACTTGCGCCTTGATGCCAGCGGGGCGAGTCTTTAGCCCCGACCACCTGTTCCAATTCGACGAGGGGTACAAGCTTCGGACCATGGATCTGTCCGAACTGGACCGGCTTCAACTGGAACACCGGATCCACTAAGGGCAACCCCGCCCCCTTTTTTGCTCGAAGACCTGCAAAACAAATCTTGTCAGGGGTACCCCTGCAGTTTTCGATGCGAGCGACGCTGTTTATTCGTTATTGCCTTAAAAATAGTGCATTCGTACTTTGTTACTTCCTAATCGGAAAAGCTTGAGCGATGCGACATGATTACCCTGAACAAGCTGATATTTAGTGACACACCCGTTGATGGCTTTGTGACACCTTCAATCAGCTTTCAGCTTGAAGGCGCAGCTGGCCACGTCTTCAATCCGGTAGCTGCCGCTATCATCGAGACGCTCTTGATGGAAGACGAGAAGCTCTACGACTATGATCCGCTGCCGGAATTTGAAATCTTGGGCGCAGCTAAAGCAGGAAGCCAGACGGCAAAACTCCTACAATGGACCTTTCTTGCGCAAAAGATTGGACTCTGGCCGACCTTTCAGACCGGCGCCTTTGTCCCTGCGGATCCGGAGAGCGACGACGTCCTGGGGGCCTATCGCATTCCCACGCGCCAGAACGCCCCTAACCTGCCAGCCCAGTTTCTCATGTTTGTCTTGAACCAAGGTCTGCTGCTATCGGCCGATGCGTTGAACGAACAACGCTTCACGAATGGCCTGAAGAGAACGGCCGGCTTAGTGGCAGAAGCCGGAATGGGTGGGGTCAATCAGCGTCCGCTGCTGGCGGAACTGATTCGCCGCGACGTGCCGGTGAACGAGCTGAGCAAGACCATCTATCAGGCTGGTCTGGGCCCACGCGCAAGGTTGGTGAGAGGGTCTGGCTCCAATCGGACGCCGACGCTCGCAAAGCAGGTGGCAAATGACAAGTGGTCAACGCTTGAAATACTCAAGACAATGGACATCCCTGTAACCGACTCTCATCAGGTGTGGAGCGATGAGGATGCCATCAAGAAGGCCACTGAAATTGGCTATCCTGTTGTCCTGAAGACAAATTTTGGCAACTTCGGTCGTGGCTTATCAGTTGAGGACGGCGTCTTTCCCAACATTGTCGATGAAGATGCGCTGCGGCAGGTGTTGATCCGCACCGATTTCGACGCAGAAGTTTACATCCTCGAGAAGCACTTTAGAGGCGACCCAGCCCGGGTGTGTATCTATGACGGTCAGCCGATTTTGGTGCAGGTCAATCCAAGGCCTTTTATCGTCGGTGATGGTAAGAGCTCTGTTCACGACCTGATACTGGATGTCTGTGCCTTCGAGTGCGTCGAAGAGTTTCGGTATGCCACTGCAACCGAGCCCTCGGAGACACTGGAAAGCGAAGAGGTTTTGGCTTGTCTGAAACAGCAAAAGCTGACGCTGGAAGATTGCCTACCAAAGGGCAAGCGCGCCTTTCTGCTGCAGCGTGCAGACTGGAAGCACGGAACAGTGAGTGAGTTCCAACCTCCTACTTATATGTCAGCAAAAATTCGCGAGATCGTTCAGACCATTTCGAGCGCGCTGGACCTGACCGAGATTAGCGTTGATTTCATAGGCGATCCGTTGAACGCGGAGGATCCTGATGTTCGTATCTGCGAGATCAACATAAACCCAGCGTACATGAGCCGTCCTGAAAAGAATTACATCGGCGTGCTCGCGGAGGCTATCGCGCAATCAATCGCAGCCTCTGACTAGAAACCAACTGTCCACAATACCGCTCGCAAAAAAAGGCCTGCGTCCGGAAGGGCGCAGGCCAGTTTTCTTTTTTGGAGCGTACCCCGGTTTCAAGG
>CBFHUI010000030.1:3633-27601 GCA_965658725.1 Alphaproteobacteria bacterium | reverse complement strand
CGACCGACGGCGCAGCCGGCGACTTGCGCGACGCTTGGTGAGGCGCGCGGAGCGCGCTGAGCCAAGTCGGCGCCACCTTAAACATGCAGCACAAGTCTCAGGCTCAAGCCGTTGACCTGCGGGAAATTGCGCCACTTCTTAGTGTATGACCCAAACCACCCAACCTTCCCTGTCCTGGCGCATTCTCGTTGGCTACGCCCTTCCGGCCCTGCCGGTAGCAGCCTTATCAATCCCGCTCGGTGTCCTGCTACAGAACTACTACGGCGAGGATCTTGGGCTAGGGCTTAGCGCGGTGGCTCTTGCGCTGTTTCTCGCGCGGCTATGCATCTTCGTCGTTGATCCGCTGGTTGGTTGGCTGTCGGACTACATCGCCTTCCCTTTTGTACGCGGGCGACGCAGGCCCTGGATCCTGCTCGGCGGTATATTCTGCCTGATTGCTGTCTGGCAGCTGTTACTCCCCGCAGCCCCACCGCCACTTTGGCAGTTCACACTCTGGGCGACGCTCGCCTACATCGGCATCGAGTTCATTGAAGTCCCGCACAGCGCGTGGACCCCTGATCTTGCCAAGTCCTACAACCAACGCTCATTGCTCAACACCTTCCGCACGGGCGGCATCATCATGGGCACCCTGATCGCCTTTGCCCTGATCGCCGCCTTCCCCACGGTCGATCGCTCCATCGCCGCCCTTGGCGTCGGTCTGGCACTGGGCTTCCCCCTGTTTCTCGCACTCGGCCTGAGCCTGATCCCAGACAGCCCCCCTGAGCAACTCGCCCCCAGTCTACACCAGTCGTGGACCACGGCCCTGCGCAACGGGCCATTCTGGCGGCTGGCGCTGGCCTACGGCATCAATGCCCTTGCCAACGTCTTGCCGCCGACACTGCTGCTGACCTTCGTGCGCTATAACCTGAAGCTTGAGGACAGCACCGTGGGTGCCATTCTCTTTGTCTACTTTGTTGCGGCCATGGTCGGGACACCCTTCTGGTTCTGGGTCTCACGGCGGCTGGGCAAGCATCGCGCCTGGTGCGTTGCCATGCTCAGCGCCTGCCCGATCTTTGCCTTTGCCCCTTTGCTTCCTGCCGGGGAGATCGGCTTCTACGGCTTCCTGCTCATCTCCTTCCTCACAGGCCTGACGCTGGGTGCGGATCTGACCCTGCCCCAGGCCATCCAGGCCGACGTTGTGGATCTGGACGAGTTGCGTGCAGGCCGCAGCCGCGCGGGTGCCTTTTACGCCTACTGGTCCATGACAACGGCGCTCGCCGTGGCGACCGGCGGACTGATCGGGCCACTCCTGATCAAGGGCTTTGGCTTTGTCGAGAACGCCCCGCTGCAGGCCTCAGCAGCGCTGTGGGCCATCGCCGGAGGCTATGCTCTGCTGCCGATCACGCTCAAAGTCATTGCTGTCAGCCTGAGCTGGCGCTTCCCGATCACCGCTCACAAGCAGGCGCAGATCCAGCGCATTCTTAACCGAAAGAAAGAACGCCAACCCCATGCCCTTTGACATCAGCAACGGCACAGCGCCCTCACGCACCCCCTTCCACCTCGAGACCTTCTTCGACGGGGTTGCGACCGGCACAGGCTTCTATCAAGGCCGCAGCGGCGCTGTCGGCCGACAGATGTCCTGTCGGATCGAAGGGGTTTGGGAAGAGGATCGCCAGCGCCTGACGCTGAACGAGGAGTTCTGGTTCGTCGATGGCCGCTACGAGACGCGCATCTGGACCATCGACAAGCTGGCTGCCAACGACTACCGCTTCACCGCCGGAGACACGGTTGGCGAGGGGCGTGGGTCGCATACGGAAACCAACGTCTTCACCTCTCGCTACAGCCTGAACTACGACCTGCCAAACCCGGTGTTGGGTCGCGAAAAGATGGTGTTCAGCTTCGAGGACTTCATGCTTGGGGTCGATGAAGAACGGATGATCAACCGCTCGCGGATGAAGAAATTCGGGGTCTGGCTGGGGGATATCGTGCTCTGGATCAGCCGTGAGGGCGACAAGGGCTGAGGTGCCAAACCAGCCGCTCACCCAGTTCGCAAAACGGCGCCGTGCCAGCGCTCGGTTCGCCCCGCGAACCGAAGGCAGGGCGGGCGGGTGGGCCTTAAAACTGAGGCGACAGCCGAACGCTGACAGGGTCAGCGTCTTGGTCCGACATCTCGCCTAGTCGTCCCGCCGAGCAGCAGAGGCAGGAACCGTTGCACCAACCCCACCCGATTGAGTCTCCTCCTCGGTCACCGAGTCCCGCGGCACCAGCGGCCGCATCAGCGCAAAGAACAGCCAGTACGGCAAGCTCATCATCGACTTCAGGATGACCGCAAAGACCTTGGGGAAAGTAATCTCGAACCGGTCATGCCCGTTCAGACCTCGATAAAATGCAGCCGCCGCGGCATCGGCTTCCATCAAAAAGGGCATCGGAAAGGTGTTGATCGCCGTTGCCTCAGAACGCACAAACCCCGGTGAAGCAACTTGAAGCACCACGCCGGTGCCTTCCAGTTCCGGGCGCAAGCTCTCGCCCATGGCCAAAATCGCCGCCTTTGTCCCGCAATAGGCCGGAGAGGTCGGCAAGCCTCGATAGCCTGCAACGGAACCCAGCAAGCAAATCTTGCCCCTCTTTGCCGCCAGCATGGGCGGCAAAACCGCCTCCAATCCTTCAGCTATCCCACCAACATTGACCGCAAACATGTCGTGCACGTCCGAGGCCTTGAAGGTCTCAGCTTTTTGCGGCCAGAACACGCCAGCATTCAAAACCACCTGATCCAACTGTCCGCTTTCGGCATAGATCTGGGCGACCGCCGCGCGCGTCGCTGCGCCGTCGGTTACATCCAGCGGCAAGGACCGGATGTCGCCAAGCCCCTCGGCTGCCAGCGCATCAAGCCGCTCAGCGCGCCGGGCGGAGATGTTAACCCGCCAGCCCTCACGCGCCATGACGCGTGCCAGCGCTTCGCCGATGCCGGAGGATGCCCCGGTGATCCAAGCAACCCGCACGCTCTAGACCCGCCGATACTGAAAGCGAGCCCCGGCGATGCTGAACTTCAGCCCCGACCACGTACCACTGTCGTCGTAGTAGATGGTAATCGGCAGATCACCGCCAATGTCCCAGCCTTGCACAGAGCGGCCATAGAAGGTGCCTCTGCCCAAAGCCTGCGGTTGCGTGGTTAAGACGCCGCCGCGTTGGGTGTCGAGCACGGCACTCTGCTGAACAAAATTGGGCATCCAGTACGTCGTGGGCAACAATCCGCCGTCGGCCTGATAGCGTCGGCCCTTCTCATCGACCACCGCCAGCGCACCGCCCTCGCGATCCGCAGACATGCCAAAGGGCTGATCCCGCAGCGATCCTTCGGAGCGCAGGGACAGCAGCCGCCCGCCCTGCCACACTTCTTCGGTGCTGAGCGCATAGCGGAACCGGAACCCCAATATCCGCCCTTCGAAGTTCGCCGTGGTGCGCACGCGAGGTGCGCTTTGTGAGCCGGTGATTTCGTAAGCGTGCTGCCCGATCACCTTGCTCCCCTGATACAAATCCATGGACAGGGCAGACACCCCTGGAAACACTGGCGCAGCAAAGGCCAGCGCTCCGGGCATCATTGACGCTGCAGCCCCGCCAGCCAGCACGCTCAGAAGGGATCGACGGTCAAAAGAAGTCATGGTTCAGCGCCCACTCCGCGAATTGGTCCTACCAATGTCAGATAGGGTGTATCGCGGATGGGAAAAGACCCCCGACGGGAAGATCACACCGATTTTACCCGCACGGAGAAGGAACCTGAAACTTGCGTCCAATTGCACAGGCTACCACGCCCCTCGCCCTGCCTGCATCCCAGCGCAGTTCGCCCGAACAGGGGGACTTTTGCCGGGCGGATTGCAGTGCAGATTTAAGCAGAGCGGCGGCGACCGCCGCTTCTGCGGCCCCGGGCAACACCATCGGCGCCCTCAGGCGCTGGAGCCCGGTACTTGGCCATCCACTTCATGCACGACTGATCGTGCCCCAGCAGCGCATCGGCTGCGCGGACAGAGGTCATTTCTTCTTCGTGCAGCGGGTTCATGATCGCTGAGGTCATGCCATAGCCAGCCGCCATCGCGACGAAAATACCGTTCATCCAGTGACGGTTCGGCAGACCGAAGGACACGTTCGACAGACCACACGTCGTGTTTGCACCCAGCTCCCGCCGGATCTTGGCGACGATCTCGAAAGCTTGCTGGCTGTAGGTCAGCACGGCGTCCGCTGGGGTCGCGCCGAGCGGCATGACCAGCGGATCGATAACAATATCATTGGCTTTGATACCGTGATCCGCCGCGCGCTCAACGATCTTTTTGGCCACGGCAAAGCGCACTTCCGGATCCGGTGAGATGCCGGTTTCGTCGTTACAAATCGCCACCACAGGACAGTCGTACTTCGCCGCCAGCGGCAGCACGATTTCGAGGCTTTCGTCCTCCCCGGTCACGGAGTTGATGAGCGGACGGCCCTGCGCCGCTTCAACACCCGCAATGAGCGCTTCCTTGACCGAGCTGTCCACGGCCAGCGGCAGGTCAGTCAGCCCCTGAACCAGATTGATCATATCAACGAGGATCTTGGATTCGTCACCCATATGCGGCGGGATGCCGGCGTTGACGTCGAGCATGTGCGCGCCTGCTTCGGTCTGGGACAGGGCATCACGCTCAACCCGCTCGTAGTTCCCAGCTGCCAGCTCTTCGATGAAGGTCTTGCGGTTGGTGGGGTTCAGGCGTTCGCCAATAACCGTGAAGGGCTTGTCGTCACCGATGATCCATTCGCGGGTGGCAGAGGCTACAATCGTGTGGGCCATGGTTGGGCACTCCAGTTTGAGACGCAGGCAGCCATAACGGCTCAACGCGCCCCGAAAATTTTGACCTGTGTATCGGTGCAGGCTGGCCCTGACGCTGGCCTGCACGCGACGGTTTATGGTGTGATTGACAAGGCGCAGCGTGGGACGATCCCAGCCCTCGCGCCTGATCCAGCATCAGCCCAGATCAACAGCGACCTTGAGCTGGTCTTTGTCGGTGACGTCAAACAGCCCGTCGCGGAGCGCGTAGGACCAGGCCGACGTCCGCTTAAGGCCACCGATGGCGTACATGTGCACGCCGCAAATACCCGCGTTCGGGTCTTCAGCGACATAGCGGGCGAGGTCGATCACCTGCTTGTCCGGTGCGTTAACCGTCATCAGCTTGGTGACATCCGCGGCACGCTTCATCAGGAAGCGGATGGAGTTGCCCACGCCCGCGGCCTTGGAGAAACCCAGCAGCGTTTTGATCGTCGCCAGGCCCGGCAGGCCGATGCGGATCGGCAGGCGGTTGCCCTCAGCGTTAATGCGGCGGTCCCAAGCGATCAGCGGCTCTGCCTCAAAGGCGAATTGCGTAACGATGTCCAGTTCAGCGCCCGTGCGTTCAGCAAAGCTGTTCTTCCACGCCAGCGCATCCTTGATCGCCTCATCAGTGATGTCCGGGGAGCCTTCCGGGTGCCCGGCAACCGAAACCTTGCGGATCCCCGCCTTATCGATCATTCCGCTCTCCAACACAGCCATGGAGCTGTCGTAGGGACCAAGCGGGTTATCGACGCCGCCAGCGATGGTCAGCACGTGCTCGACCCCGGCCTCGCCGACGTAACGCTTAAGAATCTCGCTGAGCATGTCCTCAGACTGGATCGACCGTGCTGCGATATGCGGGATGGGGTTGAAGCCTTCACCCCGCAGGCGTTTGGCCAACGTCACCGTCTCGTAGACATCCGAACCGGGCAGGAAGGTCACGTAAACGGGCGTGTCGTTGCGCAGACGATCATTGAAATCGGGGATCTTGGCCGCCGAGTTCGGTGTGGTCTCAACGGTGAAGTCGCTGAACAGATTCACAACGGCCTGTTTGGTATCGGTCATGAGTTTCTCTTCCTGTCTCTTCCTGTCCATGCGGCGCTGGTTTGGCGCCACAGTGGCAGGTCCATTCAATCAAGTATCGCGCCCCGGTACAGTGAAAAGGGCAGCGGGACTGGGTTGCTGTGTGGCGCTTAAGCCGCGCGGCCACCATTGGCGATCAGCGCGCGCAGACGCTCGGTGTCAAAGGCTTCGTCCAGTTCGGCGGCCTTGGCGTCTGCCAGGGCTTGCAAGTCGCCTTCAACCTCCACCGGATCCGTGCGCTGGAACTCAGCGAGATAGTCATCCGTGCTCGTGTCACCATCGCGCATAGCGGCGGCATCGACCGCTTTTTCAAAGCGCTCAGGCAGGTTCGCGGTGAAGCGCTTCCGCCCCTCGCGGATCTGCACCATGGTGGGGATGTCGCGCCAGTAAATGATCTGCATGCCGGCCATTGGAAACCTCGATAAAGCACGGTTGTCGAACTGTAGCAGACATGGGTCAGGCCGCGCCCGATGACTGCTGCAAAAGCGACCCTTTCCAGCCCGCGCGGACCGCTTTGCCCGTGCTCAGCTCAGCGATAGGGCCAACCGTTGGGCGCACAGCCCATCAGGTCCACGCTCTGTTGCTGCATCACCGGGGCTGGCTGCCCCGGCACGGGACAGCGGACGTGGCCCTTGCCCAGGAAATGACCGACTTCATGGTTTATCAAATAGGCTCGGTAAGCCTCGATCCCTGCCGTCCAGTGCGGAACGCCGTTGATCCATCGCTCGACGTTGAGCACCGCCCGTCCGCCGTTGCGGCAGGAGAAATACCCCTCCGTATCCAAGGGGGCGCACAGGACATCGACCTGCGCCGGGGTCGCGATCAGGATCGACAGCGCGGGAGCGGCTGAGCCGAGGTGTCGAAAGCCAAGCGTTCCTTCTCCCGTCCATCCCCGATGGTCACCCAGCACGTCCTGAACCTGCGCCAGCACCGACCGCACCGTCGGTCCCGCGCCAATTTCGACTTCGACGCGAAAAGTGTGGGTCTCGATCAGCGCGCTGGCGTCCTCGCCCGTAAACAACAGCGGACCATCTACCGGGATGAACTCAAAGCCCGGGTTGACCTCAGAGGCGCAAATCTCCGCCGCATAGCCAAAGGGACAAGGCAGCACAGCTCCCGCTTCTCCGCCAACTTCACGCTCTGCGTGTTCGTCTGCGAAAGCTTGCGCGCCAGAGAGCGCCATCCCAGCCGTCCACAGCGAGGCCATCAGCCCACGCCGGGCTTGTTTTAGGGGGTGGTTCAGGGCCATGGAAAAGGTCAGTCGTCGTCGGCGATTTCGAGCAAGGCTTCGACATAGCCCTCGGCCTGCGCGGTTCGGTCGTCGAAGTCTGCCCCGCCGATAAGCCGGAAGGTTGCCCCGCGCCGCTCCAATTCCGCCAGACAGCGAGCAAAGAAGTCCTCCCGCCGTGCCTGCCGGTCGTGCATGCGGATACTGTCCTGCACAAAGGGGGTCTCGGGGGTCAGCAGCAGGTAAAGATCCGGCAACTCAACCCCGTCCCAATCAAAGGCCGGGTCGCGGGCACCGCAGAGGAAGTCGGACCAGATCGCGGTCTTTACCACGTCCGTATCCTCAACCATCAACGCGGTCCCGCCGCGTGCCTGAATGTCTTCACGCAGCATGATGTGCTGACGGGCAATTTCGGTCAGATGGCGGGGCGTCCAGTCGGCTTCGGGGATGTCGAGCGCGTGGGTATAGGCGCGGCCATATTCGGGCATATAGAGCGCGTCAAACTCGCGCGACAGGTGGCGCGCAAGCGTGGTTTTCCCCGTGCTCTCGGGGCCGAAAACAGTGACTCTCAGCATGGCGCCGAGCCCCCTCCCTAACCGAACAAACGGGGTTTAGACGTGGATGGCGCGCTTGTCGATTGCCATGGCGGCTTCCTTGACCGCTTCGTTCAGCGTCGGGTGGCCATGGATGATATGGGTCAGGTCGTCGTAGCTGCCGCCAAACTCCATCACCGCCGCCACTTCGTGGATCAGCGTCCCAGCATCCTTGCCGATGATGTGCGCGCCCAGAATGCGGCCGTTGTCCTTGTGCGCGAGCAGTTTGACCAAGCCGTCGGTCTCCTCCATCGCCCGCGCGCGGGAGTTGGCTTTGAAAGGAAACTTGCCGGCCTTGTAGGCGACACCGGCGTCCTTCAACTCCTGCTCCGTGAAGCCGATGTTGGCGACTTCGGGGGCGGTGTAGACGATGCCCGGAACGGTGTTGTAGTCGACCTTGACCTTGCGTCCCGCGATGATCTCCGCGACAGCAACGCCCTCTTTCTCCGCTTTGTGCGCCAGCATGGGGCCGTCGATGACATCACCGATGGCGAATACGCCCGGCGCGCTGGTGCGGAAGCTGCCATCCACAACGACGCGGCCCTGCTTGTCGCGCTCGACGCCCACCTCGTCTAGGCCAAGGCCCTCCGTGAACGGACGGCGGCCAATGGCGACCAGCACCACGTCTGCATCCAGCGTGATCGGCTCGCCGCCGGCAGCGGGTTCAACATTCAGCGTCACAGACTTGGCCGTGCTCTTTGCCTCAGTCACTTTGTGGCCGAGCATGAACGACAGCCCCTGCCCTTCGAGGGTTTTCTGGAAGGTCTTGGCGATTTCATTGTCCATGCCCGGGCAAATCCGGTCGAGGTACTCAACCACCGTGACCTCACTGCCCAGCCGCTGCCAGACCGAGCCCATTTCCAGGCCGATCACACCGCCGCCGATTACAACCATTTTCTGCGGAATTTCTTCGAGTTCGAGCGCGCCGGTCGAGGACACGATGCGCTTCTCATCGATTTCCACACCGCGCAAAGGCGTCACCTCAGAGCCGGTCGCCAGCACGATGTTCTTGGCCGACACCGTCGCGGAGGAGCCGTCGTTCTTCGCCACGCTGATCGCGCCGTCACCGGCAAGGCTCGCCCAGCCTTGGATATAGTCCACTTTGTTCTTGGCAAGCAGCAGTTCGATGCCGGACGTCAGGCCGTGCACGACCTCTTCTTTCTTGTCCATCATCTTACCGATGTTGACTTCGACCTCACCGACCTTGATGCCCCAGTCGGCAAAGTCGTGCCGGGCTTGAGCGACGTGCTCAGAGGCGTGGAGGAGCGCTTTAGAAGGGATACAGCCGACGTTGAGACAGGTGCCGCCGAGCGAGCCACGCCCTTCGATACAGGCCGTCTTCAACCCCAGTTGCGCTGCCCGGATTGCAGCCACGTAACCACCGGGTCCGCCACCGATGATGACGACATCATAAGTCTGGTTCTCGGCCATGGATCGGCTCCTCTTTGCCTCTATGCGCGGTGATTTCCTTATATATAGGCAGGGGAGCGACCAATGGGATGCGCAAAAATGCGCCCATAGCCATCAGCCACACGCGCGCTTTGCCAAACGGTCAGTCTAATTCGCTCAGCGGGTGTGAGCCTTGCCCACAGTTCCGCTTGCCGCCCCCCGACCGGCGGTGTAAGGACTGGCGTTCATCCGATCGCCGCAGGCCCAGCGCGCGCGGCGTCGGTTCGGTCGGGCTGTAGCGCAGCCTGGTAGCGCGTTCGTCTGGGGGACGAGAGGTCGCGGGTTCGAACCCCGCCAGCCCGACCATTTCACCTGATCTTTAACCAGCTCAAGACCGCTTGATCAGTCGATCCAGCGCGGCAAGCACCCGCTCGGGTTCTTCCATGACCAAGTCATGGCTGCCGCCGTCAACGCGCTCAATCTCGGCTTTCGGGATAGCGGCTTGCAGGATGTCGGCGGCTTCGATGGGGATCAAGTCGTCGCCTGCACCAAACAGGGCGGCGACCGGGGTTCCCTGCACGCCCACGGCCTCAAAACTGCCTTGCAGACCATCGAGCGGAAAATGGCGCAAGGTGTTCAGCAGTGAGGGGTAATAGCCTGGAATTGCGGCCTGCTGCGCCATTGCCGCATCAGCCATTTTCCGCACGTCCGGCACTTTGGACCCCGATTGCGCCAATCCCGGACCGACCCAGCGCCAGATCAAGTCACCGATCACCGGCACGCCCAACCAGCCCAGACTCATGGGCGCGCTCAACCGAAGGCCCGCCGGGACCAGCAGCAAAAGCCCGCGCACCTGCCCTGGATGGTGCGCTGCAAAGTCTGTCACCACGCCCCCGCCCATGGAATTACCGACGAAGATAACTGGCTCGTCGATCTCCACCGCGTCCAAAAACTCGGAGAGCAGGCGATTATACAGCCCGCGATCGTGCCTGACCTTGGGCCGATCAGAAAAGCCGCGCCCGTACAGGTCCAGCGCAAAAACGCGGTAGCCCGCTTCGACCAGCAGGGGGCCGAGAAAGTTGAAGGTCCAGCTGCCATAGGAAAACCCATGCACCAGAATGACCGTCGGCCCATCGTCGGCACCGGCGTAGCGAAAGTGCACGCGCCCGTCGCTGAGGTTCACAAAATGCTCCGGCTGTTCGGCCACGGTTTCCCGCCCCCTTGCGCAAAAAAACAAAAAAAGTGGTTGGCTGCGTAAACGCTGGCTTAGTCTGCCTGTGTAAGGCTTCCGAAACAACGAACAACCGTGTGCCCGAATGGACCTGGATCAAACCGATTTTGCCGCCTTGTATGCGGGTGATGATCGCGCTTGGAGCCGCTTTGTCCTCACGGCACGCCCGGTTTTGGAGGCCGCCGTGCGGGCTACTTTTCTCAGACAGGGACTAACCCCCGATGCGGGACTGTTCCAAGATGCGGTCGGTGACACGCTGGAGCGGCTCTCAGCCAGAGACTTCGCGCTGCTGCGTAAGTTTGAACCCGGCCGCGGATCGCTGAGCGCCTTTCTCGCCGTGATCGCCGGTTCAACCGCGGCTAACACCCTGCGCAGCGCCCGCCGCCACCCCGGCGCAGCACTGGAAGCCGCGCCGGAACCTGCCGCGCCCGCCGTGCAGAACCTGACCCACTCGATCGCCGCCGTGGTGCCCGAGGGCGTTTTGACGGACCGGGAGAAGCTGGTGCTTGTGCTCAGCTTTGACCGCGACCTCGACGGCCCGGACATCGCCCGCGTGCTCTCGATTTCCGACAACACCGTGCGTGTGCTCAAGGCGCGCGCGCTGAAGAAACTCCGCGCCGCGGGCATACAGCCTGACGGCAGCTTTGATGAGGCAGCCTGACCCATGACCCCGAACGACGATATCCTCGGCCTCGCCGCACAGCGCGCCGCCGGGATGAAGCTCAACCCCGATGATCAGGACCGGCTCGATGCCGCCTTGCTCGCCGACCCGGATCTGGCGCTGCTGATCCTCGACGCCCAAGACACCGCCGCCGCGCTTTCTGCCGCTGCATCCCCGACCCGTCAGGCCAGCACCAGCCGCGCAACGCTCGCGGCGCTGGTCATGGGCCTGCTCGCCTGCTTCGGCGTAGGAGCAACGGCGGGCGCGCAGTTGGCAGGTGGCCTGGTCAGCGCCAACAAGGCCCCCAGCGCCCACCAAATCGACGTCCGCGCCATTGGTGACGGGCTGAGCCTGAGCTTTGACGCCGCGAGGAAAAGGAAATGACCATGCGAAACCGTCTCCTCATCGCCGTTGCCCTCGGCTCATTGTTCCTGAATATCGGCGTTCTGAGTGCCGTCGGCTTTGTCTTTTGGCAGTCCCAGCGCGGCGAGGAACCATGGCAGACACTGGAGCAGTCTGGCTGGAATGACCGCGACTGGGCCGAACTCGACGCCCTGCTCGACGCGCGCTTCGAGCGCATCGAAGGTCTCGGGGAGCTGATCGACACCGAGGCTGACCAAATGCTCACCGCGCTGTGGGAAGAGGATTTGAACCTCGACCTGGTGCTTGAAAACTTCAACGCTGTTGAGGATCAACGCACGGAACTCTCCCGCGAGTTGTTCGTCGATTTTGTCGAATTCCTCGACACCCTGCCGTTCGACAAGCGCAGCGCACTGCTCGATTTTCTGTTGGAGGAGGAAGAATTTGCGCTCTGGTTCCTCTGACATCTGTGGCCTGACCTAGGTCGCCTCCCAAACCCGACCACCACACCGCCTTAAGCCCTTCATCTAAAGGAGACAGCAGATGAAAACCCTGAACCGTGCCCTACTGGCGGCGAGCGCTGCCGCTTGCGCCCTGGCTCCAGCCGCCACCATGCTGGCCAATGACGCCAGCGACACCGCTGCCGCCGTCCCGGCCTCGCTCACCCAAGCTCTTGCGCTTGAAGACGTGCGCCACGCGCTGACCCGCACCAGCTTTGCAGCCTCCCCCGAAGACCTGCAGCGCTTCATCGGCCAGCCGCGCGCGGCTCTCGTTGCCCATATCCTGGACGACATTGGCGCGCCCGACGGCCAGCCTAAGCCGGACTTTACCAACCATTGGCGCGCGCCGATCGAACTGCTGTTCGCCAAGTCAGAGACGCTGGCCGAGCTGACCATTGGTACGCAGTACGTCAACCTTTCTGAACTGACAGCCTGGTGGATGGTCGAGGCGATCAACACCGACAGCCCGTTCAAGGAGCAAATGGCGATGTTCTGGATGGACCACTTCGTCACCTCCTTCGACGCCCACGAAGATAGCCTGATGACCGCGCGCAAGTTTGAGACGGTGCGCGAGACCATGGGCGGCTCGTTTGGGGACATGCTCCGCGCCCAACTGCGCGACCCGGCGATGCTGGTCTACCTCAATAACGTCGAGAACACCGCTGAGGCACCCAATGAGAACCTCGCCCGCGAAGTGCTGGAACTATTTACCCTGGGTCAGGGTCGCGGCTACAGCGAGCAAGACATCCGCGAAGTCGCCCGCGCGCTGACGGGACAATCGGTGCGCGAAGACGACGGCTCTTTCATGTTTGACCCGGCGCAGCATGATGGCGGACGAAAGACGATTTTCGGCCAGGCGGGTGCCTTTAGCGCAGACGATCTGCCCGATCTGATCCTGAGCAACACCGCCTTTGGCCCTTATATCGTCGAGAAGATGTGGCGTTTCTTTATCTCCGATCAGCCCGACCCCGCACAAGTTGCGGCTCTCACGGCCCAGTGGCGCGCCTCAGGCTGGGACTTGCCAACGCTCTACGCCGGAATGCTCAGCACCGAAGGCTTCTGGAACCCCAGCAATCAAGGCACGCTCGTCAAGTCCCCGTGGGAGCTGTACATCGGCTTCGCCCGCACCTTTGGCACCGTGCCGCTGACGGTTGAAGACATGCACGACGTGACCATCGACGGCGGGCAACAGGCCTTTCTGCCGCCCAATGTCGCCGGGTGGAATGAGGGGCCTGCGTGGATCACGGACGCGACGCTGGCTCAGCGCACGGCGACCCTGCGGGAAATGGCGGAAGTCTGGACCTTCGACCGCTACGAACCCGAAACCGACGCTGCTGCCGCCCTGCCCGTGTCCCAGACCTTCACAGAAACCAGCGGCCTGCGCGTTGGCTTGGCCGGGCTGGACTGGGTCTGGACGGAAGTCGAAGACGACTGGTCGGACACGGGCGTGTCCCTCACCCTCTACGACGTCGGCTTTCAGGGCCAAACCTTCCAAACGGTCCGCTTTTGGATTGGTCTGGGGGAAGGCGAAGGTGAGAGCGAACCTTACTTCGGCATAGAAGCAGGGGCCTGCACCGGGGGCTGTCCGCTGTCCACGCTGATTGAACGTGTGGAGGCAGAGCGCGACGAAGAGGGCGAAGTCTACCGCGAGTTCTGGCTGACCCCGTGGGAAGCATCTGACGTCCGGGGCGGACTGGCCTCGCAAGAACGCGACTTCATCGCCGCCTTGATCAAAGCCGCTCCGGCGCTGATTGCGCAGACCCGCGATGATGAAACGTGGCGCTACATGCAGGCCGAGGCTGAAGCCGAAGGGCTCAGCGTGCCGAGCTTTACCAAAACCGAGCGGGTGGGCAAGCAGATCGCCCGCGCCTTCGCCGGTCGCGGCACCCTCACCCGCGCGACCAAGGCGGCACCCGCCATTCAATGGGGCACCAGCCCGAAAGGTCAGGCCGGTTTGCCGGTGGAACTGCTCTCGCTGGCCGGCACGACCGACATGAACGCTGACGGCTTCGAAGAACAGGCCGATGCCTTCTACATCAGCGCTGCCCAACAGCGCGCCGCGCTCTATCAGGCGCGGCTTAAGGAGACCTTCGCAGACCCTGACGCATGGTTCGACGCCCTGCCCGCGCAAGCGCAGACAAGCGCCGGGCTTGAGATCGCCCTGCTGCCCATCCGCAACCCAGCACTTGCAACCGGCGATCGGGCGGTCGAAGGGCTCGATGACCTGCTCTTCGCGCTGATCCTCGATCCCCGTTTTCAGCTCAAGTAGCAGGCTGTTTCCCTCACACCCCGCGACCAAGACCAAGGAGACGAACCATGACCACCCTGTCGATGAACCGCCGCAACTGGCTCCGACTCATGGGCGCATCGGCCCTTTCGCTGCCTGTCACCACTGCCCCCGCGTGGGCAGCGGGGGCCGGGTTGGGCAAGGACCACACCCTGATATTGATCGAACTGGAAGGCGGCAACGATGGCCTCAACACCCTCATCCCTTACCGCGACGACAACTACCGCCGCGTGCGCCCCACGCTCGCCTTGCCCGGGTCAGACGTCCTGCAACTGGGCAACCGCAGCGACATGGGCTTGCACCCAAGCCTGCGGGGCCTCGCGCGCAACTGGGAACGCGGAGAGCTTCGCCGCGTTGAAGGCGTGGGCTATCCCAACCCAACCGCTCGCACTTCCGGTCGATAGAGATCTGGAACGCCGGGCTGGGCGCGGACAGCAAGGAGACTCAAGGCTGGATCTCTCGGCTCATGTCAGCGGACAGCCCCGGGATGGACGCCGACGGCATCGGGCTCGGCGGCGAAATGGGGCCCTTGCGCGGACCCGGACGCTTTACTGGGCTGGAGGAGCTCGAAGACTTCTTCCACCAGGCCGACGCCCTGCGGGCCGCCGGTGTGTTGGGCGGTTATGATGACGAGAATGCCATGATGGCAGGCGGCACGGCCGCTGACCGCGACGGCGGCGCACATTCCGTGCGTCCGGGCGGGCAGACAGCCGCGCTCGACCACTTGCTCAGCGTCCACTCCAACGCCGTCGGTACAGCCGACCTGCTCGAACGCAAGCTGCGCCAGTCCTCAACCCGCGACTTCGCCATGCCCGACAGCGCGCTGGGACTGCAACTATCGGCGGCGCTGCAGCTGCTCGACGCTGGCGTCACGACGCCGGTGATGAAGGTGTCCCACGGCGGCTTCGACACCCACGCCTATCAGGCCGAAGAGCACGCCTTCCTGCTCGAAGAACTCGATGAAGCCATGGCAGGCTTTGAGCGGGCAGCGCGGGACATGGGGATCTGGAACAACGTCACGCTGATGACCTACAGCGAGTTTGGCCGTCGGTTCCACGAGAACGCGTCTGAAGGCACCGACCACGGCACCGCTGCTCCCGTGATCCTCGCAGGTGGCCGGGTGTCAGGCGGCTTTGGCGGCGCGCGGCCTTCGCTGGAGGCACGTGATCTGGTCGAGGACGACATGGTTCACACCACCGATTTCCGCGCTGTCTACTCCGGACTGGCGCGCGACTTGTGGGGGCTGGACCCTGTGGCAGCGGTTGGGGCGGGCTTCCGGCCGGAAACCATCCTTGCCTGAGACCGCGGTTGCGCGGCCTGATGGCGGGCCTTTCGAGCCTGCAACAGGCGGCGCACCCGCCGTCGGCGCAGCGCGCGTCGGGCCGCTGCTCGGGTTGCCAGCGATCGTGATGGATGGCGCCTCAACCGTCCCCACCTTCTAATGGACGGTCTTCGATCTGCGCCACCAGACTGGCGAGCAACACCGCGCGCAGGTGGCCCAGATCGGGATAGCCAAGCTTGCTCAGCATCGACTTTGACTGGCTCTTCTTGGTCTCAATGCTCACCCGATCGCGCACCGCGCTGATTTGCAGGCTCAACCCCGCCAGTGTCTGCAGGATCAGCTTGAGCTCTGCTTTGGTGATGGCGTGGTCGTACTGCTGGAGCACCAGCGCTTCGACCACCGCGCGCTCGCCGACCAGCACCCGCCCCGGCCTCCCACCGCGTGGCGTGCGAAACAGCAGATAGAGCCGCTCCCCGTCCAGCGCCCCACAGCCCAGCGCCCGGTCACGCTCGATCAGACTCGCGATTTTCAGCGCGATGGTCAGATCCGGCGGGCCTTCGAGGTTGATTTCTCGGTCGTCTGATTGGGTAAAGTCTACGAAGCGAAGCGCGTCGCCGGGAGGGACCGAAACGGCCAGCGCCGGCTCCGATCGGGGCACGCGACCATCCTGGGCGACCTGCAAAAGATCATCCGTCGGACCTCGCCATTCCTGCACCTTATCGGTCAACACACGCGCTCCATCCAAAGCAGGATCGTGATGCTCAGCGCCAGCAGGTCACGCTCATAAAGCGTACTGAAGGAGACAAAAGACGATTCGATTCGGCGTCTGAGTCGTGTCCCACAACCTTATGCGACAAAAGCTGCCGCGCCATCCGTCTCTGAAATCGCACCAATCACTGCAATTCGCAGCAAACTAACACTTAAGCGGGCAAAATTGAAGTTTTTTGCAATCCTATTTTCATTCTGAAACGAAAACAAAGGCTTCACCCCACAGGGGGATTTTTACCGCCACCGAGAAAGCGAGAAACGCATACGTGCGTAATTTCACACCCCATCCGTACGCCACTTCCTCATTTAGGAGACCAACAATGAACTTGGTTTTAAAAAGTGTATTCACACCTGCGGCGGTCGCCGCCTTGGTCCTTGGGAGCGCTGGCGTCGCCTCGGCTCAGGGCTATAGCGACCCCTTTGCTTCCTGTCGGGATCAGGTCACGACGACAGCCAAGGCGCTGAACGTCCGCGACACTCCTGCGCTTTACGGCAACATTATTGCCACCTTACCCAAGGGCAACGTGATCGACGCCCGCACCTGCCTTTCCGGCTGGTGTGAGGTCTACGAGTCCAACAGCAACTCCTTCGTTGGCTACTCCTCCGAGCGTTTCCTGAGCTGCTCTGCACCGCAGCAGGCCTACGCTCCGGCGCCGGCACCAGCGCCCGCTCCGGCACCTGCGCCGGCCTCAGTGGTCGAGTCCATCGCGCCCGCGCCTGAGTTCGTGAAAGCGCCGCTGTCCGAGTCGGGCCTGACCAACCAGCTGACCTCGCTGATCGGCACCATCGACGTTCTCGATACGGAGTTCGCCGCCGCCACCCAGCGCAAGCAGGAGTTGGACCGCCTGAGCAACCACTCCAAGCTGGTGCAAAACATCATGCAGGAGATCCTGCGGTCCTCGCTGGTCGGCGACTCGCTGATCACCGAAGCCAATGAGGCCAAGAAGCAGGCCGAACTTGAAGCCGAGATCGAAGCGAAGCTCCGGGCTCAGCTTGAAGAGGAAATCGCGCTGAAAATGGAGCGTGAAGCGGCGGTCAAAGAAGACTCCCTTCCTTCCGCTTACGCCAGCGACGCCAGCGGCGACATGATCAAGCAGCTTCTCCCGCTGCTGCTCGCACAGGCGATGAGCAACTAAGCTCGATCCCTTCTTCTGCGCTTCCCTCAACACCAGCGGGCAAGCGCCCCGAGACGAAGAAAAAGGCCGGTCCCCGTTCAGGACCGGCCTTTCCTTTGTCAGCCTCCGGTGGACTGATCTCAGTCTTTGAACGAACCGTTCCGCGTGCTCCGCCGTTCATGCATAGCAACGCCACGGCCCGTGCGTGACTTAGCGCTTTACGGCCCGCCCGGATCGGGGATATACCCCTCTCACCGCGAACACAGCACCGCGCTGCGTTCCGAGGAGTGGGCGATTAGCTCAGTTGGTAGAGCATCTCGTTTACACCGAGAGGGTCGGCAGTTCGAGCCTGTCATCGCCCACCATTCCTTCCCGTCCCCGCTGTGAACCCAAGCCAGCCCCGCCCCGCGGACTCTACCCTTTGCGCGTGCGCTGGGGTAAACAGCCGCCATGACGCTGGAAACCACCCTGCCCCAGACCATCGACATCGCCACCGGCCCGGAGCCTTCGCTGCCGGACGTCGAGCAACCACGCATGTCGCGAGACAGCACCAACTTCAAGCGCCTGCACCGACGCCTGGCGCGGGAGATGGGCAAGGCCATTGCCGACTATTCGATGATCCAGGACGGCGACCGGATCATGGTCTGCCTGTCGGGCGGCAAGGATTCCTATACGCTGCTGACCCTGCTGACCGAGTTGCGCCGCCGCGCGCCGGTGTCGTTCGAGATCATCGCCATGAACCTCGACCAGAAGCAGCCGGGTTTCCCCGCAGACGTGCTCCCCGGCTATCTCGACGCTCAAGACGTGCCCTATCGCATCATCGAGGCCGATACCTATTCAATCGTGAAAGAAAAGGTGCCCGCCGACCGGGTTGCCTGCTCCCTGTGCTCGCGCCTGCGCCGCGGGGTGATCTATCGCACTGCAGAAGAGCTGGGCGCGACCAAGATCGCCCTGGGCCACCACCGCGACGATATGGTAGAGACCCTGTTCCTCAACCTCTTCCACGGTGCCAAACTCAAAGGGATGCCGCCCAAGCTGCTGACCAACGACCGCCGCCACGTGGTGATCCGGCCGCTGGCCTACTGCGCTGAAGCAGACATCGCACGCTTTGCCCGCGCCATGGAATACCCCATCATTCCCTGCAATCTCTGCGGCACCCAGCCCCAGGCCCAGCGCGCTCAGATCAAGGCCATGCTACAAGAGTGGGAGCGCGCCAATCCCGGACGACTGGACGCAATTTTCCACGCCACGCAGGATATTCGGCCTTCGCAGCTCGCCGATAGCGGGTTGTTCGACTTCGGCGCCCTGGAGCACGAACGCGACGATGCACCGCCACGCGCCGAGGATGAAGGGGCCAGCTTCGAGCACTTTTCTTCAACGCGCTCTCTGTTTTCCTTCGACTAAAGGCAGGCCTTTCACCGGGCTCAGGTCGAGCAAAGACTCAAAGGGCCGGAGGGCCCTTTTCCGTTTGGTCAAGCGCCCTCGCCGAAACGGGGACGACGGATCAAACGCGGTCCTCCCATCCCGGCCGCCTCGATCCGCGCGACCGCCTCGGCCAGTGGTTCTCGCACGACGGCCATGGCGTGTGCACTGGCGTGGATGAGGGCGTCATTGGCGCAGACCATTGCGACGTGGCCCGGCCAGAACAGCAGATCCCCGCGTTGCGCCGCGTCCTGCCAGTCTGTTCCCGGCACATCTTCCAACCAATCCACCGGCTCGCTTTCCTGCAAGTCGCTGTCGCGCGGCAGAACTTTGCCGCAGGCCGCGAAGGCCCGCTGCACCAGCGCCGAACAATCCAGCCCTAGCGATGATCGCCCGCCCCACAGGTAAGGCGTTGCGAGAAAGCGCTCTGCCACGTCAACCGGGTCGGCCTCACGCGCATCCAGCGCAGCCAGATGCCCGCCAAACACCCACTCGCCTTCACCGATCTGCGCGTAGCCCTCAGGGTCGGTTGCCTGAACCGTCACTTCTGAGCCCATGAACAGTGCTGCTGAAACCCCTGATTTGTAATCTGGATCAGCATAGACAAAGGTCCGGAGCGCGCTCACCCGGTGGGTGGGCTCCGCGACTTCCGGCGTGAGCGCGGCTGTTGGGATATAGCCCACGTAGCCGTCGTTCTGCAGCTGGCACCAGCTGAAGCCCTCGGTGTCCTCAAACACCATCACCCGTTCCCCGAGCAAGGCTTCGGACGCCCGTTCTGCCGTGCCGCTGGGGTGGGCAAAGATCGGCACCACAGGTGCAATCACCTGCTCCAGTGCGCCATCGACCACGGCGTGGTCCTCGGGCAGCAAGTCGGCAAGGCGGCTGTCGGCGAGATCAGGGCGAACGGCATGGCGGCGGGGGTCAAACATGGGCAGGCGGCTTTCTCGGTTCGGCGGAGCAGGCTCACACCTCGGGAAACAGGCAAAGGAAACGGGCGATAGGAACGGGTACAGCGCCGCGCATCACACCCAGCCCATACCCGCCCACGCGATTCAGCGCCAGACCGCTTGAGCCACACGCCGCATGTTCTCGCCCAGAATCAGGTCTGCGACCCGAGGACCAAAACGCTGGTCGAGCAAGCCAGGCAGCACCTGCCACTCTTCGGGCGCCAGATAGCCCCCGCCCAGCTCAGCGCCGGCGTGGTCATAGCCAAATCGCTCAGGCCACCAGTAATGGGGGTCAAAGGGTGCGCCGGGCGGGGTCTCGTCAACGCCTTCCTGCCCGAACCACATGTCCGAGCCGATGCCGACATGCGCCTCCCCCACCACGGCCAGCACGTGTTCAATCAGGGGTAGCATGTCCGCCGCCTTGGGTGCTTGCGACAAGCCCATGAACTTGGCGACCCCGGTGGGGCAAACGACCCCGCCGCCTTCTGCCACCGCGCGCATCTGTGCGTCGCTGATGTTGCGCGCGTGATCGTATAGGGCGCGCGGGTTGGCGTGGCTGTAGACCACCGGCTGGTCAGAGGCGGCGATGATGTCAAAGGATGAGGCTTCGCCGGTGTGGGAGAGGTCGAGCATCACGCCAACCCGGTTGGCCTCTGCCACCACGTCATGACCCAGCGCGGTCAGCCCCATGGGCGCGTCGTGACAGCCCCCGGCGACGTCATTGTTGCGGTTGTAGGCTAGATGCATCATCCGCACCCCGCGCCGATGGAAGTCCGTCACCGCCTCGGCCCGGCCTTCCAGCGGCCGCGCGCCTTCGAGGTCGAAGGCGACCCCGGTCACGCCGTCTTGGTCGAGGTCATCCACGCTCCGGACCAGTTTAAGCCCCGGTGTCGCCGCGATGGCCGCAGTAAAGTGCTCAATCACCGAGTCAATCTGCACGCGCGGGTTCATGCACATGCCGATGTTCAAAGACAGGAAGCCGACCCCTGCCGCGCGGTAAGCCAGCAGATCGCGCACGTCGGTGTTGGGGGAGAGCGGAAGGCAAACGTGCGCGTCCCAGATCAGCCGCTCCGTCCTTCCCTCCTGCCTCATCCGTTTAGGCTCCTTCCGAGGCAGGTTCTGACACCGGTTCAGCCGCCCCCTCGTTTGCCGTGCCTCTAACCGCCGCAGGTCGGGCAAAGCGCGGTTTCCGGCGACGCATCAGCCCGCCCGCAACGATCCCAGTCGAGCGCAGCACGCCCGCGATGTCGTTCTGCACCGCGAACAGCGCCGGGGCGAGGATCAGCACGACCACCGTGCCCAAGCCCAGACCGTAGACAATGGTCAGCGACGGTGGGATCAGGAATTGCGCCTGCACCGAGGTCTCGAAGATCAGCGGCGTCAATCCGCCAATGGTGGTCAGCGAGGTCAGCAGCACCGGACGCAAACGGTCGGCAGCGCCGTCGAGGATGGCCGATTTTACCGATTGCAGTTTGGCCCGCCGCTCGATCGTACCGATCAATACGATACTGTCGTTGACGATAATCCCGGTCAGTCCGACAAAACCGATCAGCGACAGGAAACTCAGCACCTGCCCGTGGACCAAATGCCCCAGCACCATGCCCACAAAGCCCAGCGGAATGATCGCCATGACGATCAGCGGGCGGAAGAACGACTGGAACACCCACGCCAGCACCAGATAGATCAGCAGCAGTGCAACCACGAGCACTTGGGTAAATCCCACAAAGAACTCGCGTTGGTCCTGGGACTCGCCCTCGAACCGGACCCCGACGCCGTAGTCGCCTTCCAGCAACCCGATCGCCCCGATCTCTCGCAAGCGCGCTTCAACGTCGGAAACGTTGCCCTGATCCTCATCAAGCTCGGCCTGCACCGTGATCCGCCGCGAACCGTCCCGCGACTGGATCAGGGAGAACCCGGCGACTTCGGTGAAATCCACCACTTGGCTGAGTTTCACCGCTTGGCCTGTGGGTGAATAGAGGTCCAGCCCGGCAAGGAAGTTTGCGGTTTGCGCCGCCTCATCGACCTTGACCTGAACCGATATCTCGCCGTCGTCCCGGATCAGGTTCACCGCTGTAGAGCCCGATAGCCAAGACCGCAACTGCGCACCCACAGAGCCCGCGTCAAAGCCCAGCGCCGCGCCGCGTTCAGAGACCCGCGCCACCAGCTGAGTGGTGCCGTAAGGCGTATCGTCTTCAGCCTCTGAAACCCCGCCGACACCATTGAGGAAAGCGGTCAGTTGCAACGCAGCAGCCTTGAGTTGCTCGGTCTCACCGCCGACCAGCGCGATCGACAGGGAGCTCGTGTCTCCCCCGCTAAACGAGCGCCGCGAGGCCAAGCCTTCAAGCTTGGGGTGCTTGGGAATGTTGGACAGGCCGAAGAACAAGTTGCGGGTCGAATAGATCCGCGTGTCCTGCTCAACCAGTTCAACCCGCAGGTTGCCCAGCAGGTCCGGGTCCGTGCTGGTAGAGCCCGTTCCACCAAAGCCGCGCCCACCGCGCGCGCCGACCTGGGTGAACATGATGGTGATGTCTTCTTCCGGGGGCACGTTGTCGATGCGCTCTTGGAGCTTATCGATCTTCACCTGCACCGCCGCGCGGTCGTAAGCGCGCTTGGGGATGGAGTACCATGCCCCCTCCTTCATCGCGTCCTGCTCGCGCTTGAGTGCAGACAGGCCGCTGTCGCGCGCCTGCGCGATCAGGGTCGGCACGTAGTCCTCAGCCAACTGCATCTGCGCCAGCGTATCTTGACGCGTTGCCCCCTCGACCATGGTTAGGTTGACGTTGACCGTGTTGTTCTCGGGCCGGATGAAGAAGGACCAGCGCGGTTCCCCTGTCATCACCATGGCCATCGAGTAGGCAAAGATCACCGTGACCCCGGCCAGAACCGGGTAGCGTGCCCAAATGGCAAAGGCGACGAAGGGTCGGAATACCTTCAGCCGCACGGTCTCAAAGCCCGAATCAAAGCTTCGACGGAAGGACGCGATCCCCCAGTGGAAGGGCGTGGGATAGCCATTGCCCGAGCGCAACTGCCGTTGCCCCCGCTCCCGCGCCTTGAGCGCGTGATACATATGGCCGGGCAGCACGAGGAAACACTCGATCAGCGAGGCGATCAGCACCGCCACCACAGTAACCGCGATGTCCTGCGTAAAGTTGCCAAAGCGGCCAGGCAGGAAATAGAGCACACCAAAGGCCAGCACCGTCGTCGCCGCCGCTGCAGAAACCGGCCCCACCATCCGCTGCGCACCAATGATGGCGGCCTGCGACGGCGTATAGCCCTGCTCGTGCAAAAAGTCGGCGTACTCCCCCACCACAATGGCATCATCGACGATGATCCCCAGCGACAGGATGAGTGCGAACAGAGTCAGCATGTTGATCGACAGACCCAGCGCCAGCATCACCCCCAGCGTCGCCGCAATCGATACCGGAATACCCACGGCGATCCAAAGTCCAGTGCGCACGTTGAGGAACAGGAAGAGGAAGGCGAGTACGATCACCACGCCAAACACCGCGTTATCCCGCAGCAACAACACGCGCCCGAGGATCAGGTCAGCAAAGATGTTGTAGTTGACCATCGTGACGTTAGCCGGGAGCGTCGGGCGGATTTCTTCGACGTAGTCCCGGATCACGGCCTGCTGGCGGATGGCATCGCCCTCCGCTCCCCGTCGAATTTCCAGCGAGACTGCCGGCTGGCCTTTGTAGTAGATCGTGCGCCCGGTGTTGGGCACCACCTCGCGCACTTCGGCAACGTCGGAGACCCGGATGATTGTGCCGTCTGACTGCGCACGGATCTGAGCCTGAGCGACCGAGTCAGCCGTTGCTTCGGTCCCGAGGGTGCGCACGGCCTGTTCACCGCCCAGTGTGCCCGCTGGCAGATCTTGAGCCCGGCGGGCGATGGCTGAAGAGACATCCGCCGGGGTCAGACCCAGACGGCGCAGCGCGACTTCATCGACTTCGACTTCAATCTGCGGGTCGCGCGCGCCCTGAATGTTGACCTCCAGCAAGCCCAGCGCGAGCAGATCGTCGCGCATCCGCTCAGCGATGGCCTTGAGCCCGTTCTCATCCAAGGGCCCGGCGATCAGGATCGACGAGACTGGATCACGGAAGGCGGAGACCGTTACCCGCGCATCGCCCGGATCCTCTGGGAAGCTCGCCTCCACCGCATCAACAGCGGCTTGAACATCGCTTTGCGCCCGCTCCATGTTGGTACCGACGTTGAACAGCATGGACACGACTGCAGTGCCGTCTGCGGCGGTCGCGTACACGGTCTCCACGTCGTCAAGAAAGCGCAACTCGGGCTCA
>CBFHUI010000030.1:0-3623 GCA_965658725.1 Alphaproteobacteria bacterium | reverse complement strand
CCGTAATGCGGTCCTGCACAAAGTCAGGGAAGAACTGGGTTCGCAGGTTAAAGAAGGCATAGATCCCGGCTGCGATCATCAGCAGCATCAGGATATTCGCCGCCGTCCCGTGCTTGGCAAAGACGGCAAACAGACCTCGCTCACCTGAAAGGCCGCTGAGGTCGTCGGGACGGTCGGGGCGGTATGCTGGTAAAGCCATGATCTGCGCCCCCGCTTATGCTTTTGTGCCGGGGAAGCAGCTGTCGAGGTCGATCCCCGCCCGCTCCTTCAACCCCGCCATCCGGCCCGGATCGGCCAGCGTCCCGGACTCAATCGCAGGGATGATAAAGCCCTTGGGCGTTGCCGGCAGGCTGGAGTTCTCAATCAGCTCAATCAAGCAGGTCTGCTGCACTTCGGTCAGTTGCACCGGCCCTTCGGTCGGGAAGCCGCCCGGCTCCATGGCGGGCGTTTCAACCGTCGCGCTAACCGCTGCCATCGCCGGGGTCGGCGGGAAACAGCTGTCCAAGTCCAACCCCGCCCGCTCCTTCAGCCCCGCCATGCGGCCTGGATCGGCCAGCGTGCCGGATTCAATTGCCGGAATGATGAAGCCCTTGGGCGTTGCCGGCAGGCTGGAATTCTCCACCAGATCCACCAGACAGGTGATCTGTGTGTCGGTCAGCTGTAGCGGCCCCTCGGTCGGGAAGCCGCCCGGATCGCCCGCGACAGCCGCGACTTCAGCCGCGGGGAAACAGGAATCGATATCCAGACCAAAGCGCTCCTGCATGCCCTTGAGCCGCTCGGGGTTCTCGATCACGCCACTTTCGATTGCACCTTGCAAGCGCTCCTTGGGCCGATCAGGCAAGTCGGCGATCAGGGTCGCCATGCAGGTCTTTTGCTCATCGGTCAGATTAACTGGACCTTCGCTCGGCAAGCCGCCGCTCATGGCCGCTACCTCAGCTTCGGGCGCTTCCGGGACTTCGGGGCGGTTGGGGTTCACTTTGGTGCCTTCGCCCAGTTGGATGAAGCGGCGTGCCACGAAGCTTTCGCCCTCCTTGACCGCGTCCCCTGACACGATCGTGAGATCGCCGACGCGGCGTTCGATATCAACGGTAAAGGTTCGAATGCGCTTGTCGTCCGTGACGGCCAGCATTTCCCCGCTCGGGCTGACAGCAGCCGCAGGTACGGCAAAGACGTTCTCCACCGTTGGTTCAGGGAAGCTGTAGGCCATGAAGGCCCCCACCGGCGGGATGTTGCCCGGGTTGACGTCGGTCAGGCGCGCAAAGACATCGATGCCGCCCTGGTTCTCTGAAATCGCGACCGCCGTCCGGTCAATGGTGGCGGAATAAGTCAGCTGCTGCGCGCCAACGTCCCAGTTCAGGGTTACAGGCAGATCGCGCAGCGCCTGTCGGTTTCCGCGGGCACCGATCAAGTTGCCCAGCTGCTCGTCAGAAAGCTGGAAGCGCAGCTCCAATTGGCTCAGATCCACCAACCGTGCGAGGACATCGTTGGTCGAAACCTGCCGCCCCAACGCAAAGCTCACGTTCTGTGCAACGCCATTGAACGGGGCTTTGACCACAGTGTTAGCGAGATCCCGGCTCGCGCGTTCAAGCGTCAGTGCCGCGCGCTCGACGGCGAGTTCTGCCGTGGGTACGGCTGCGGCTGTGCGGGCCACTTGTGCGGCACGGGCATCGGCGCTGGCGCGTGTGGCAAGCGTCGCGTTTTCGGCGTTACCAAGCGCGGCGGCAGAGACGATGCCCTGCGCCTGCAATTCAGTCTGCCGCGCCAGTTCAGCTTCACTCAGCGCCAATTGATCCAGCGCCAACGCCAGTGCGGCTTCTTCAACATCCAGATCAGCCCGCGCCGTGGCCAGCCGAGCTTCAGCGTCGCGCAGGGCGATGGAAGCATCCTTGACGGCGATGTCGTATGCAAAGGGATCGACGGTAAACAACGGCGTGCCTTCACGGATCAGCGCGCCCTCGACCAAACGCTCGCTGGTGTCGGCCAGCAAACCGCTCACCAGCGGCCTCAAATCAGCCGTACGGCCCGCACTGATCGAGCCAAAGCCGGTAATCATGGGCGTGTAGTCGCGCCGCTCGAAGGCCATGAGATCGACGGTATAGGTCGGTTCTTGAGAGCCAAAAAAACCACCGCCTCGGCCGCCGGAGGCCTGATTGTTGTCCAATCGGCCTTGCACCAGCGTATAGCCACCAAAGCCAATACCCACCGTTACCAACAGCAGGAAGAAAAAGCCCAGAAGGGCCCGAAAAGTGGTTCTCATAAACGCCTCAAACGCATCTGCGGGAGCGAAAAAATTTTCCTAAGACAAAGAGATACGGCATTTGGCCGCAGTTTCATCCCCGGATGGTTCAGAAAATCTTGGCCACAGCTGACTTGCCCTGTCCTCTTGGGTCCGTTACTTGGCTCAAGAGCAGAAAATTTGAGGAGATTTGTCGTGGTTCCAGAGGGGTCGATCTACCTTGGCAGCGGCACGGACAGCGGCGCGGCGCAGGGGCTGAAGCTCAAATACGCCAACCGTCACGGGCTGGTCGCTGGCGCCACCGGAACCGGCAAAACGGTGACGGTTCAGATCATGGCCGAAGGCTTCTCCAAAGCGGGCGTGCCGGTCTTCGTCGCCGATGTCAAAGGTGACGTCAGCGGGCTGAGCCAAGCCGGAGGGGCGCACCCAAAGCTCGAAGAACGTGCCGATATTCTGGGTTTGGACGACTATGCTTACAGCGGCAGTCCTTGCGCCTTTTGGGATTTGTTCGGGCTGATGGGCCACCCGGTGCGCGCAACGGTTACCGACATGGGCCCACTGCTGCTCGCGCGGATGCTTGACCTGAATGCGACCCAGGAAGGGGTGCTAAACATCGCCTTTGCGGTCGCCGATGCCGAGGGCATGGCCCTGCTCGACTTCAAGGATCTGCGTCAGATGCTGGTTTTCGTGGGTCAGCATCGGAAGGCCCTGAGCCTCTCCTACGGTGCGATCTCGACCGCCTCAGTCGGCGCGATCCAGCGCGCGCTATTGACCCTGGAGCGTCAAGGCGGGGCGAAGTTCATCGGCGAACCAGCGCTGAAGCTGCAAGATCTCATTCGCACCGACCCGAACGGCCGGGGGATGATCAACATCCTCAGCGCAGAAACCCTCATGACCTCCCCTAAGCTCTACGCCGCCTTCATGCTCTGGCTGGTGTCCGAGCTGTTCGAAGAGCTGCCGGAGGCAGGCGACACCGACCAGCCAAAGCTGGTTTTCTTCTTCGACGAAGCCCACCTGCTGTTCCGCGATGCCGAGCCGGGCTTGATTGAAAAGGTGGAGCAGGTCGTGCGTCTGATCCGGTCCAAGGGCGTGGGGATTTACTTCATTTCCCAGAACCCACAGGACATTCCAGACCGCGTACTCAGCCAGTTGGGCAATCGGATCCAGCACGCCTTGCGCGCCTACACCCCAGCCGAGCAGCGCGCCGTTCGCGTCGCCGCAGACAGCTTTCGCCCCAATCCGGCCTTTGACACCCAAGACGTGATCACACAGCTTGGTGTCGGCGAGGCGCTGGTTTCCACGCTGGAGAAGAAGGGCGTGCCCTCGGTCGTCGAGCGCACCCTGATCCGTCCGCCTTCCTGCCGCATGGGACCGATCACCGAAGCCG
>CBFHUI010000029.1:0-27807 GCA_965658725.1 Alphaproteobacteria bacterium | reverse complement strand
CGGGCAACGATGTGCTTGACGATCGCCAAACCCAGCCCCGTGCCCCCCATGGCCCGACTGCGGCCCTTGTCGACGCGATAGAAGCGTTCAGTGAGCCGGTTGATGTGCTCTTCCTCGATGCCGTCCCCGTTATCATCCACGTGGATAACGACTTCATTCTGTTTCGGGCGAGGTTTGACGGTTACGGTCACGGTGCTGCCTTCGCCACTGTACTTCAGACCATTTTCGATGAGGTTCCAGAAGACCTGTGTCAGCTCGTCTGAGTCACCTCGCACCCGGATATCCTTAGGGCAATTGATGATGATCTTTTGCTGGCTGTTACTGGCTTGCAGCGACAGTGACTCGCTCACGGTGTTGAGCAGTTCGGGCAGGCTAAGTGCGCCGCTGGGCAGAACCGAGGCGTTCATTTCAATCTTGGACAGCGACAGCAGGTCTTCGACCAGCCGCGACATCCTCGCAGCCTGATCCCGCATGATCGCCAAAAAGCGGTTTGACGCTTCCACGTCGCCTTGTGCGGGGCCTTGAAGGGTCTCGATAAAGCCTACGAGAGTCGAAAGTGGTGTGCGCAGTTCGTGGCTGACGTTGGCGACAAAGTCGGCGCGGACGGCCTCGGTTTGGCGCTGGCTGGTCAGATCCTGGATGGTGATGATCATTCGTCCACCTTGGGTCGAGGTCTGCTCCAGCGGTGTAATTGTCGCGAGAAGGGAAAGCGTCGGCCGAACGCCCCAATCAAACTCAAAGCGGACTTCCTCGTTTTCTTCAAAGCTCGCTTCAACGGCGTCGAAGAGCACTTCCTGGCCAAAGACGTCATCGATCCCCTGATTGATCGGGTCGGTCTGCAACAGCTCGTTCGCTTCGAGATTGGCCCATACGACCTTGAACTTTTTGTTCACCTGCAGGATCGCAAACGGCAGGGTATCGAGGATGTGCAGATGGTGTTCCAGATGCGCGCGCAGGCGCTTGGGCTTCTTGGGAAGTTTCGTGCTCACAGTCCGCTCTGCCTCCGGGCTTAGTGAAAGCGCAATTAACCTCTTCTGCTATCATCATTACCGGGCGCACTGTCAAACGTCGCAGGTTCTGCGACTGTGCATGAATTGCATGGTGAGACTACTTGACCACCCCTTGGGTAAAACGTAGATTTCACCATAGAAATGAAACCATGGTTTTCTGGGAGGAACGAAATGGCTAAGGCAAAGAAACAGCATCCCTGGCTCGCCAAATACCCGAGCTATCTGGACTGGGGTATGGATATATCAACCGGAACCTTGCCAGAGCTGTGGGACGCTGCTGTCGCCCGGTTCGCCGATCGGCCCTTCATGGAGTTTCTCGGTAATGGCCTGACCTATGCTGAGACAGATGCCTTGGTGGACAAGGCCGCTGCGGGTCTCCAGAAAATGGGGGTAGAGAAGGGGGATCGGGTTGGCCTGTTCCTGCCGAACTGCATTTACTTCCCTGTCTTCTATTACGCCATCTGTAAACTCGGCGGGATCGTGGTGAACTTCAACCCGACCTACCCGGCGGAGCAGGTGGAAAAACTGACGGAGCAGGCGGGCGTAAAGGTCATCATTACCACGGACCTGCAAGCCGTTTACCCCAACGTTGGACCGGTCTTTGAAAAGTCGCGCGCCAACGGTGGCAGCTTGCAAAATCTCATCATCTGCCCCTTCGCAGGCTCCCTCTCTGGGCTCAAGTCCGTGCTCTTCCCGCTGCTGCGCGGCAAGGACTTGGTCAAAGGTATCAGCGGTCCGGGAATCTCGACCTACAAGGACGTCACGAGCAACGGCTCCGAGTTCAAGCACCCGGAGATTGCGCCATCGGACGTCGCAGCGCTGCAGTTTACTGGCGGTACAACGGGTCTGCCAAAGGCAGCGACGCTGACCCACGAGAACATCTACATCAACTGTCAGCAGGCCGGGCGCTGGTTCTCCGGCATTCAAGACGGGCAGGAGCGGATCCTGACGGTTCTGCCGCTGTTCCACGTCTTCGCCATGACCATTTGCATGAACTACATGGCTATGCGCGGCTGTGAGATGATTATGCAACCGAACTTCGACAAGGATAATGCGGCCAAGGCCTTGGGTGCTGGCGCAACGATCTTTGCCGGCGTTCCGGCCATGTTCAATGCACTGGCCAACCACCCCGACATCAAGTCCGGCAAGATCAAACTCGACGCGCTGAAGTACTGTGTCTCCGGCGGCGCGGCCATGCCGTACGAGATCAAGCAGAATTTCGAGAAGATCGCGCCCTGTTCGGTGACGGAAGGCTATGGCCTGTCTGAGACCTCCCCCATCGCGACCGCAAACCCTGTCGGTGAAGAGCCTCGGCTGCTCAACGACAAGATCAACTCCATCGGTTTGCCGGTGCCCAACACGGTGATCGAGATCGTCGATGAGAATGACAGCTCCAAGCTCATGCCTACCGGAGAGCGGGGTGAGATTGCCATCTCCGGCCCGCAGGTCATGCAAGGGTACTGGGCGCGGCCTGAAGCAACCGAAGAGTGCTTGCAGAACGGTCGCTTCCTGACGGGCGATATCGGCGTGATGGATGCGGACGGTTATACCTATATCGTTGACCGCAAGAAGGACGTGATCGTCACCAACAACGGATTCAACGTCTATCCGCGTGACATCGAAGAAATCCTGTTCAGCCACCAAGCCATCGCCGAGTGTGCCATTTGTGGCGTGCCAGACAGTAAGCGCGGGGAGACCATCCTCGCCGCCGTCGTCCTGCACGAAGGTGCGAGCCTTTCGGCGGATGAAGTGACCGCTTACCTCAAAGGCCGGATCGTGGATTACATGATGCCCGAGCGCATCGAATTCATGGCCGAACTGCCAAAAAGCCAAGTGGGTAAAATCCTTAAGAAGGACATCCGCGAAATCTACGCGGCCTAACCGGGCTGTTCCAATTTGGGAGCGCGCTCGCGTGCGGGCGCGCTCTTTTCTCAGCCTTCATACTCTCTTTCTCACTCAATCTCTCTTTCGAACCCTTGGTCTTGCTTTCTCCCCTTGAGACCATTGCTTCTGACAAAGGACATCAGAAATGACCCAGATCGTAATCGCGCAGTACGCGCGCTCTGCCTTTCAGCCTGCGCACAAGGGCGCACTGACCAAGACGCGGCCCGATGATATGGCCGCGGCTGTGGTAAAGGCCGTTGTTGAGCGCGCAGATGTTGACCCAGCGACCATCGAAGACGTCATCCTTGGCAACGCGACCCCTGAAGGCGAGCAGGGCTTGCTGATGGGCCGTCTCGTGGCGCTGCGTGCTGGTCTGCCAATGGAAGTGGGCGGGGCGACCATCAACCGCTGGTGCGGCTCGTCCATGTCGGCGATCCACTACGCGGCGGGTCAGATTGCTATGGGGGCAGGTGATGCATTTGTCGCGGCGGGCGTGGAGTCCATGACCCGCGTGCCCATGGGCGGTTTCAACCCGATGCCGAACGCGGCTCTGATGCAAGACGTTTACGGCGTCTACATGGGCATGGGTGAGACGGCGGAAAACGTCGCAGAGCGCTACCAGATGACGCGCGAGAGTCAGGAGGCCTTTGCCGTTGAATCCCACAAGAAAGCCGCCGCTGCACAAGCTGCCGGCAAGTTCAAGGATGAGATCGTGGCCGTGGACGGCGTCGACGCGGACGGCTGTATCCGCCCTGACACCAACCTTGAGGGCCTTGCCGGCCTGAAGCCTGCCTTCTCTGCCACGGGCACTGTTACCGCTGGCACGTCCTCTCCGCTCACCGATGGCGCTGCGGCGACGCTGGTGTGTTCAGCCGAGTACGCCCGCGCGCACAACCTGACCCCGCTGGCGGTTATCAAGTCCATGGCGATCAACGGCTGTGACCCCGACGTCATGGGTCTTGGCCCAATCGGCGCGACCCGCAAGGCCCTGACCCGTGCCGGGTTGGACATTGGCGACATCGATATCATCGAGATCAACGAAGCCTTCGCCTCCCAGTCCATGGCCTGCATCAACGACCTGGGCATGGACGTGGCGCGCGTGAACCTTGACGGCGGCGCGATTGCCCTGGGGCATCCGCTGGGCGCAACCGGCGCGCGGATTACCGGCAAGGCTGCGGCGCTGCTCAAGCGTGAAGGCAAGAAGTACGCGCTTTCCACCCAGTGCATTGGCGGCGGTCAAGGCATCACTACCATCATGGAAGCGGCTTAAGGCCCGGGACGCACAGGAAAAAACCATGACTGAAATCAAGAAAATCGCCGTGATCGGGTCCGGCGTGATGGGCATGGGCATCGCTGCTCACTGCGCCAACGCAGGCTTTCAAGTCGATCTGCTCGACATTGTGCCTGATGGGGTGACAGACCGCGATGTCGTTGCCAAGGACGCGATCAAAAAGGCCCTGAAGACCGACCCCGCGCCCTTCATGCACAAGTCACGCGCGAAGTACGTCACGCCGGGAAACCTCGAAGACCACATGGACCGCCTCGCGGACACCGACTGGATCATCGAAGTGATCATCGAGCGCGCCGACATCAAACAGGATCTTTACCGCAAGCTTGCCGCCGTCGCGAAGCCTGATGCGATCATCAGCTCGAACACCTCGACCATCCCGCTGTCGATCCTGACCGATGGGATGGACAAGGACCGTGCTGCGCGCTTCGCCATCACCCACTTCTTCAACCCGCCGCGCTACATGCCGCTGTTGGAGCTTGTGACGACGGATGCAACGGATCCAGCGGTACGAGAGTCCCTGCGTTCGGTCTGTGACGTGGCGCTGGGCAAGAAGGTTATCGACTGTAAGGACACGCCGGGCTTTATCGGTAACCGTTTGGGCACGCTGTGGATTCAGGTCGCAACCAATGCGGCCGAGGATCACGGGCTGACCATCGAAGAATCCGACGCGTTGGCAGGCCGCCACTTTGGCATTCCGTCCACTGGTATCTTCAAGTTAATGGACTTGGTCGGCCTCGACCTTGGGCCTTACGTCTCTAAATCGCTCTACGACAACGTCAATCAGGGCGACATGTTCCGCGAGGAATACCGCGAGTCCAAGCTGCTCGAAGGCATGATCGCCGAGGGCTACACGGGCCGGAAAGGAAAGGGCGGCTGGTACCGCCTGCGTCGGGAAGGCAGTGCTAAGATCAAGGAAGTCAAAGACCTGAAAACCGGCGAATACCGCCCGGTTGAGCGCGCCACCGGGGCCGCGCTTGATGCGTCCAAAAAAGGGGCGCGGGCGGTCTTCGAAGCGGGAGACACCCTCGCTACGGCTGCGTGGGAGTATATGTCGAAGTACTTCATCTATGCCGCTGACCACGCGCTCGAAATCGCCAACTCCATCTTCGACGTCGATGAAGCCATGAAGACCGGCTACGGCTTCAAATGGGGTCCTTTCGAGCTAATGGATGAAGTCGGTGCCCAGTGGATCGCTGACAAACTGCGCGAAGAAGGGCGTAGCGTGCCGGCTCTGCTCGATGCTGTTGGAGCAGGCACCTTCTATAAGATCGAAGACGGCGAGCGCTTCTACATGCGCGCCGACGGCTCTTACACCCAGGTTGTGCGCCCGGATGGCGTGCTGCTGCTCTCTGACATCAAGCTGCGTTCTGAACCCGTGATGAAGAACGGCTCCGCTTCGGTGTGGGACATCGGCGATGGCGTGCTCTGCTTCGAGTTCACCAGTCGCGCGAACTCCTTAGACGATGGCACTATGGCCATGCTCAACAAGGTCATTACGACGATCGAGAAGGGCGACGACTACAAAGCGCTGGTCATCCACAACGAAGGCAAAAACTTCTCCGTGGGGGCGAACATTGGCCTGATGCTCTTCGCCGCAAATATCGCCGCCTGGCCGCAGATTCAGGCGAATATGAAGGCCGGGCAGGATGCATACATGAAGCTGCGTCTGGGCAACTTCCCGGTGGTCTCTGCACCGGCCGGGATTGCCGTGGGCGGGGGCTGTGAGATCCTCATGCACTCTGATGCCGTTCAGGCCCACGCCGAGACCTACACAGGTCTGGTTGAGGTCGGCGTTGGGGTTCTGCCCGGCTGGGGCGGAACCAAGGAGATGATCCGCCGCCATCTCGGCAACAAGCGCGCGCCGCGCGGTCCGATGCCTGCGCTTGTCAAAGCGTTTGAGCTGATTGGGACCGGGCAAGTCGCCAAATCTGCCCTCGAAGCGCAGCGCGACTTCCGCATCATCAACGAAGACGACAGCATCACCTTTAACAAGGAGCGCGTGCTGTTTGATGCAAAGCAACGCGCGCTCGGCATGGTCGAAGGCTATCAGCCGCCGGAGGAAGAGACCTTCCGTCTGCCCGGCGCGACGGGCCGCGCGGCGGTCGATATGGCCCTGCACGAGTTTCATATGAAGGGCCTGGCTTCTGACTACGACGTTCACGTGGGACGTGAAGTCGCAATGGTGCTGACCGGAGGTGACACGGATGTCACCGAGGAATTAACTGAACGCGACTTGCTCAAGCTGGAGCAAAAGCACTTCATCGCTCTGGCCAAGCAGCCCAAGACGCTCGCCCGGCTTGAGCACATGCTCAACACCAACAAGCCTTTACGCAACTAACTCAGGGAGGCTCCAATGCCTGTAACAGACGCCTATAACGCGCCCGTAAAAGACATGAAGTTTGTCCTGCATGAGTTGTGGGACGCATCCGAACTCAGCACCTATGAGGGCTATGAAGACGCTTCCCCGGAAGTGATCGACGCGATGCTCGAAGAGGCTGCGAAGTTCATGAAGAACGAACTGCTGCCGCTAAACCAGACAGGCGACCGCGAAGGCTGCACGCTGGAAAACGGCGTTGTGCGGACCCCGACGGGATTCAAGGAAGCGTACGACAAGTACTGTGAAAACGGCTTCACCTCGCTGTCCACCGATCCCAAGTACGGCGGCACCGGCCTGCCGCATACGGTGGAATTCATGGTGCAGGAAATGGTGGTTTCGACCAACATGGCCTTCGGCATGTACCCCGGCCTGTCGCATGGTTGTTACAACGCCATTTATCTGCACGGCTCTGAGGAGCAGAAGGACCAGTACCTCCCTAAGCTCAACACGGGCGAGTGGTCCGGGACCATGTGCCTGACCGAACCGCACTGCGGTACGGATCTGGGGATGATCAAGACCAAGGCAGAGCCTAAGGGCGACGGTTCGTTTGCGATTTCGGGGCAGAAGATTTTCATCTCTGCAGGGGAGCACGACCTGACTGAAAACATCGTGCACTTGGTCCTCGCCAAGCTGCCCGACGCGCCTGAAGGCGTGAAGGGGATCTCGCTCTTCCTCGTGCCGAAGTTCATCCCGAACGCGCAAAACCAGCCGGGCGAGCGCAACGGTGTCCGCTGTAACGCCATCGAAGAAAAGATGGGTATCCACGGCAACGCAACCTGTCAGCTGTTCTTTGACGGAGCGATTGGCTGGATGGTGGGTCAGCCCAACAAAGGGCTCTCGGCCATGTTCACCATGATGAACGCCGCGCGTCTTGGCGTTGGCATGCAAGGCCTTGGCATTGGTGAGTTGGCGTTCCAGTCCGCCTTTGACTACGCCAAGGACCGGGGGCAGGGCCGTTCGCTGAGCGGCACCAAGTCCCCCGACCAGCCCGCTGACTCCATCCTTGTCCACCCCGACGTTCGCCGCATGCTCCTGCGTATGAAGGCGAACAACGAAGGCGGGCGCGCGATGGCGGCGTGGATTGCACTCAACATTGACAAGTCGCTTAAGCACGTTGATCCGGAAGTCCGTGAGCAGGCGGACGACTTCGTCCAGCTCATGACCCCGATCATCAAGTCTTACATGACCGACGCTGGCTCCGAAGCTGCCAACCTGGGCGTTCAGACCATGGGCGGTCACGGCTACATCGAAGAATGGGGTATGGAGCAGTTGGTTCGCGATGCGCGGATCGCCCAGATCTATGAAGGCACCAATGGCATTCAGGCTCTTGATCTGGCTGGCCGTAAGCTGGGCGCGCACTTCGGGCGCTACCTGCGGTCCTTCTTCCACCCGGTTTCCAGCTTCATCGAAGAAAACGCGATGAACCCGGATGCAGGCGAGTTCATCGGCGATCTGGCCAAGTCCTTCGGTTGGTTGCAGCAGGCCACGGGCCAAATTGCGCAGAGCGGTTTGAAAGACCCGGAGGAAGTCGGCGCGGCGTCGTCCGACTACCTGCGCCTGTTCGCGCTGACTGCGCTGGCCTTCCTGTGGTGTCAGATGGCGCTGAAGGCGAAGGAAGCGATCAAGGAAGGCCGGGGCGATACTGCTTTCTACGAAGCCAAGATCAAAACCGCGCGTTTCTTCTACAAGCGCATGCTCCCAGAAGCGCAGGCCATGTTCAAAATGATCGGCGCAGGTAAGGAGACCATCATGGCACTGGATGAGGATGACTTCTCCATCGCGGCCTAAATCGCGATGACTCCAGTCGCTATTATCGGCGCAGGGCCGGCAGGTCTGGCAGCGGCGGAAATCGTCGCTGCTGCGGGCCTGGCGGCCGTCGTCTTTGAGCAGATGCCTTCGCCGGGGCGAAAACTGCTCATGGCGGGGCTGGGCGGTCTCAACATCACCCATTCCGAACCCTCTGACAGCTTCATTGCGCGCTACACCGAGAGCGCGCCGGCGCTTCGACCCATGATCGAAGCCTTTACCCCCGATGATCTGCGCCAGTGGTGCCGGGATCTAGGCGAACCGACCTTCGTGGGGACCAGCGGGCGGGTTTTTCCGGATAGCTTCAAGGCCTCACCCTTACTGCGCGCGTGGCTCGCAAAGCTCGATCGCCAAGGTGTCACCATCCGCAACCGCCACCGCTGGGTCGGCTGGGACGAAGCGGGGGCGCTGGCGTTTGAACTGGGCGGAGGGGAGCGGCTGTCCTTTGCGGCATCGGCGACGGTACTGGCGCTGGGCGGGGCGACGTGGCCGCGTCTTGGGTCAACCGGCGCTTGGAAATCAGCGCTGGCCGAACGCGGCGTGATGCTGTCCCCCTTTGAGCCGAGCAACTGCGGGTTTGATGTCGCGTGGTCAGACAAGCTGCTTGCGCACCATGAAGGCAAGCCGCTGAAAAATATTGGCTTTCGCTTCGGTGAGCATCAGTCGCGGGCCGAGGCAATGATCACCGCGCGCGGTCTGGAAGGCGGGGCAATCTATGCCCTGAGCGCGCCTCTGCGCGATGCGATTGCCAAGGATGGACCCCAGACGCTTTCCCTCGATCTTGTGCCTGATCTGTCCCCGGATGAAGTCGCGCGCCGTCTTTCGAAGGCCAAAGCAAAAGACAGCCTTTCCAACCGCTTGCGCAAAGCCATTGGGTTGAGCGACGTCCAGCGTGCTTTGTTCTTCGAAGCGCATGGACCCGGTTTCACGGGTGATCTAGGGTCGGCCGTCAAAACGCTGCCCCTCACCCTGCTCAAGCCTTGGGGGCTGGAGCGGGCGATATCGTCTGATGGAGGGGTGGCGTGGGACGCTGTCGACTCTGACCTCCAACTCCATGCCATGCCGGGAGTTTATGCGGCTGGTGAGATGCTCGACTGGGAAGCCCCTACGGGCGGCTATTTGCTGCAGGCGTGCATGGCGACCGGGCGCTGGGCGGGCCGAGCGGTGGTGGACGCGGCACAAGCAGGCGCGTAACCCGAGCCCAAGGGACTGCAAACGCGCGCTCCAAAGCTCGATTTTGCCAATTTGCCCCGCGAAATCCGGCCCACACCGCCGCAATGGCGGGCGCGTGGTAATGCTGGTTTTCGGGGTACAGGCGTCCAAAGCTACAGCCCAAGCATCCTGTTCAGCCTGAACCCGCAACTTCGGCTGTTGCTTTCTGGGCCGCAGGGGGCTTCTATCGGCGCACATTTTTCAAACCGATTGAGGAGACCCCCAATGGCTCAGCCTTGGTCCCCCAACTCTTGGCGCAACGTGCCGATCCTGCAGGTGCCGACTTACGACGATCAGGCGCTGCTTGAGTCCGTTGAAACCGATCTGCGCCGTCAACCGCCGCTGGTCTTTGCGGGTGAAGTGCGCTCGCTGAAAGACCGTCTCGCTGCAGCGTCGCGCGGCGAGGCTTTCCTGTTGCAGGGCGGCGACTGCGCTGAAGCCTTTGCCGAGTTCTCCGCTGACCACATTCGCGATACGTTCAAAGTGCTGCTGCAGATGGCCGTAACACTCACCTTCGCCGCGCAAAAGCCGGTGGTCAAAGTGGGACGGATGGCGGGCCAGTTTGCCAAGCCGCGCTCTGCACCGACCGAGAGCGTCGATGGGGTCGAACTGCCATCTTACCGTGGCGACATCATCAACGACGGTGCCTTTACCGCTGACAGCCGGATCCCTGATCCGCGCCGTATGATGTCCGCTTACAATCAGGCGTCCGCGACCCTGAACCTGTTGCGCGCGTTTGCGCAGGGTGGTTTCGCCTCGCTGGAGCAGGTGCACAAGTGGAACCTCGACTTCGTGGCCGGCTCTCCTGCTGGGGCAAACTACGAAGGCATTGCCCGTGAGATCGACGAGGCACTGGGCTTTATGAAGGCTTGTGGGCTGGACGCGCACATGCCGCAGCTTTCGGAAGTTGACTTCTACACCTCGCATGAAGCGCTGCTGCTCTGGTACGAAGAAGCTCTGACCCGTCAGGACAGCTTGACCGACAAGACCTACTGCCTGTCTGCGCATATGCTTTGGATCGGTGATCGCACGCGTCAGCCGGACCATGCGCATGTTGAATTCCTGCGCGGTGTTGAAAACCCCATCGGCATCAAGGTCGGTCCTTCGTCTGACCCGGATGAGATCGTGAAGCTGACCGAAATCCTGAACCCGAGCAACGAGCCAGGGCGTATCACCCTGATCGTTCGTATGGGCGCGGACAAAGTGCTTGAGCACATGCCCGCCATCGTGCGCAAGGTTCATGGCGCTGGGCGTTCGGTGCTGTGGTCCTGTGACCCCATGCACGGCAACACCCACAAAGCTTCGACGGGCTTCAAAACACGGTCCTTTGACAACGTGAAGAACGAGATTTCTCGCTTCTTCGATGTGCATGAAGCCGAAGGCACTGTCCCCGGCGGCGTTCACTTCGAGCTGACCGGCAAGGACGTGACCGAGTGCATCGGCGGTGCTACGGCGATCACAGACGAAGACCTCGCCAGCCGCTACCACACCCACTGTGACCCGCGCCTAAACGGTTCCCAGTCGCTGGAACTGGCCTTTCTGGTGGCTGACCGCCTGAAGACAGACCGTCAGCGCGCTGCGGCTTCTGAAGCGGCTTAAGCGCTTTCCCTCAGCGCGGAGCGCTCCCAAAAAAATAAGGCAGGTCCGAATGCTCGGACCTGCCTTTTTCGTTGGTGCGTGAAGGAAACGCAGGGACCGGGATCAGATCCCGGCCATAGCAAAGGCGGCGATGAGTGCGCCGCGTTCGATGTCTTCAAAGATCATAGCCCGGTCGAGCAAGCTGACGATCTCCCGCACGTCCGTATGGTCGAGCGGTGGTTCACTGCTGTCAGGGTCCCAACTGGCGCTGCGGTGGATCGAGTAGAACCGGAACACGGTTTCGCCGAGCACGTAGCTCAAGGCAATGTCGATAGATCCGCGAATGCTTGGGTCGAGGTTCTGGGCAACGTCAGACTTGAAATTCGCACAGGCGGCGAGCATCACGCTCCGCCCGCTCGTTCGGCGGCTGTCCTGCTGGTAGCCGGAGTTGTCGAGCAGGCACTGATCGCGCAAGCCGCCGAAGAAAGCGCGCGAGTCTTCCTCCGCCGTCAAACCCGCCTCAACAGTTTTGACACTCATGCCAAACGCGCGGCGGAAGTTCCGGTCGGTCGAGCCAGCGGGCAGCAGTTCGAATACCCTGTGATCCGGTTCGTCGATTTCATAGAGCAAGGGCAGAGTGCTGACACTGCGCAAGGCGAAGTCTGGCATGGGCAACACAACGATGTGGCCCATGGTTGGGATCATCGCGATGGTGCCGCGGTTCGCTTCCCGCGCCATCTGCACCAGAAGTTCCGGGATAAAGACCTCGTATTCTGGCCCTTCGCCGTCACGGAGCATCACTGAGATTCCACGCTCTGACTGAACGCCGGCTGAGGAATGGATGTTGAAGGTGCGATCTGCGCCGTCGGACGTCGCGGCGACTTGGGCAAGGGCCGAGGCAGGCAAGACGAACAGGGCGAGCGCAAAGCTGGCCATCAAGGAGGCAAACAGGGTCTTGATGAGTTGCATAATCTCTACCTTTGACGTCTTATCAGATCCTTTCCCCTATTTTGTAGCTCAATTTCAGAAGGGTTGCACGGTCAGAAGAAAGGGGCACCGGAGCGCCCCTTGCCGTTTTTCGTGCTTATGCTGTGGATAGTCTGGCCTATCGCTTCGACAAATCCACAAACGCCCGCTGTTTGTGACCTGTGTAGAGTTGACGCGGACGGAAGATGCCGTCGGGGTTTTCCATCATCTCTTTCCACTGGCTGATCCAGCCAACGGTCCGCGCCAGCGCGAACAGAACGGTGAACATGTCCGTTGGGAAGCCCATGGCTTTGAGGATGATGCCCGAGTAGAAATCGACGTTCGGGTAGAGCTTGCGCTGTACGAAGTAATCGTCTTCCAGTGCGATCCGCTCCAACTCACGCGCCAGTTCCAAACGCGGGTCGGTCATACCCAGCAAGTCCAGAACCTCGTCGGCGGTTTCCTTCATGATCTTCGCGCGGGGGTCAAAGTTCTTGTAAACCCGGTGGCCGAAGCCCATCAGGCGGAAGCTGTCGTCCGGGTCTTTTGCCTTTTTCACGAACTCGGGGATCCGCGACTTGTCGCCAATCTCGTCAAGCATGGACAGAACCGCCTCATTCGCTCCGCCGTGGGCTGGACCCCAGAGCGAGGCAATCCCCGCTGCGATCACCGCGTATGGGTTGGCCCCGGACGAGCCGGCGATACGAACTGTGGAGGTCGATGCGTTCTGCTCGTGGTCGGCGTGGAGGATAAAGATTTTGTCCATCGCGCGGGCGAGGATCGGGTCGGGCTCCGACTTCTCGGCCGGTACGCCAAAGGTCATGTGCAAGAAGTTCGCCGCGTAGCCCAGATCGTTGCGCGGGTACATGAACGGCTGACCACAGGAATACTTATAGGCCATGGCTGCGATTGTCGGGATCTTTGCGATCAGGCGGTGAGCCGAGATCAGGCGGTCTTCAGCGGAGTTCACGTCCGTATGGTCATGGTAGAAGGCCGACAGCGCGCCAACAACGCCGCACATAATCGCCATCGGGTGGGCATCCCGGCGGAAGCCACGGAAGAAGTTGTTGATTTGGTCGTGCACCATGGTGTGATGGGTGATGGTGCTTTCGAACAGCGCTTTCTGGTCGGTCGAAGGCAGCTCACCATGCAGCAGCAGGTAGCAGACTTCCATGTAATCAGACTTGGCCGCCAGGTCTTCGATCGCGTAGCCCCGGTGCAGCAGGATGCCTTGCTCGCCATCGATGTACGTCAGCGCTGAGTCACAGGAGCCAGTCGCGCGAAAGCCAGGGTCGTAGGTAAAGTGGCCCGTTTGAGCATAAAGCTTGCGCACGTCAATGACGGAGGGACCATCGTTGCCGTCCAAAACCGGGAGTTTGGTGCTCTCACCCGTTTCATCATTGGTCAACGTAAAGGTCTTCTGTGGCGCATCTGACATCGGCATAGGTTCCTTTGTTGGGTCCGCTTGCGTGCCCAACCCCCCCTGATTGGTCGCTTACAGACTGCTTGCTTGTACCGGTGTCGGTGGAGACGACCGGATTGGGCATTTCTTGAGCCATGATCCGTGAATGGCTTGAGGGCTGACGGGGTTTCTCGTGCTTCGGGCGTTTCGCCCTGTAACCGGAGTTTTTATCAGCGTTGCGCCTCTATTACGGTCAAATACGACAAAAGGCAAACCGTTGACGCCAGAATCTGGTCACATTCGTACCAGTGGTTAGGTGGGCTTTCACAGCTCTGGCTCCATGGTCCAAAAACGATTGATCTGACGGTCGTGGACCCGAAAATCGGTGACTCTTCCGGTTGGATCAAGGGTGAAACTTCGGCTGCCGCTTCGGGGTAATTGGCGCAGATCGATGGCCTGTTCTCGAGTGCAGGAACCGCGCGGGGCTGCGGCGAGCGTGATGACTTGACCATCGGGCAAGCTGGCACACAAAACGGCGGCGGTTTGGGCGCTGTCCGTGGCCCAAAGGTACCCGCCCAGAGTGCACGTCCGGCCTGGGCACGCCTGGGCGCGGGCGTTGAAGTGGCGTTCAAGCTGCTCGCGCGCAAAGCCGCTGGCCGAGACCAACTGCACGGTTCCCGGTCGTTCGCCAAAGCTCAGAAAGGGTGCGCCCTCGGAAAATGCGAGCAGTCCTTCGCCCCGGTCGGCGATCACCTTTGGCAGTCGATGGTTCAGCGCCAGCCCGAGTGCTATCGCCAGCGGAACCAGCGCGAGCAGGGTCAGCGGCCGAACCAGCAAAGCGCCGCCCCAAAGCGCGAGTCCTGCGCATAGCAGCGCGAGCGGCGGCCAGTCGCGGGTGGTAATCACGCCGCCTTCCAACTGCGAAACCAGCCGGGCCAGCAGCAGCAGCCCGTCCAGCCCGAACTGCACCACCCACAGCACCGGGCCTTCGCCGCCCAACGGTGTCAGCAGGGCGGCCAGCATAAGCAGCGGCATGATGAACAGTGCGGTCAGCGGCACGGCGATAATGTTGGCGATGATGCCAAGCAGAGAGAGCTGCTGAAAATGATAGAGCGCGAACACGCCCGTGGCGGCGGTTGCAATCAGGCTGCTTGCCATTAGGCCCAGCACGTAGTTCAGCGCTCGACGGGGTGGAGCGCTGTTCGGGGCTTGTCGACTGTCTTGAAAGCGAAAGGCGACGATGAGCCCAATAACGGCTGCGAAGCTCATCTGGAAGGACGCTGTAACCAGGGAGGAGGGCTGGAGCAGCAGCACCACCAGCGCTGCAAAACCGACCGAACGCAGGGAAAATGGTCGGCGCGAGAGGAGGATCGCTGCCATGGCCAAGCCGACAACAATGGTCGCCCGCTGAGTTGGGACTGAGCCGCCGGAAACCGAGAAATACAGCACGGCCCCCAGCACGGCGACAATCGCGGCAATCCGATGGGTTTGCAGACGCAGGCTCATCCCGGGTAAGAGCCCGCCAAGCAGACGCACCAAAAAGAAAAGAGCGCCGGCAACCATGCCGACGTGCAGGCCGGAAATTGCGAGGATATGCGCCAGTCCAGCGGCGCGGATTTGGGCTTCTGCCGCTTCGGAGAGGTCCCCACGCAGGCCCACGACCAGCGCCGTCGCTAGCCCGCCCGCATCGCCCTGGAGGCCGACGAGGAACCGCGCGCGGAGCGTTTGCCGCCAGGTTTCCGTGATCGAACCAGCGCGCTGACCCACGACAACGGGCGCGCCAAGGCTGTAACCATAGGCTGACAGGCCGCGGAAGAAGGCTTGCCGTCTAAAGTCGAACCCGCCAGGAAGGATAGAGCCGCGTACGGGCAGCAGCGTGACGGTCCACCGTACGGACTGGCCCAGCAGCCCGCGCGCCTGCTCCCCTGCTTCAAGCCCGCGCCACTTGATCTGCACGGATTGCAGGGATCCCAACTCTTCACGGTCCGTCGTGATGCCACGCACTACAAAGCGCGGACCGTCACCGCGCCAGATAACCTGATCCACCCGCCCCGTGATCTCGACCGTGTAAGCCGGGGCGTCGAGCAAGTGGTCGCCCAGCCGCTGTGTCTCAAACGCAGCCGCGCCGAAGCCGATGGCAAGGGTCACAGGGAGCAGCGAGAGCCAGCGCGCCAGACGGCTGCGACGAAACAGCAGCGCTGCAACCCCAATCGCCCCCACCACCAAGACCACGACGGGCCGAAAGGGTGGGTCCATGGGCAGGGCAAAAAAGATCAGGATTCCCAGTCCCAGCACTCCGGCCAACGCCAGCGGTGAGGCGTCGCGCAGGTGCGACTGCTGCCGCCGCATCAACCCACTCCACAGCGCCCAGCAGCTCTTGCGCGGGGCAGGGGGAAAGCCCGCATCGAATGGCGCCCTTTCGGTCATGGGCGTGGTTGCGGCCAAGCGCGCGTGGTAGGAGTGGCCAAGTTCTGCTTCCACCCCTGATTTTCGGAGATGACCATGAGCGTCGTCACGCGTTTTGCTCCTTCCCCCACTGGCTTTCTGCACATCGGCGGTGTTCGCACGGCCTTGTTCAACTGGCTGTTTGCGCGACACCATGGTGGGAAATATCTACTTAGGATTGAAGATACTGACAAGGAACGCTCAACTCAAGAGGCAGTGGATGCTATTCTTGAGGGGCTGGCGTGGATGGGGCTGGACCACGACGGCGAGCCTGTCTTCCAAAGCACCCGCGCTGATCGTCACCGTGAGGTCGTGGCGCAGATGCTGGCCGATGGCCAAGCTTACAAGTGCTTTGCAACGCCCGAAGAACTGACGGAAATGCGCGAGGCCGCAAAGGCTGAAGGGCGTAACCCCGGTTATGATGGCCGCTGGCGCGACCGCGATCCGAGTGAAGCTCCCGAAGACGCACCCTTTGTGGTGCGTGTGAAGACACCCCTGAACGGATCCACCGTCATCAACGACGTGGTGCAGGGTCAGGTGGAAGTGCAGAACGCGGAGATCGACGACTTCGTCCTGCTGCGCGGCGACGGCTCCCCGACTTACATGCTCGCCGTCTGCGTCGACGATCACGACATGGGCGTGACCCACGTCATTCGCGGGGACGATCACCTCAACAATGCCTTCCGTCAGGCACAGATTTATCAGGCGGCGGGCTGGGATCTTCCCGCCTTTGGCCACATCCCTCTCATCCACGGCGCGGATGGCGCGAAGCTGTCTAAGCGGCATGGTGCGGTTGGTGTCGAGGAGTACCGGGACCAGGGCTATCTGGTCGAGGCGGTCTTCAACGCGCTGCTCCGGCTTGGGTGGAGCCACGGGGATGATGAGATTATTTCCCGCGCGCAGGCGATCGAATGGTTTGACTTGGCAGACGTCAACCGGGGGGCGTCGCGGCTGGATACGGACAAGATGCTCGCGCTGAATGCGCATTACCTCAAGGAACAGAGCGCCGATGCCCTGATGGCACTGGCCGCGCCTTTCCTTGAGGCTGAGGGCTGGGGTGACATCGACGATGAGGCGCGCGCCCGGTTGCTGCTCGGTCTGCCTGCGCTCGCCGACCGAGCGAAGACGCTGGCCGATATTGGCGCATCGGCCCGCTTCTTCCTGCAAGAACCACCCATCGCCATTGAAGAAAAGGCTCAGAAAGCCTTGGGCGAAGACGGTCTGGCCGTGCTCGCCGATATGGCCGAGGTTCTGGGCAGTGTCGATGAGTGGAACGAGGACGGGATCAAGGCGGCGCTTTCGGCTTACGCAGAAGCCAAAGAGCTGAAGGTCGGCAAGGTGTTCCAGCCTCTACGCGCTGCGCTGACCGGGGCCATGGCTTCGCCCGGCGTGACCGAAGTCGCCTTTGCCTTTGGTAAGGAAAAGACACTGCGCCACATCGCGGCGGTACTCGGCTAAGCCGTCTTTGTCGCCTACACCCGTGACACGCAAAAACGGCCTGCTCTGGGGGACATAGCAGGCCGTTTTTTGCGTCAAGTGGTAGCAGCAGAGCAATCAGTAGCGTCGGACCAGACCGGCCAACCGCCCCTGAACTTTAACCCGGTCAGGGCCAAAAATACGGGTCTCGTAGCGCGCGTTTGCGGGTTCCAGCGCGACTGTACCCGAGCGCTTGCGTAGACGCTTCAGCGTGACCTCGTAGTTATCGACCAGCGCCACGACGATATCGCCGTTATGGGCTGTATCACCGCGCTCGATGATCACGTAATCACCGTCGTGAATTCCAGCCTCGATCATGGAATCGCCCTCGACCTGCAGCGCGTAGTACTGGCCGTTTCCGAGCAGCGTGGTCGGAACGTCGAGATACTCGCTCTCATTCGCCAGCGCTTCAATCGGCATCCCGGCTGCGATTTTGCCGTAAAGGGGTAGGGACACTTCCCGGCCCTGAGCGACGGCCATTTCGCGCGCTTTACCGAAATCCGCACGGACCACGTTGGGCCCAGCGGCCGCTAGGGCAGCATCACTCATGGTTTGGTCGTCGAAGTCAGAGGCCGTTGGGGTCCGGCCTGACGTTACGCTTTCCAGCCAAGGCGGAGCCGGGCGCAGGCCATCGGCCAGTGGCTCATTTTCTCGCGAAAGTGCGGCGAAGCGCTGGTTGGCTACCGGTTGCTGCGACTGCATGTCGTCCGGTAGGCGCGTCACCTCCAGTGCGCGGGCACGGTGGGGCAAGCGCTTGAGAAAGCCGCGTTCTTCGAGCGCGGTGATGAGGCGGTGGATTCCTGACTTAGATTTAAGGCCCAGCGAGTCCTTCATTTCATCGAAGGACGGGGATACCCCCCGCTCATTCAAGCAGTCGTGGATGAAAACCAGCAGAGTGCGTTGCTTTTCCGTCAGCATGCGCGCCTCCCTTTCCGTAACGGGGAGCTCTCAGATCGCCTGCAAAGTGTTGAATTTGGAACACGCACACAGGCTGAACGATCTCAGAACTCGGATAAGATCACGGAATGTTCTAAGTGTGTTCTAAGAACAAGTCAACAACGAATCGCGGCTAAAAGCTGGCGCCGAGAGAACGAAGGTCGATCACGTGTACCGTCGCGCCTTCTGAGAGCGGTTCGTCGTGGGCTGGTCGGTCGATCAAAACGTCTGCGCCCAGCAGGGTCGTCAACATGGAGCTGTCTTGCCGCGCGCGGGCGTCGATGCGGCCATCAGGCAGGCGACGGGCACGGATGAAGTCGCGGCGCTGGTCGTTCGCAGGCATGGCGTGGCTGAGGATCGCAGGCGAACGGGGGAGGTCGGTCGACAGACCCAAAAAGGCCCGCAGCATGGGCCGCAGGATCAGCAAGGCCAGCACAAGCGCAGAGACTGGATTGCCCGGCAACCCCAAAAACAGACCCGTGCCAAAGCGGCCAAAGATCAGCGGTTTGCCGGGCCGCATGGCGATTTTCCAGAAGCTCAGGTCCAGCCCCTGATTACCAAAGCCCTGCGCGACCAGATCGTGCTTTCCCACAGAAGCCCCGCCGGTCGTTACCACAATGTCAAAGCCTTGCAGCCGAGCCGCCGTTGCCTCAACCGCTTGCAGCGTGTCGCCCACGGTCCCAAAGTCGACAGGCTCACCCCCCTGCGCTCGGATAAAGGCGCACAGGGCGAGGTTGTTCGAGCTGACAATCTGCGCCGGGCCAAGAGGCTCGCCGGGCGCACGGATTTCGTCGCCCGTGGCCAGCACGGCCACGCGCGGGCGGCGGTGGACGCGGACAAAGGGGTGGTTGCCGCCAGCGATCACGGCGAGGTTGCGAGGGCTGACCATTTGGCCGGCTGTCACCAGCAGGTCGCCTTGTTTGAAATCGAGCCCGGCCGCGCGCACGTAGCGCCCCGGCTTTAATCCATCATCAAAGCGAACCCCGCCTTCGACGATCTCCGCGTTCTCCTGAATGGCAATGGCGTCTGCGCCGGGGGGTAGGGGCGCGCCTGTGAAGATGCGCACGGCTTCTTGCGCGGCCAGGGGAGCCGTGTCGTACTGCCCCGCTGCGATCTCCCGCGTTACACGCAACGTGCCGGGAAGGTCGGCAGCACGGACCGCGTAACCATCCATGGCAGAAACGTCCAGCGGCGGTTGAGTGCGGCGCGCGTGGATGTCACGGGCAAGCACGCGGTCCAGCGCATCGGGCAGGGCGACTTGTTCCCCGGGAAGGGGGCCGTCGATGGTGCTGAGGATTTCGTGCAGCGCGTCGTCAAAGTCTTTCATGGCTGCACTCTACTGCGAATTTCAGCGGGCTTCCAAGAAATCGTCGGTCAGGCTCCGCTCGCCTCGTCGCGGGTAAAGGTGCCGGACTTGCCGCCTGTCTTGCGGACCAGTTGGACCCGATCGATCACCATGTCTTTCTGTACCGCCTTGACCATATCGTAGACCGTCAGTGCCGTGACTGAAACCGCGGTCAGGGCTTCCATCTCCACGCCCGTTTTGCCATCGGTGCGGCAGATCGCGCGGATGCAAACGGCGTTCGCTTCCGCATCCGCCCACAACTCCACCGAGACGTGCGAGAGCGGCAAAGGGTGGCACAGGGGAACGAGGGCAGCTGTTTGCTTGGCCCCCATGATGCCAGCGAGGCGCGCGACCGAGAACACGTCGCCTTTCTTCACGCCGCCGGACTGGATCAGCGCCAGCGTGTCCTTTGAGCACAGCACACGACCTTCAGCGATGGCCTCTCGACGGGTCGCGGTCTTGTCTCCCACGTCCACCATGTGCGCATTGCCGCCACTGTCGAAGTGGGTGAAGTCGTCGCTTTTGCTGCTCATGCTCGGGCGCTCCTTCGTCGGGTCTCAGGCCTCTAGGCCGAGGATCTCGCGGGTTGCGCTGGTGACGTCGTCCTGACGCATCAGGCTTTCACCGATCAAGTAGGCTTGCGCCCCCGCTTCGGCCATGCGCAACAGGTCGCTGTGGCTGTAAAGCCCGCTCTCCGCGACGAACATCCGACCCGGCTCGATCTGCGCCGCGAGGCCAGCCCCAACATCGAGCGAGATTTCCAGCGTCTTCAGATTGCGATTGTTGATGCCCAGCAAAGGCGACTTCAGCCGGTGCGCGCGCTCCAACTCATGCGCGTCGTGGACTTCGAGCAGCACGTCTAGCCCGAGTTCAAAGGCCGCCGCCTCCAGCTCTGTGGCTTGATCGTCAGACAGGCAGGCCATGATCAGCAGGATGCAGTCTGCGCCAATCGCGCGCGCTTCGGCCACCTGATAGGTGTCGAGCATGAAGTCCTTGCGTAGGCAGGGCAGGTCAACCGCCCCACGCGCGGCGGCGAGGTAGGCATCATCGCCTTGAAAATAGGGAACGTCGGTCAGCACCGACAAGCACGTCGCTCCGCCCGCCTTATAAGCCTGCGCTAAAGCGGCTGGGTCGAAGTCTTCGCGGATCAGGCCCTTGGACGGGCTGGCTTTCTTGATTTCAGCAATCAGGGCGTAGCGGCCCTCTGCCTTTGTCGCCTTGAGCGCGTCGATAAAACCGCGCGGGGCTTCTACGGAGCGGGAAGCGGCTTCCAGGTCGGCCAGCGACCGCTCGGCCTTGCGCGCTGCGATCCACGTGCGCTTGTCGTCACAAATCTTGGTCAGTACGTCAGCCATTGGTGATGTCCACCAACTTGTCGAGCGCCCCTTTAGCCGCGCCGCTGTCGATCGAGTCACGCGCCAGTTCGACACCGCTGCGGATGTCTGTAGCCTTGCCAGCGACGCACAGCGCGCCCGCAGCGTTGAGTAGCACGATGTCGCGGTAAGGGCCTTCCTGCCCGTCGAGCACAGCCCGAAGTGCGGCTGCGTTCACGTCGGCCTCTCCGCCGCGCAAGTCCTCGATCTTCGCGCGGGCGATACCCGCGTCTTCAGGGGTGATGATGAAGGTGTTGATCATCCCGTCGCGCAGCTCGGCCACGCGGGTTTCCCCGCACGTGGTCATTTCATCGAGACCAGTGCCATCACTGTTCGCGCCGTAAACGACCCAAGCGCGCTCTGACCCCAGCGCCTTGAGCACGCGCGCCAGCGGCTCCACCCACTGCGGCGCAAACACGCCCAGCAACTGCATTTTCGCGCCGCCCGGATTGGTAAGCGGCCCGAGCAGGTTGAAGACGGTCGGGATCTGCAACTCCTTGCGCACCGGCATCACGTGCTTGATCGCGCCGTGATGACGCTGCGCAAAGAGGAAACCGACATTAGCTTGCGCGATGGCGTGCTCGATCTTGTCAAAATCGGCTTCGAGGTTGACCCCCAACGCTGCCAACACATCCGCTGCGCCGGACTTGGAGGTCGCTGCTCGGTTGCCGTGCTTGGCCACGGGCACACCCGCGCCCGCCAGCACAAAGGAAACAGCGGTTGAGATGTTGTAGGTGCCGGACTTGTCGCCCCCCGTGCCGCAGACGTCGATCGCGCCTTCAGGGGCTTGTACCCCGGACATCAGTCCGCGCATGGCCCGTGCCGCGCCGGCAATCTCCTGCACGCTTTCGCCCTTGGTTTTGAGCCCCCACAGAAACGCCCCCGACAGCGCCGGCGATACGTCGCCCGACATCATGGCGCGTACGGCGCTCTCTGCCTGTTCGTCGGAGAGATCCTGTCCGCAGGAAATCTGGTTCAGCAAGCTGATAAACGAAGACACGGGTTTAGCTTCCTCGGTCAATCAAAGGGAAGGTCAGGCCGCCGTAGCGGGCCACTCAATCTGGTTGTTCACCGCCCGCGCCACGTCGAGAAAGTTCCGCAGCATGTCGTGGCCATACTGGGTTTCAATGGACTCAGGATGGAACTGCAGGCCGTGAATGGGCAATTCGCGATGGTTCATGCCCATGATCAGGTGGTCTTCGGTCTCCGCAGTCACTTCAAAGTGCGCAGGCAGAGAGCCGCGCTCGACTACCAGCGAGTGATAGCGCGTCGCGGTCACTTGGTCGGGCAAGCCCTTGAACAAGCCCTTCCCACGGTGGCGGATGTCGGACAGCTTGCCGTGCCGGGGCGTCTCCCGCACCACCAGGCCACCAAGCGCCTGACCAATGGATTGATGCCCCAGACAAACGCCCAGCAAAGGCAAGCGCGTCTGCGCGGCGACCGTCACCATGTCGAGGCAAATGCCCGCGTCGTCTGGCGTACAGGGGCCGGGGGAGAGGATGACCCCTTCCGGCCGGTGCGCCATGACTTCCATCGGCGTGATCTTGTCATTGCGCACGACGTCGATCTCCGCGCCCAGTTCCCCAAGGAAGTGGACGAGGTTGTAAGTGAAGCTGTCGTAGTTATCGATGAGGATGAACATGAAATAACTCTAGGCAAGCGCCGGGAACTTGTCACGCCTTACGGGTGCAGGTTTGGGGGCCTCAGACTTGCAGACTGCGCTGCTCGTCGCGCAGCAGTCTCAAAGGGTAGAGATGGTCGGAAAGCGCTTCTGCAGCTTTCCCCAATCATCGTCAGAAATCCGAACTGTCGCGCGCGTGCCTTCTTCGATGTTCTCATGGGCGAGCACGTTGCTGAACTCGTGCAGCCACGCCATTGCCGCGCCTGCGGCGTAGGGCACCAGCAGTTCCAGATCCTGCTCCCCATCCGATAGCGCTTCATCGATGGTGTGCAGCAGGGCGTCTAGCCCCTCGCCAGTGACCGCCGACGTTCGAAGCACGGCGTAAAGCGTATCAAAGTCAGGATCATGCTCGGCATCGGCCATGTTCTCTGCCGCTGAGGCGTGGTCGATCTTGTTCCACACCTCGATAATCGGAACCACGTCAACCAGTGTGTCGCCGGGCACTTTGCGCTCATCGGGTTCATTGCGGTCAGGGTCCGGCGGTGGGTCTTTCACCGGCGGGGGCAGTCGGTCGGGCTCATCGGGCAGATCCATCCGGCCCAGCGACCGCAGTACGTCAAGCACATCCCGCTTTTGCGCGTCCCATTCCGGGTTGGACGCATCGCGAACGTGGAGGATCAAGTCGGCCTCAATCACTTCTTCAAGCGTCGCGCGGAACGCGTCCACCAGCTCGTGCGGCAGGTCAGAGATAAAGCCCACCGTATCGGCGAGCACGAGCTCGCGCCCGCTCTCCAGCCGCAGTCTTCGCAGGGTTGGGTCCAGCGTGGCGAACAGCATGTCTTTGGCCAGAATGTCCGCTCCGGTCAGCGTATTGAAAAGCGTGGACTTTCCGGCGTTGGTGTAACCCACCAGCGCCACCACGTGCGCGCCCTGCCGCTCCCGCGCTGCACGGTGCAAGCCTCTGGTTCGGCGGACGTCCTGAAGGTCGCGCTTCAGCTTGTCGATCCGCTCCAGCAGCATTCGGCGGTCAAGCTCCAACTGCGACTCACCAGGGCCGCCCATAAACCCGGCACCGCCGCGCTGGCGTTCGAGGTGGGTCCAAGACCGGACAAGTCGGGAGCGCTGGAAAGTCAGTGCGGCAAGCTCAACTTGCAAGCGCCCTTCCCGTGTCTGAGCGCGCTCCCCAAAGATTTCGAGGATCAGCGCAGTGCGGTCGAGCACTTTGGCTTCAAGCTCGCGCTCGAGGTTTCGGTGCTGCACCGGGGTCAGAACGGCGTTGAAGATGATCACGCTGGGCTTTTCTGCGTGAACGCGGTCGTGCCAGTCCTTGAGTGTACCGGTCCCGATCAGCGTCGAAGGGCGGATGGTGGAAAGGTTCACCGTCGTTGCAGCGGTCACGTCGAGCCCAATTGCGCGGGTCAGGGACACCGCTTCGCTCAATTTATCATCGGCTGTACGACCAATCGCACGCGCAGCAGCACTGCCCCGCTCGCGCGGGAGCATGACGTTGATGACAAAGGCCGATTCCTGAGTTCGCTCTGAAGGATGCATCAGAGCGACTTAGGCGTCTTTTCGATGGGTTTCAATCGCAGATGCTTACTGATCTGCTGGCGGCACGATGTCTTCCATCAGGTTCACCGGCTGAGCCGGCATGATGGTCGAAATGGCGTGCTTGTAAACCAACTGTACGTGCGCATCACGGCGCAGCAGGACAGAGAAGTTATCGAACCACGTCACGATCCCTGTCAGCTTTACGCCGTTGACCAGAAAGATGGTGACGGAAATCTTGTGCTTGCGAATGTGGTTCAGGAAAACGTCCTGAACGTTCTTGTTGTCGGCCATGGTCTTTTTTGCCTCCCCGCCTCTTGTCCAAGCCGATCAATCGCGCCTGGGCTGGGTTCTCACTTGTTGGTCTTCTTGCGTCCGACTGCTCGCCGCGGGCAGCCGCTCTCCCGTCATTAGACAGCGCATTCTCCGCTCATGCCGACAACAAAGCAAGGTTGACGACCGTGGCGAAGATCTCGCGCAAACGGATTATGCGCTGCTTTTTGTGGAGAAATCAAGGTGAAGCGCGCGGAATTATCTTGAAAACTCAGTTTGTTAAGCGCCAACGGCAGGCCTCGGCGTCAGTGTCAGGCGGCTTAGTCTGCTTGTTCGGCGACGTGGTCGGCAAAGGCGTTCAGGATCTCCTGCACCACGGGGCCAACACTGCCGGAGCCGATTGTTCTGCCATCAACGGTTCGAACTGGACGAATCATGTTGCCCGAAGAGCTCTGGAAAGCTTCATCGGCTGACATCAACGCTTCCACCGTAAAAGGCCGCTCTTCGATGGCCCACTGATGCTTTTCGGCCAGAGCCATGATGGCTGTACGCACAATGCCCTTGAGAATGGCTTGATCGGTGGGGTGAGTTTGAATGATCACGCGGCCAGATTCCGGGTCGCGACGAACGATCCAAGCGTTCGCGGTCGAGCCTTCAGTGATTTCACCCTTGGCATTTACCAGCCAAGATTCATAAGCCCCCGCCTCTGCAGCGGCCTGCTTCGCCAGTACGTTGGGCAGCAGAGCGATGGACTTGATGCTCGGGCGCGCCCAGCGTTCATCCGGCCCGGTAATGACGTCGATCATCTGACCTTGAGACAGATCGGCCGGCATGGACAAATGCCGCGCTGTCACGACCAGTGCCGGGGGTACGGGTTTGGTAGGGAACTTGTGATCGCGGGGGGCTTCGCCGCGTGTCACCTGCACGTAGACAATGCCATCGAAGATCATGTTGGCCTTGGCAATTCGATGCGCGATCATGCTAAGCGCCTTGCGGCCAACTGGCTGGTCGATCCGCAGTGCGTCCAAACCGCGTTCGAGCCGATCCCAGTGCCAATCTTCATCAATGAAAGCGCCGTGCACGATTGGCACCACGTCATAGATGCCGTCTGCGAACTGATAGCCCCGGTCTTCGATGCCGACTTGTGCGTGGGTGTGCGGGACGTAGCGACCATTGACGTAGGCGGTTCTAGGCATGTGGATTTCCGTGAACTAGAGAGCGTGTGGAAGAGGTGTAGCAGCGCCGAGGCGCGTCGGTAAGGTGACTCAAAAGACGCCAACGCCGACGGAGAACAGCTTCTCGGCTTTTTTCACGTGGTCTGAGTGCGCGAGCAGGATGACGCGGTCTCCCGGTTGGATGACTTCATCCGGCTTAGGCGGGATGTAGTCCTCATCCCGCACAATCGCGCCAACGATAAGCAGGCCCTTCTTTTCGATCTTCTTGATCGTCTTGCCCGTCAACTCACTGCCCTGCGCCGCCTCAACATCGAAGATCTCGCCAAAGCCCTCACCCACGGAATAAACCGCCCGAATGCGACCCTGCCGGACGTAGCGCAAAATCGAGGAAACGGTAATCAGACGCGGGGAGACGACCACGTCGATCCCCAGTTGACCCACCAGCGAGGAAATCGACTGCCGGTTCACAATCGCCACTGCGCGCTCCGCGCCCATCCGCTTGGCTTGAAGGGCGGCGAGGATGTTCAGTTCGTCGTCGTTGGAGGCGGCAATGAGCGTCTCGGTCTTATCAACGCCCGCCTCGGCCATCAGTTCGGTCTCAAGCGCATCACCGTGCAGAACGACTGTGCGGTTCAGGTGCTGGGCGGCATACTTGGCCTGCTCCGCGTCCACTTCGATCAGCTTGATCCGAAGGTTGGCGTTGGTGGTCTCCAGCAACTGGGCGAGGTTCATGCCGATGTTGCCGCCGCCCATGATAACCATGCGGCGGCCTTCCTGCTCTTCGTGACCAAAGAGGGCGAGCACGCGTTTCACCTGCTCTTCCTGCGCGACGAAATAGACCTCGTCGCCTGCTTCCAACTCCGTCTCACCGCTTGGAATGATCATCTCGGTCCCGCGCGCCAGCGCGACGATGCGCATGGTCAGCTGAGGAAACAGATCGGCGAGGTGGTCGAGGGGAGTGCCAAGAATGGGGGTTTCATCCAGACAGCGCACACCAACAAAAACCGCCTGTTTGCGTGCCAGCGGAATAACCTCGAAGGCTCCGGGCACAGCCAGTCGCCGCTCGATCGATTCAGCGACTTCGACTTCCGGCGCAATGATGTGGTCGATCGGCATGTGATCGGCTTGGAACAGCTCACGCCACTCCGGACGCAAGTAGGTCGCCTGGCGCACGCGGGCGATCTTCTTGGGCACGGAAAACAGCGTGTGCGCAACCTGACAGGCGACCATGTTGATCTCGTCCACCTGCGTCACCGCAATGATCAAGTCGGCATCCGCGGCACCGGCCTGCTTGAGCGTGTCAGGGTGGCCCGCATGGCCGACCAAGCCGCGCACATCGAGCGTATCGGTCGCCGCAGCGACCAGCGCGGGGTTGATGTCGATCACCGTGACGTCGGTGTCGAACCGCGAAAGGTATCGGGCGATGTTGGTGCCGACCTGGCCGGCTCCGCAAACGATGACGCGCATGGCTTTACCCGATTCCTGTCTGTGGCTGTGGGCTAGAGCGCTTCAGGGGCCACGGCCGCGGGGTCTTCCGGGCCGTCGTCTTCAGTCTGCGCCAGCGCGCGCAGTTTTCGGTGCAGGGCAGAACGCTCCATGCCGACAAACTTCGCCGTGCGCGTGATGTTACCGCCAAAGCGCAGCACCTGAGCATCAAGATACTGCCGCTCAAACGCCTCCCGCGCCGAACGCAGGGGCAGGGACATGAGGTCGGCCACACCACCGCTAGAAAGCACAGCAGGCCCCTCGCTGGTAATGTCCGGGGGTAGCATGTTCGGCCGCACGACCCGGTCACTATCCTGCGGTGCCATGATCACGATCCACTCCATCACGTTGCGCAACTGGCGCACGTTGCCGGGCCAAGGATAGGCCTGCAGTACCGCCAGCGCGTCACCGCCCAGTTCCAGCGGTTCTTTGCGGTTTTCTGCCGTGAGCCGGTCCAGAAAGGAGCGGGCCAGTTCGGCGATGTCTTCGGGCCGCTTGGCCAGTCCCGGCACATCGATTTCAACGACATTGAGCCGGTAATACAAATCTTCCCGAAACAGCCCTTCGCCGATCAGGGTGCGCAGATCGCGGTTGGTGGTGGAGA
>CBFHUI010000028.1:0-27928 GCA_965658725.1 Alphaproteobacteria bacterium | reverse complement strand
GGAACCACGGTAATTGGCCTTCACCAATCCCCCAATGTCGGTCAGCTGAGCCGTCCGTGTCTTGTAAGTGCACGTGCTCAAGCATATCGCCTGCTGACTTGATGTAATCCACCACGTGTGGCGCTCCAAAGCGCCCGTGCATGTAGTGAGCGTGCCCCGTATCGATCGACGTACGGATCCGCTCTGAACCGAGTGCCTCGATCAGGCGGACGCGCCAGGTTGGGTCGATGTCCTGAATATTCTCCAGCACAATCGTGACCCCAAAGTCTTCGGCCATTTTGATCGCATCGCTCAGCGTATCCTCAACCAGAGCGATTTTGCCTGCTTCGTAACCCATGTGCAGCATGTTATCCCGATCCCAAAGGGTCAGGGGAGAGTGAAGCACCATTTGCGTTGCCCCCATCCGGTGCGCCATGCGCAAGGCCTGCTCCAGCCGCATTTTGACGACCTTGCGGATCGCTGGGTCGATGCTGTCGAGATCAAAGCCATAGAAGGGGCCATGCAGTCCCAGTCGTCCGGTATAGGACGTGCCGAGCAGTTCCTTGACTCGATCCGCAACCTTGTCGGCAGTCTTGTCGAGGACAAAGGCGTGGTAGCCGTCTTGAATTTCCAGATCCCGGTTCTTCTCGAGGATCCAAGGGGCCATTTTCTCCAGATTGTGCAGCTCCATGGCGCAGCCGAGAATGGGCAGAGCGGACATCAAAAACTCTCCTGCATACACGTGTGTTGTCGCATCTCGCCACTAGAACGGAGAGCGCAAAAGCACGCAAACCTATTTTTGTGGAGGCTTCGTGACGGTCAGAGGGTGTTGCTTTCCGATTCGTTTTCGCAACAAGCGCGGATTCCCAACTTGCGTCGGTCAACCGCATAACTATAGGCGCTATTTTCCTTACGCGAGGCGTTTCGAAAACCACTGAAGCATTGATGCAACAGGGTTTTTTCCACTGAGTAAATTGGTGCGCATAATAGCGAAAGCAGGTGGATTCCCCTCCTGCGTGCGCGAGTTTCGGAGCTGAACTTGTCTGCAATAGGCCGACAGGTGGGCCAAACTCTTGGAGCTATTTTATGAAATTCATTACCGCCACTTTGGGCGCGCTCGCATTGATCGCCGCGTCCTTCGTCGGTACCGCGCAGGCGCAGGGCTATTACGCTGCCCCCGTCTACACGCAAGGCGGTGCCGTTTCTTTGGGTTACACGGGTGCCGTGGGCTATCGTCCGGGGTACTACTACAACCAGCCGCGCTACGTCGTGCGTCGTACCATGAAGCCGATTTGGGCGCTGGGTTCACCGGTTACGTTGGGTAACCCCGCCGGTAACACTGAGCTGAGCTTCTACAGCGCCCTGTCGGTCTCGACAGAGCAGTCGATCCCACTGGCCGGCACCTTCGACTTTGGCCCTTCGCTGGGTCTGGGTGGTCGTCTGGCGTGGAATGATCCCTACTCCAACATGCGCGTCTCCGCGAGCATGACGGCGACGAACTGGGAGATCACGGATTTCTGGGATGGCATCTACAACGAGCCTTACCTGCAGTCCTCTACCAGCATTGAAGACTTTACACAGATCGCTACTGACATCGGCATCGGTCTGACGGAAGGCAATTCTTGGCTGAGCGCGCTGGTCGGCATGAACACCGACATGAACTACGACTACGCCCTGCCTTACGCAGGTGTCGAGTTCGGCACGCAGACGGAAATCGCGCCGGGTGTCGCCATCGACTTCTCGATCAAGGGCATGCGGGAGTTTTCTGAGCCGACCATCCGCGGCTTCCACACGTCTGGTCGTTGGATCGCGACGGGTAGCTTTGGGCTTCGGATCAAGTTCTAGAGCGCGCATCCGCGCTCTACCCTGAGCCCACCGCACAGAAAAAAAGCCTCGCTGGAACGGGTTCCAGCGAGGCTTTTTCATGGATGTTGGTGCTTTGCGTTAGGCAAAGTGAATGCGGAAGCGCTCCCGCACAGCCTTATCCACTTCCGGCGAGATATGGCTTGGGCGCGGTCCTTGCAGGATTGTCTGCAGCGTCTTCCGCGCCGCATCAACCAGCACAGGCTTTCCCACTTCAGCCCATTCCTTGGGCGACGTCCTGTCGCCGATGGTCGGGTAGATGTATTCCGACTGCATCAGGGTCAACGTCTGGTCTGAGCCCAGATAGTGGCCGGGGCCTTCCAGACAGGTCTTCGCCATCACATCCAGCGACAGTTTCTCTGGCGTTACTTCCAGCCCGCGGACACAGCGCATGGCCTGACCCAGCATATCGTTGTCGATGATCAAGGACTCCAAGCAGAAACCGAGCAGCGACGCGTGCATCCCCGCGGACTCATAGACCATGTTGATCCCGGCCAGACCCGCCATCACGTTGGTGATACCCTTCTCATAGCCCGACTGGGCATCTGGCATCTTGGCATCCGCCATACCGGCCGCCGACCCGGTCGGCAGGCCGAGGAACTTGCCCATCTGACCGACTGCAGCGGTCAAGATCGCCTGTTCGCCCGAGCCGCCCGACATCGCACCAGAGCGCAGGTCGGATACAAAGGGCCATGGGCCAAAGATCGCGGGATGCCCAGGGGAGATGGAGTTGACGTAGACCAGTCCGCTTAGGCACTCGGCCACGGCTTGTACCACGGCACCGGCAATTGCTGCCGGGGCGGTCGCACCGGCCTGACCAGCGGAGAGCAGCAAGACCGGCATGCCGCCGCGAATGGCAACTTCCATGACTTCGCAGGACTCAGTCGCGTACTTCATGGGCGGTACGACGAAGGTTACGGACAGCGACACAAACGGCCGCGCTCGCCATGCTTCCTCGGACCCAGCCACCATGTGCAGCAACTCTAGCCCGTCCGCCATGTGGCTCGGGTCCACAAAGGACGTACCGACGTGCTTTCGCGTTCCGGCGATGGAAGCATAGACCGTGTTCAGGTCCATCTCCCGATTGTCCAGAATGTCCCGCGCCACCATGGGGCGCTGGAAGAAGTGGATGTTGTCCATCTGATCGACGATACGCGCGGCGTCGTAGAGGTGACCGATGGTCGAATCCTCGTATTCCTTGGTGTCGATGTTCACCAGATGCACCGCTGCGCCGGCTGTGCCGAAGTGCACGCGGTTGCCTCTCAAGTCGAGGTCGAACTTTGGATCCTGCGCGTGCAGCGTCATGTCCTTGTTGGCGATCGACAGCGTGTGCTCGACCAGCGCGCGGGGGAAGCGCAAGCGGTTGTCGTCGCCCAGAATAGCCCCAGCCGCTACCATGGACTCAACGCCAGATTCTGGTGCGTCGGCCATGCCAATGGTCTCGAGTGCGGTCAAAGCCGCCTCGTAGATTGTGCGCATGTCGTCTTCGGACAGCGGCTTGTAAGAGCCGCCTTCCAGCCCCGGACGAACCGGGCGCAGGTCTTCGGCCAAGGGTGCGGCGCGAAGGGCGACGCGGGCAGAACGGCCGCCAGCGCGGCCTTTGCGGGGTGCTTCTGCGTTCATTACTTTACTCCCTATCAAGCACGTACGCGTTCAGAGCTCGGGTCGTACATGGGCTTGAGCGAAACGTCTGCTGCCACCCGCTGACCCGCGATTTCGATCTCATAGGACGATTGCAATTGCTCGGCGCCCTTTTCCCCATCCAGCACTGGCACGTAGCCCAGCCCGACGGAAGCGCCGAGCGTGTGGCCGTAGTTGCCCGAGGTCAGGTAGCTGACGATCTTGCCGTCCCGCAGGATGGGTTCATTGTGATAGATCATGGCGGATGGGTCGCTGAGCTTGAACTGCAGCATCCGGCGTTCCAGTCCGCGTTCGCGGGTTTCCATCACCGCTTTGCGGCCAATGAAGTCGCCGAACTTTCCGCTGTCCTTGTCACGCTTCACCGCGAAACCCAGCCCGGCTTCGAGCACGTTGTCTTCATCGGTGATGTCGTGGCCAAAGTGGCGGAAGGCCTTTTCAATGCGGCAGGAATCCAGCACGTGCAGTCCGCACATCTTGAGGCCCAGTCCCTGACCGGCCGCGTCGATGGTTTCAAACACGTGAGCGGCCATGTCGGCGCTGACGTACAACTCCCAGCCCAACTCGCCGACGTATGAGATCCGGTGCGCACGAGCGAGGCCCATGCCGATTTCGATCTCGTTGGCGGTGCCGAAGGGGTGAGCGGTGTTGCCGAAGTCATTCGGAGAGACGCGACTGAGCAGCTCGCGGGACTTGGGGCCCATGAGCGCGATAACCGCTTCGCCAGAGGTGTTGTCGAATACCGTCACGTTTGCGCCTTCTGGCACGTGACGCTGCAACCACGCCATGTCGCGGCGGATGGTGGCGGCGGGTACAACGAGCAGGAAGGACGTCTCGCCCAGCCGGGTCACGGTCAAGTCGCTTTCGATACCGCCGCGATCGTTAAGCATTTGCGTATAGACGATCTTGCCAGCCTCGACGTTCATGTCATTGGCGCAAACGTGCTGGAGGAAGGGCAGGGCATCTGCGCCCTCAACCCGGATTTTGCCAAAGGTAGACAGGTCGAACAGCCCCACACCCTTGCGCACCGACTGGTGCTCTTCACGGGCGTTATCGAACCAGTTCTGGGGGCCCCAGTCGTAGCGATATTCGCGCTCCTGACCTTCACGGGCAAACCAGTTCGCCCGCTCCCATCCAGCCGTTTCGCCAAAGACAGCGCCCTTGGCCTTGAGTTGCTCGTGAAGGGGCGTTCGGCGGATGCCGCGGGCGGTTTCCGGTTGGCGGTAGGGCCAGTGGTCGGCGTAGAGCAGGCCGAGGGTCTCGGACACGCGCTCCCGCAGATAGAAGCGGTTCTTCTGGAAAGGCTGAGCACGGCGGATGTCTACATCCCACAGGTCAAACGGCGGCTCGCCGTCCACAATCCATTGCGCCAGCGCATAGCCCGCGCCGCCAGAGGATACGATGCCGATCGAGTTGTAACCGGCAGCGACCCAGAACCCGCGCAGCTCTGGCGCTTCACCGAGGTAGTATTTGTCGTCCGGGGTAAAGCTTTCCGGGCCGTTGAAGAAGGTGTGGATCCCTGCTTCGCCCAGCAACGGCATGCGGTTCACGCCCATTTCGAGGATCGGTTCGAAGTGGTCAAAGTCCTCAGGCAGCTGGTCGAAGCAGAAGTCCTCGGAAATTCCATTCATGCCCCATGGCTTGGCCTTAGGCTCAAAGGCCCCGAGCATCATTTTGCCCGCGTCTTCCTTGTAGTAGGCGCACTCATCCGGCACGCGAAGAACCGGCATCTGAGTCAGGCCCTCAACAGGCTCAGTGACGATATAGAAGTGCTCGCACGCGTGCAGGGGAACCGTCACACCGGCCATAGCAGCGAAGTCGCGCGCCCACATGCCGCCGCAGTTGACGACCACGTCGGCGTCGATCTGGCCCGGCTCGCCGTCACGCTCGTATGTCACGCCGGTAACCGCGCCGTTGGCTTGGTTCACGCCTGTGACTTTGACGCCTTCGATGATGCTCGCGCCCATCTGCCGCGCGCCCTTGGCCAGCGCCAGCGCGATGTTCGCCGGATCGCATTGCCCGTCGAGTGGCAGGTGCACGGCCGCTTTGACACCATCGATGTTGAGGTTTGGATACATGGCCAGCGCTTCTTCGGGGCTGATCTCGTTGACATCCACGTCAAAGGCTCGCGCCAGCGAAGCCTGGCGGTAGATTTCTTCCTTGCGCGCGTCGGTGAGCGCTACGGTGATGGAGCCGTTTTGCTTCATCCCCGTGGACAGGCCAGTTTCCTCTTCAAGCTTGACGTAAAGCTCAGCGGAGTACTTGGCCAGACGGGTCATGTTCTGGTTTGGGCGGAGCTGACCAATCAGGCCGGCTGCGTGCCAGGTGGTGCCGCAAGTCAGCTGCTTGCGTTCCAGCAAGACAATGTCTTTCCACCCCATCTTGGCGAGGTGGTAGGCCACGGAACACCCGCTGACCCCACCGCCAACGATGACGGCGCGGGCCTTGTTGGGGATGACTTTCTGGCTCATGCGCGCAGCCTTTCGTTCTGAGGATCCCATGCCGCATCATCGCCGGTCACGATCGCCGGGCGGCGTTCGCCGAAGACTTCGACTTCAAGTGCGGTCCCGGGTGCACCGCAGTCCGTGCGCAGAACCGAGAGGGCCACAAACTTGTTGCAGCGGTAGCCCATGGCGCCAGAGGTGATTTCACCCACCACTTCGTCGCCTTTCCAGACCGTGGACATGTAGGGCGCATCGTAGGCCCCGATGTCGATGGTCATCATGGCGAAACGCTTGGCGAGGCCAGCGTCTTTCTGCGCGCGGAGGGCTTCTTTCCCGAGGAAGTCATCGTTGCGGTCAAGCTTGACGAAGCGGTCGAGGCCGGCTTCGAGCAGCGTGTAATCGGTGGACAGATCGCCTTTCCAAGCACGGTACCCTTTTTCGATGCGCATGCTGTCCAGTGCGAACATGCCGAACGGCGTTACGCCGGCGTCCATCAATGCGTCGTAGATCGCAGGCAGGTCCGCTGGATCAGCGTGGATTTCCCAGCCCAACTCGCCGGTAAACGAGACCCGAACCAACAGTGCGGACTTGCCCGCAACCGTCGCGTACTGATGCGTCAGCCAGCCCTGTGAAAGGTCCGCGTCGGTCATCGCGGCCAGCCGCTCGCGGCTCTTTGGTCCAGCGACGATCAGCGTGCCGAAATCTTCGGTTTTATCGGTCAGAGTAAAGGCAGCGTCCGCTGGCATGTGCCGCTCCAGCCAGCCTTTATCGTGCCACTCGGCAGAGGCTGCGGTGATCAGCATGAAGTCGTCTTCGTCGAAGCGGATGATCGACATCTCCGTGACTGTCCGGCCTTTGTCGTCTGCGAAGTAGAGCAGGCCGATCCGGCCCGGCTTGGTGATCGCACCGGCAACCAACGTGCGCAGCCATGCGCTCGCGCCTTCGCCTTTGACGTGGAAGCGAGAGAAGCCCGGCAGGTCGAGCACGCCAGCGTCATCGCGCACCGCACCGACTTCTTCGGCAACGCGCTGCTGCCACGGGCCTTCGCGTTCCCACGTTTCCGTGGCTTCGATGGAGGTATCGTCGCCGTCCTTGGCAAACCAAGCCGCACGCTCCCAACCGTTGTAATCGCCCATCTGACCGCCCAGACCCTTGATACGGTCGTGCAGTGGGGAAAGGCGCTGGTCGCGGGCAGCGGGCCAGAAGTGGCGGGGGTAGTGCATGGCGTATTCGTGGCCGTAGACCTCCATCCCTTTCGCCGTCGCGTAGTCTTGGCCGATGAAGCCGGTGAAGCGGCGCGGGTCACAGGACCACATGTCCCACTCGGTCCCGCCTTCGACGATCCACTCGGCCAGCACTTTGCCAGCACCGCCGCCCTGCGTGATGCCAAAGGTAAAGACACAGGCTTCAAACGCGTTCGGTACGCCCGGCATTGGGCCAATCAGTGGCAGGCCGTCGGGGGTGTAGGGGATCGGGCCGTTGATGATGCGTGATACACCAGAGGTGCCAACCAGCGGCACACGCTCCATCGCGTCGGTTACGTACCATTCAATGCGGTCCAGATCGTCGGCCCACAGCTGGAAGGAGAAGTCTTCCGGCATCGGGTCATCCGGCGTCACCCAGTGCGCCTTACAGTTCAGCTCGTATGGGCCAATGTTGAAGCCCATCTTTTCCTGACGCAGGTAGTAAGAGCTGTCTACGTCGCGCAGCAACGGCAGCTTGCCGCCGGTTTCCTTGCTCCACGCTTCGAGTTCTTCCACGGGCTCCGTCAGCACGTACTGGTGCGACATGGACACCATCGGCACGTAGCGGCCAAACCACTGGCCGACTTCCTGCGCGCGATAGCCTGCGGCGTTGACCACGTACTCACAGCGGATGTCGCCTTTTTCGGTCTCGACCACCCACTCGTCGCCTTCACGGCGTGCGCCGGTGGCGGGGCAGAAGCGGAGGATTTTGCCGCCCATGGCGCGCGCGCCTTTGGCCAAAGCCTGCGTAAGCTGCGCCGGGTCAATATCGCCGTCAGTCGGGTCGTAGAGGCCGCCTTCGAGGTCGTGCGTCTCAAGGAACGGGTAGTGCCGCTTAAGATCGTCGAGCGAGCACATTTCCATAGGGATGTTCTGATACTTGCCCATGCCCAACACGCGCTCGAATTCCAGCATGCGGTTTTTGTTGTGCGCGAGACGGATCGAGCCGGTCACGTGGTAGTTCATCGGGTAATCGACTTCGTCGGCCAAACCACGGTAAAGCTCGGTCGAGTAGCGCTGCATGTTCATCACGGACCAGGACGCGGAAAAGGTCGGACAGTTCCCCGCTGCGTGCCACGTCGAACCGGACGTCAGCTCATTCTTTTCAAGCAGAACGCAGTCGCTCCAACCCATCTTGGCCAGATGGTAAAGCGCAGAAACGCCCACCACACCGCCGCCAATGATCACAACCCTTGCGGTACTCGGAATATCAGCCACAATCGAATCCTCTCACATGAACCGCCAGCGCACCGACGGGATAACAACCTGATTTACCGTTCTTCTACGCCCTTCGGCGGCGCATTTTGAGCAGAAAACACGCGCGGACTCAGGCCTTATCAATCGGCAAAACCGATTGATCATAAGCGACATTTTCATGCTCACGAACGAGTTGGTAGAGACCTTTCTCGACCTCACGAAGACCCTAAACTTCAACCTCACGGCCGATCGCCTCAACGTTTCACAGTCCACGGTCAGCAGTCGTATCCGCGTTTTGGAGGATCAGATGGGTGCGTCGCTGTTTACGCGGGGACGCTCGGGCGCAAAGCTTACGCCGGCAGGCGAGCGGTTTCAGGCGCATGCCCACGAACTCTACAACGCTTGGGCCCGAGCCATGCGGGACGTGGGCGACGCGGAGGGGTTTGAAGCCTCGCTCTATATCAGCGCGCAGCTCAGTCTGGTCAGCTCGGTTTTCTATGACTTAATTGAAGCTTTTGACGAGCGCATGCCCAAGCTCTTCCTCAAGCTTGAAGCAGACTATTCAGAGCAGATCATGCGCGACTTGTCGGCGGGTGAGATCGACATTGGCATCCTGTTTTCTCCAACGTGGTCACCGGACATTTATATCGAGCCGCTGTCTTCTTTCAGCTTTCGCATGGTGTCCACAGAGAGCAGTGCCCTGGCTGAGATTGGCCAGGAAGGGTACATCTACGCGTCTTATTCCGCTCTGTTCGAGCGGTTTCACCGGGACTTGCTCCCCGGTCTGACGCAGGGCGCGATGATCGTCGGATACGAAGGACTGTCGATCGAGTTGCTCAAGCGGCGGGGCGGGTCGGCCTACTTGCCTGAGCACCTGATCCCCCCATTGCAACAGGAGATCCCGACCCTGTTGCACGTGCAGGACGCCCCGGTCATCCAACAGCCGCTCTATGTCGCGGCCCATGTCCGCCGTCGCCACCGCCAGTTGGTTGCGGCCGGGCTGAAAGTTGTCCGGGAAGTCGCCGGAACCACCCCGGAACACACGCAGATGCCCTGAATTGAGGGTGCAGCGGCGCAAAAGGGACGGGGCTTGGGGTCTTACATGCGGGCCGAGAAGCATGATTTATTAGCCTCTCCTGATGCCAGAAAAGAGCCTGCGCCATGTCGAACCCCGCCACCCCGTCCCCCATGAGCCGCCCGCTGCTGGGCGTTCTGCTGGCGCTGGCTGGCTTCGTCATCTTTTCCAGCCATGATGCGTTGATCAAATCTTTGGGTGGGGATTATGGGGTCTTTCAGATCGTGTTCTTCTCGGTACTCTTTTCCTTTGTGCCCATGACGCTGATCATGGCGACAGACCGGACTGAGGCGAGTTTTGTCCCGCACAAACCCCTGTTCCTGCTGCTGCGAACAACGACGGTGATCATCGGCATGATCTGCGGGTTCTATGCCTTTACCGTGCTGTCGTTGGCAGAGGCCTATTCCTTGCTGTTTGCCTCTCCACTGCTGATCACTGCGCTCTCCGTCCCCTTTTTGGGGGAGAAAGTGGGGGCGCGGCGCTGGGCAGCGGTCATGCTGGGACTGGTTGGCGTGATGGTCGTCCTGCGGCCGGGTCTGCAGCCCCTGTCGCTGGGACATATGGCCGGACTGACGGCTGCAGTGGCCAACAGCATAGGCGCGATTGTGGTGCGGAAAGTTGGACGCGAAGAACGCTCGCAGACGCTGATCCTGTTTCCCATGGTCGCCGTGCTGCTGATCATGGCGGTGGTCATGCCGAGCAGCTATAAGCCGCTGCCGATCTTTGATCTGGGAACACTGGCGCTCATGGGTTTGCTGCTCATCGCGGGACAGATTTTCGTGCTCAGTGCTTACCGCAGCGCGCCTGCCGCCCTGATCGCGCCCATGCAGTACTCCCAGATCATCTGGGCCGCGCTATTCGGCTTTTTCTTCTTTCAGGAGGTGCCAGATCTGTGGGTCGCAGTGGGGTCCGTGCTGATTGTCAGCAGCGGTGTCTTTGTGGTCTGGCGCGAAAGCAGTGGCCCGAACTCCAACCGGACGCCGGTCACGCGCACGCGCTCGTTCCGCATCGGTGTGCCGTGGTTGAGCGCAAAGCCAGCGGATAAACCAGCATCAGCGGCGCGTGCAAAAAACTGATCAGTGACCGCGAACGATGCAGAAGGCGATGACGTCTTCGAGCGCTTCGCGGATCTCCTGCGCTTCGCCTTCGGTTGAACCCAGCCGGGCCAGCGCGTCTGTCGCCTTCTGGCCGTAGCGTTCGGCCGCCTCGACGGTGCCGCGCAGCGCGTCATGCTTGCTGATGAGGTCTTTGGCGCGTTCGAGGTCGCCGTCCTGCTGATCCAGATCCTCAATCGTCCGACGCCAGAACGCCTGCTCATCCGCATCGCCCTGCTCGAAGGCCAGCAGCACGGGCAGTGTCACTTTGCCCTCGGCAAAGTCATCCCCGACGGTTTTGCCGAGCTTTTCCTGATCCGCGCTGTAATCCAGCGCATCATCGATCAGCTGGAAAGCCATACCGAGGTTGTGGCCATAGTCGCGCACAGCCTCGACCTGCGCCAGCGGTGCCCGCGCCGCTTCGCCGCCAACCTGACACGCCGCCGCGAACAGTGCGGCTGTCTTGGCTTCGATGACGTCGAGATAATCCTGATGATTGGTGTTCAGATCATTAGCCGTGGTCAGCTGCGCCACTTCGCCCGACGCGATAACCGCAGAGGCGTCCGCCAAAGTCTTCAGCGTCGCCAAATTACGGTCTGCGACCATGAGCTGGAAGGCCCGCGAATAGAGAAAGTCGCCGACCAGCACAGAAGCCTTATTGCCCCAAACCGCGTTGGCTGAAGCTGCTCCGCGCCGCAGGGAGCTGTCGTCCACCACGTCGTCGTGCAGCAGGGTCGCGGTATGGATAAACTCAACCGACGCCGCCAGATGAACAGCTTCATCGCCGGTTGTCAGACCGCAAAGCCGCGCGGAGGCCAGCGTCAGCAGGGGCCGCAACCGCTTGCCGCCCGAGGCAATCAGGTAGCCAGCCAGCTGCGGGATCAGCGCCACGTCGGACTGCATGTTCTCGATGATCGTCGCGTTTACGCGCTCCATATCATCGGCAACCAGAGCGGTCAGTCGATTGACCGCCTGCGCCACATCGCGGCTTTTGACGCTCTTGGTCACGTCTAAATCCGCCATGTCCTGTACCCGCGATGCCTGCGCCGTCACGTGTGTCTCCAAAAACTGAACTGTGTGACAAGGGTTGTCACTGTTGCCGCCTGTGTAGAATAAGCATGCGCAAAGGAAAAGCTCCGGGTGGTCACAGGACCATTGAGCGAGGCGAGGGATGAAAGCCATGTGGGTCGCACTTCAATCCGATAACCCGGTCGAGATCAGCTTTGCGCAGCATTGCCTGAACGAAGCCGGCATCTGGAACGCGGTTTTGGACGAGGCGAGCCAGGCGTTCTCCGGTCTTGCAGGCGTTCAGGGTCGGCGGCTGATCGTCAATTCGGATCAGGCCGAAGCAGCCTTTGACGTGCTGAGCGAGGCGGGCGTCGCCTGCCGCGCGCTGGACGATCGAGGAACCGAACCGCTGTTCTGACCCGTCGCCCCGCTATCCACGCCGGGCAAAGTGACGCGCTTGGTCGGCGTTGACCCACTCTGCGGCTCCGCTAAATCTTCAAGGCATGAGCGAACCCATTCTATTCCGCGAAATCCTCCAACAGCATCAGGCGCTTTCGGCCCGAGGCTGGGGGATTGTTTTTGCTGCGCTGGGCCTGTTTTTCGCGGGCTTCGGGCTGGCCATGTTCATCAGCGGGGCGTGGCCGGTGATTGGGTTCCTCGGCGTGGAAATCGGTGCGCTTTACCTCGGCTATCGCGTGGTGACCAGTCGGGGAAGGCGGCAGGAGGAAGTCATCCTAACCCCTTCGACGCTGAGCCTGCATCTGCGCGATCCGCGCGGTCGGATGCAGCGGGAGAGCTTCCCCGCCAGCGCCTGCCGCGTGACAATCAATCGTCCCACAACATGGGATGATCCAGTCGTGCTGAGCGCTGGCAATCGGCGCATTCCGTTCGGTGGTGATCTCAATCCCGACCAGCGCCGCGACGTTGCCGACCGCCTACTGCGCGCGCTTCAGCACGCCCAGCAGCACGCCGCCTAGTCGTTCAGGCCCAGAACATCGGTCATGGTGTAAAGCGCAGGATCCTTGCCCGCCAGCCAGGCCGCTGCCTGCACCGCGCCTCGCGCGAAAATCTGCCGGTCTCCGGCGCGGTGACCGATCTCGATCCGCTCGTCTTCGCCTGCGAACACCACCGTGTGATCACCGGGAACAGTTCCGCCGCGCAGGGTGGCGAAGCCGATTTCGCCCGTAGGGCGTTGCCCCGTTTCGCCCTCTCGGCTGAGCTTCTTCACCGCGTCGAAGTCTTGCCCGCGCCCCTTGGCAGCAGCTTTGCCCAACACCAACGCGGTGCCGGACGGAGCATCAATCTTTTGTCGGTGGTGCATTTCGAGCACGTCGATATCAAAGCCAACGGGCAACGCTGCCGCCGCCCGCTCGACAAGATTGAGCAGCAGGTTAACGCCCAGCGAGTAATTCGCCGCCCAGATGAGGGGAACGGTGTCGGTAAAGCCCAGAATGACCTCTTCCTGCACGTCCGTATGGCCCGTGGTGCCCAGTACCACCGCTGCCCCGACCTGCCGCGCCGCCTGCATATTCTCCAGCGTTGCAGAAGGCAGGGTGAAGTCGATAATCACGTCGGCATTGGCGAAGGCCACCGCCCGATCTGCCGAAAGAGCAGTACCGAGTTCAGCGTTGCCAACCAGCAGCCCGGCATCCTGCCCCAGCAGCGGGGATTCCGCATGCTCGAGCGCACCGGAGAGCGTGGTGTCGCTGTGCTCGACCACCGCACTGATCAACATGCGCCCCATTCGGCCGCCTGCGCCCGCGATTGCGATATTCAATGTCATGTCGGCCTTTCCGAAGCAGAGGCGTAGGACTAGCCCGCGAGCTTTTCCATCACTTCGTCAGAGATTTCCGCGTTGAAGAACACGGCTTGCACGTCGTCGTGGTCTTCGAGCATGTCGATCAGCTTGAGCATGGTCGAAGCCTTGTCTTCCTCAAGATCAACCGTGATGTTGGGTTTCCAGCCAATCTTGGCTTCCTGTGGCGCACCCAAAGCGGCTTCAAGCGCTTCGCTGACAGACAGGAAATCTTCGGTAGTGGTCAGGATTTCGTGGCTGTCGTCGGAGCTTTCCACGTCTTCTGCGCCAGCCTCCAGCGCGGCTTCCATCACAGTATCCGCATCCGCAGCGTCGGCTGCGTAGGAAATCAACCCGCCGCGGGTGAAGTTGAAAGAGACTGACCCGGTTTCCCCAAGGTTGCCGCCGAACTTGCTGAAGGCCGAACGCACGTCCGCTGCTGTGCGGTTGCGATTATCGGTGAGTGCTTCAACGATCACAGCCACGCCTGCCGGGCCATAGCCTTCATAGCGCATCTCGATGTAGTCCGCGCCATCGCCGCCACCCATCGCCGATTGGATCGCTTTCTTGATCCGATCGTTGGGCATGTTGACGGCGCGGGCTGCGGAAATCGCGCCGCGCAGGCGGGGGTTCTTCTCGGGGTCCGGCTCACCGCTGGATTTCACCGCCACGGTAATTTCGCGGCCGACTTTGGTGAAAACCTTTGCGCGCTTGGCGTCCTGCGCGCCTTTGCGGTGCATGATGTTCTTGAATTTACTGTGGCCTGCCATGGTTCAGAACTCTTCTTAGCCGTGTGTCTTGGGGTTGGGCATTTTCTTAGACCGTGAGCGGGCGAAGGGCAATTGATGCAGGGGTATAGGTGCCGATAGCCGCACGAAAAAGACAAGGGCCGCGCCCCGGTTAGCGGGAAGCAGCCCTCGAGCGTATCATGGAGAGGGTCGTCGCAGTTTATTCGTCCGCGCTCTCGTCCTCTTCGTCTTTGTTGAAACTCTGAGTCCGTGACGGTTTTGCCGCCGGAACTGCTTCTTCCGCAGCTGCTTCAGCTTCTTCCTCAGCCGCACGGCGCTCATCGCGGAACTCGCGCTTGGCTTGGGAGATCATGCCGTCGATGTCTGACGCTTCGCAGCCCAGCTGCGTCAGGCGGGTGTTGAACGCGGTTGCGCCCTGGCGCAGCTGATCTTTCGCCTTGCGCTCTTCGAAGCCAACGTCCGGCAGGCGCACCATGCCGAACAGCGCGGCAGCCCCGGTGATCATCAGGCTTTCGCCAAACTTCTTGCCCTGGACCGAATCAACGTAGGCGATGGCCTTGGCGGCCTTACCCTGCTCAACCCGCAGCGCGTCACAGCCCATCTCCATCTCGTCTGGCGTCAGGATGTAAGTCCCGTTGCGCTGCCAGCCGTAGGTTGGCTCGCTGAACTGTCCGCCCAAGGTGGTCGGACCACAGGCCGTCAGGGTGGAGAGCATGGTGAGCGCGAGGGCGCCAAAGATGAAGGTCTTCAATTGATTACCCCTATGCGGCGCGCTTGCCGACGCCTGCTTTGTTTGGTGGCTTGTTTGTGCGGGAACTTGGCCCGACTCGCAAGCCTTATGCCCATAATGTATCTGGATAAGTGCGTTAAACGCCGCCCATGCTACTTCAATGCGACTATCAAATTAGACAGTGTAAAATTATGCTTGAAAGTCGGTGTGGACGACGCTAATCAGTGTCCAACTTCCATTAATAGGTTCGGTCATATGCCCTCTGGAGCGGTAAAAACAGCAATCCTTCCTGTCGGCGGTCTCGGTTCCCGGTTTCTACCGGCGACGAAGGCTATGCCCAAGGAGATGTTGACGGTCGTGGACAAACCGCTGGTTCAATACGCGATTGACGAGGCGCGGGCAGCGGGGATCGAGAACTTTATCTTCGTTACCGGTCGCGGCAAGACGGCGATCGAGGATCATTTCGACCATTCGTTCGAGTTGGAACACACGCTGGCTGAGCGTGGGAAGAATCACTACGTCGAGATGATGCGTTCCATGATGCCGGAGCCGGGGCAGATTGCTTACGTGCGGCAGCAGGATCCGCTGGGGCTGGGACACGCGATTTGGTGTGCGCGGCACATGCTCAAGGATGAAGCCTTTGCCGTGCTCCTGCCCGACATCATCATTGACCCCGTGAACGGTGGCGATGGTTGCTTGAAGCAGCTGGTAGACGCGCATGATCAATACGGCGGCATGGTGCTGGCCGTCGAAGAGGTGCCGCGTGAACGCGTCTCTTCCTACGGCATCATTGATCCCGGCGAAGTCGAGGGCTCGCACTTGGAAATTCGAGGAATGGTGGAAAAGCCAAAGGCCGAAGAAGCGCCTTCGAACCTCTGTATTACGGGGCGCTACGTGCTTTCGACGGAGATTTTTGACTTTCTTGATAAGGGTGTGCGTGGGGCCGGGAACGAAATCCAGCTTACCGACGCCATCGCGGCCAATCTCGGTCAGCTGCCGATCCATGGTGTGCGGTTCAGCGGTCGGCGCTTTGACTGTGGGTCAAAGGAAGGCTTTGTCGCCGCGAACCTGCATTTCGCACTCAAGCACCCGGAAATCGGGGACAAGGTGCTGAAGTCTGCAACAGAAATCATGGCGCGGCAGAACGGGTAAGTGCCTCTGCGCCTCGCCCAGTTAGGGGGTGGGCAGAATCGGTGAAAGCCGCCCGCCGACCCGAACAGGCTCGGCCCGTCGCGCCAACCCGTCATCCCCGCTCTCGACAAACAGCCCGCACAGCGTCGCTTCTCCTTCACCCGGCCCAAACTTGGCGCGGGAACCGACTTGGGTGAAGCGGGGGACTGAGCTTTCCTTGGTCATGCCAATCACGGAATCATAATCTCCGGTCATGCCCAAATCCGTTTGAAAGGCCGTGCCGCCGGGTAGGATTTGTGTGTCTGCAGTCGGAACGTGAGTGTGTGTGCCCTCGACGGCGGTCACGCGGCCATCAAGATGGTGGCCAAAGGCCATCTTTTCCGACGTGGCTTCAGCATGAATATCGACAAAGGTCGCGTCTCGGGGCTCGTCCTTCCATGCCTCCAGCGCAGCATCCACGGCGAGGAAAGGGTTATCGGCATCCGGGGTCATAAACAGCCGACCCAGTGCCTGGATCACCCCTACGCGATGTCCGTTGCGCCCCGTCAGCAGCCCTTTTCCCCGGCCCGGAGTACCATCGGGGTAGTTGATGGGACGCAGGATGCGGGGGTCGTCGTCGAGCATAGGAATGATCTCTCGACGGTCGAAGGAATGGTTGCCCAGAATGATACAGTCGACGCCCGCGTCAAAGAAACCGGTCGCGTGTTCTGGCGACAGGCCAAAGCCGTGGGTGGCGTTCTCGCCATTCAGGATGACGAAGTCGAGGGCGAGGGTGTCGATCAGGCTGGGCAAGTGTTCGGCCACCGCCGTCCGTCCGGTCTTTCCGACCACATCGCCAATAAGAAGAGTGCGCATGGGTTCGACTTAGTGCGCGTCAGGGTGATCGTAAACCGTTGTCGGCGTAACCACGGCATGCAAGACCTCGTCGGTAGGTTCGGCGGGGAGGGGGCTGTCGACGCGTTGGCTGTCATAAGCCAGCCCAATTGCCGTAACCTGCCGGCCTTGCTCGCGGAACAGCGCAAGCGTCCGGTCATAGAAACCACCGCCGTAACCCAGCCGCGTCAGACCCGCGTCAAAGCCAACCAGTGGCAGCAACACAACCACCGTTTCAGCCTTCAGCACGGGTGCGCTCTCGGGCGGTTCCTGCGTGTTAAACAGGCCCGCGTCCAGCATGTCTCCCGGCTGCCACAGTCGGAAGTCGAGCGGACCGGGTTCTTGCGGCGTGCGGGGTAGGGCAACCGGAAAAGCGGCGAGACGCTCGACCAGTGGCAAGGGATCCAGCTCGCGCCGGATCGGCAAGTACGCGGTCAGTTGGAAGTCCGTGCTCGGCACGCGTGCCGCAATGGCCTGTGCCATGCTGTCGTATTGAGCGGCGCTGGGTTGGTTGTCCGGGCGCGCCCGGATCAGGCCCTTGCGCAGGGCGGCTTTCTGCTCAGTGATCAGCACGCTCGGACCTCATTGCAGGGGGTGGCAGGAAATTCGGTGAGCCAGACGACCGTTGATCGTGAGTAGTCCACCTGCGGCCCGACAAAGTCAGGTGGGCGCCGCGTAACAAAACCTCGGCTCTGACAGAGGCAGCTCCCGTGCAAGGTGCATCGGCCCCGGGGACAAGATGATCTGACGCATCGTCCAGCTCTGCACAGAGGAGTGGTGCTTTGCCTTCGCGGAGTCAACCGGCATAAGGGGAGACATGACCCTTAAACTCACCCGCTTCGCGCCTTCACCCAACGGCCTGCTCCATCTAGGGCACGTGTTCGCGGCTGTTCAGGTGTGGGAAGGCGCGGCGCGGCTGGGCGCGGATGTATTGCTGCGGATCGAAGACACGGATTTCACCCGGTGCCGACCGGCCTTCGAAGAGGCCATCCTCGAAGACCTGCGCTGGCTAGGCTTTCAGTGGACGGGGGAGGTCGTCCGCCAGTCTGAGCGCAAGCCGCTTTACGCCGCCGCTGCTGACCGCTTGTGCGCGCTGGACCTGCTGTACCCCTGCCAATGCACGCGCAAGGAGGTCGAAGCCGCTTGGCATGGTGCGCCGGAGTATGGACCGGAGGGCTTGCGCTATCGCGGGACATGCAAAGGGGCCACGCTCGACCCCGCCACCCCGGTTGCGTGGCGGCTCGACATGACGGCGGCGTTGGAACTGCTGGACAGCGAACGGCTTGGGTTGAGTGTTCCGACGGAGCAGGAAGGGGCTTTTGACCTCGCTGACCTGGCGCAGGAAACCGGCGACGTGGTGCTGCTGCGCCGCGACATCGGATCGAGCTACCACCTTGCCGTGACCGTCGATGATGCGGAACAGGGCGTGACGCACGTCATTCGCGGCGAGGATATGCGAGCGGCAACGGCCGTGCATCGGGTGCTGCAGGGTGTGCTGAGTCTGCCGGTTCCAACCTACCACTTTCACCCGTTGTTGCTCGAAGAGGATGGGCGCAAGCTGGCGAAGCGGGATGGATCAGCCGGGGTGCGGGTGCTGCGGGAGCAAGGGCGGAGCGCGGAGGAGATCCGGGCGCTGGCCTGTGCGCACTGGAGCCTGCAGTCACCCGCTTAGCTTCGCGCGTCCAGACCGGCCGTGAACACCAACGCGATGTAGAGCACAAACATCAGAGCGAGATAGAGAAACCCGCTAACAAAAGGTACGCGGTCGGACAGGTTGCGCCGCCGCTCGAACCCACTGACCATGTCCGGGCCGATCAGGATCAGCACGATCAGTGCCGCGGCGGTCAGGCTCATTGCTTCGGTCACAAGCGCCTGATGCCCGATGAACAGAAGGAAGGGCGACAATCCGCCAAACAGTCCCACGGCCCCCAGCGTTGATCCGCGACCCACGTTGGTCCAGATCAGCCACGCGATGGCAAAGCCCGGCACAAATACCAGCATGAACAGCGGTGCCAGCGTCGCGTCTACCCCACTCCAGCCTGTGATGACCCCCACGATCAACACGCCCACACTGGCCACGCCAACCTGTCCCAGCCGCAGCACGCTGTAGCCGTTCTCCGACTGCGCATGACGCCAGATGATAAAGGCACTGATCAGGGCGAAGGCGACTGTTTTGGAAAACGTTTCGGGCAGAGTCGCGTTCTGTGCGGTGAGCAATTGCGCAAAGGCCGCGCAGAAAGCCGCCGCTGCGAAAACGCTGAACACCAGCGCCAGCGCAAATGGACGCCGCAAGACGTCTAGCACCAGACCGAACAGCCATCCTCCCGCAGCGAACAGCAGGATCAGCTGATCGATCCGCCACATCCACTCAAAGGTCCAGAGATTCCCCGGCGCGGGCTCCATGAACATCGTTTGCCCGATGACAATGACCATCATACCGCACAGGATTGGTCCAAGCGCAAAACCCGCCATTTCTTGCCCCCGAACCGGGCCAAGCAGAAAGCGAACCACAAAGCTGAACACTAGCGAGCCGACTGCCAGCAAAAGCCATGTGTTTTGTGCGAGCGCGAATGCGCCTGCTGTCAGATTCTGCAATTGGGCGAGTAGGTCTTGGATCATGCCTTGGAAATACCGCAGCGCCGCAGCCGGAACAACGCCTGATGAACCGCTTCGTTGTGCAAGTTCTGGGCATAAGTCACGGAGATTTAGTGCAAATGCAGCATCGAAAGGCAGCCTACACTTGACGGAAGGGGCCGGGTGCGACTCTATGCGGTCATGCGCATTATCGGACTTGATCCCGGCCTTCGGGTCACGGGGTGGGGGATTATTGATCAGGTGGGAAACCGCCTCAGCCCCGTCGCCCACGGAACCGTCAAGACGGACGCCGCTCTGCCTCTGGCGCAGCGGCTGGTTCAGCTTGAGAAAGGGCTGGTGAAGGTGATCGCCGAATATGGCCCGGACGAAGCCGCCGTTGAGGAAACCTTTGTCAACCAGAACCCCACCTCGACGCTCAAGCTCGGGATGGCGCGAGGGGTGGTGCTTTTGGCGCCGGCTTCGCTGGGGCTGCCCGTAGGTGAGTACCCGCCCAATCGGGTGAAAAAGGCTGTCGTCGGTGCCGGTAAAGCCGCCAAAGAACAAGTTCAAATGATGGTCCGTCGTCTGCTGCCCGGTGTCGATGTTACCTCTGCTGACGCCGCCGACGCGCTCGCGATTGCCATCTGTCACGCCCACTTCGCCGAAGCGGACCGCCGCCTCGCCGCTTCGAGGATTTCCGCATGATTGCCAAGCTCAAAGGTCTAGTCGAAGGGCAGGAAGACGGCGCTGCGCTGGTCGATGTTGGCGGCGTGGTTTATCGCGCGCTGTGTTCATCGCGGACGCTCTCGGCCTTGCCGGCCAAAGGTCAGCCCATGGTGCTGGAAACCGAATACCTCGTCATTCAGGAGGTTCCTACGCTGGTCGGCTTTGGCGCGCTGGCCGAGTTGGAGGCTTTCCGCCTGCTGGTTACGGTGAATGGTGTCGGGCCAAAGGCTGCGCTGGCGATCCTGTCAGTCCACAGTCCAGACGTGCTCTTCGCCGCCATTGCCAATGGCGACGCCAAGTCAATCCAGGCGGCCAAGGGCGTCGGTGCGAAAGCTGCTGCGCGGATCATCACCGACCTGCGCGATAAAGTCGGTGCCTTCGCCGGACTGGGCGGCGGTGTTGCCTCAGCGGCAGGCGCTGTGGGTGGAGCAGGTGCTGCCGGTGGGGCGGGCGGTACTGTCGAAGGCGTGGCGGCACGGGACGCTGTTTCCGCGCTTACCAACCTCGGCTACGGCCAACCCGAAGCCATTCGTGCGGTCTCCGCCACCTTGCAAGATGACCCCTCGGCGGATGTTTCCGCCCTGATCCGTCTGGCTTTGCAGCGGCTTTCCGGTAGCTAGGGGCGCGCGCGATGGTTGATGATCCCTTGAACGACGACGGCACCCACACCCGGCTGGTTGAAGCGCTGAACACCGGCGACACCAGCGCGGACCAAGGGCTGCGGCCGCTGCTGCTCGAAGACTTTGTGGGGCAGCAACGCTTGCGGCGAAACCTGCGCGTTGGCATCGAAGCCGCCAAGCAGCGCAGTGAGGCGGTCGATCATGTGCTGTTCCATGGCCCTCCAGGGCTCGGCAAAACAACGCTCGCACAAATCGTTGCGTCCGAGTTGGGGGTGGGGTTCCGGCAAACGTCTGGCCCCATGATCACCCGTGCCGGCGACCTTGCGGCTATCCTGACCAATCTGCAGCCTCGTGACGTGCTGTTCATTGACGAAATCCACCGGCTTTCGACGGCGGTTGAGGAAGTGCTCTACTCCGCCATGGAAGACTTTCAGCTTGACCTGATTATCGGCGAAGGCCCGGCGGCGCGATCCGTTCGCGTCGATCTCGCCCCCTTCACGCTGGTGGGTGCAACGACGCGGGTGGGATTGCTGTCCAAACCGCTGCAAGACCGGTTTGGCATCGTGCAGCGCCTCGACTTCTACGGTGAAGCCGATCTTGAGCAGATCGTTTCGCGCGGGGCGCGAGTGTTGGACGTTGGTCTGGATGACGAAGCCCGCATCGAAATCGCCCGCCGAGCGCGCGGTACCCCTCGGATTGCCGGGCGGCTGCTGCGCCGGGTGCGGGATTTTGCCATCGTCATGGGCGACGGCCGGATTACGCTGCCCCTTGCGCGGACTGCGCTGGATGAACTGGACGTGGATCCATTGGGGCTGGACGATATGGACCAGCGCTACCTGCGCGCCCTGGCCCACACCTATCGCGGTGGGCCGGTTGGGGTAGAAACGCTGGCGGTGGCCCTCTCTGAACAGCGCGACACGCTCGAGCACGTGGTCGAGCCCTATTTGATCCAACGCGCGCTGATCCAGCGGACGCCGCGCGGGCGGGTCCTGGAGCGCTTCGGCTGGGAGCATCTGGGCCTCAAGCCGTTGAGCGCTGAGGCTGGCGGTGACGCCGGGGCACCATCTCCAACGGGCGCTGGCCCGCTTTTTGGAAAATGAAGGGAGCCGCGCTGTGACCATGGACCAGTCCCCAGACCCCCGCCAGCCGCTAGGCCACTTCGACGGCAAAACCTTTGTCATGCATACACGGGTTTATTTCCACGACACTGATGCGGCCGGTATCGTCTACCACGGCAATTATCTGAACTTTGCCGAACGCGCGCGGACTGAAATGTTGCGGCATCTGAAGGTCGATCCCGACTGGCTGTGGCAGGAGCATCGCCTTCGTTTTGTCATCGTCGGCGCAGACATCAAGTATCGGCGGGCCTCTGTCCACGATGACGTCATCGAAATTCGAACGTTTTATCGTGATACCACCGCCGCAAGAATGGTGTTGGACCAAGTGATGCTGGTGGACGGAGAGGTCTGCACATCCCTGCGGATTACGGTCTCCCAGATCCGCGAAAACGGTCGCCCTTCGCGCCTGCCGCAGCAAGCGCTGGACGCCATGGCACCTTATCTTCAACCAGAGCAACCTGACGAGTAACTTGCGATGGAACCCATAACGAGCGTTAACACTGCGTCGATCATCGAGATCGTCCTCGCCGCCCCGCTGGTGGTGCAGCTTGTCATGGCCTTGCTGCTGTTTCTGTCGATCTGGACCTGGGCCATCATCGCCTCAAAGGTGCTGGCAATCTGGAACGCCACCCGCAACGCCGGCCGGTTCGAAGACGCCTTCTGGTCTGGTGGCAACCTTGACGAGCTTTACGATCGCATGGGTCAGAGCCCCAAAGACCCGATACAGGCCGTGTTTGTCGCAGGAATGCGCGAGTGGCGGCGCTCGCCGGGGATGTCCATGGCGAGCAACTCCTTGTCCATCGCACAGCGTATTGACCGCGCCATGCAGCTGACCATTTCGCGGGAAATGGGACGGATGGAAGGGCAGATGATTGTCCTCGCCAGCATCGGTACGGCCGCACCCTTTATCGGCCTGTTCGGGACGGTATGGGGCGTGATGAATTCCTTCCTGGGCATCGCTGCTGCGGGCAACACCACGCTTGCCGTCGTCGCGCCGGGGATCGCCGAGGCACTGCTTGCCACCGCGCTGGGTCTGGTGGCGGCGATTCCAGCGTCCGTCGCCTACAACAAGTTCTCCACCGACCTGGGCCGCTACGCCGGGCGGTTGGAAGACTTCGCCGGGGAGTTCGGCACCATCCTCTCCCGTCAACTTGAAGGGAAGGCCTGAGCCATGGCCCTTTCCAGCAGCAGTTCGCCCGCAAGCGGCCGTACCTCGCGCCGCCAACGCTACCGCCCGATGTCCGAGATCAACGTGACGCCGTTCGTGGACGTGATGCTGGTGCTGCTGGTGGTGTTTATGGTCTCAGCGCTGCTGCTCACGATCGGTGTACCGCTAGACCTGCCCAAGGGCTCAGCGCCGGCGTTGAACGAAACCGACGAACCGGTGACCCTTTCAATTCAAGCGGACGGAAGGCTGTTTCTCAACGACCAGCCGACGACCCCGGAATCCGTGCTGTCTGACATGGAAGCGCTCACCGGCGGTAACTTCGAGGCCAAGGTCTTTCTGCGCGGCGACCGCGCGCTGGCTTACGGCGATGTCATGGGCGTGATGTCGGACCTTGCCAGCGCTGGATACACCCGGATGCGGCTGGTCACAGAACAGCCCAACGGCGACCGCTGACGCGGACGGCAGACGACAACGGACGCCCCTGATGCTTCGCGCGCTTCTCCTTTCCTCCGTCGGCCACGTGGTGGTGTTTGCCGCCTTTGCGTTCGAACTGGATGTCCCACTGTTCGCGATCCAGAACCCGGATCCGATCGAGGTGGAGATCATCTTTGAGGATGAGCCGATGGAACTGGCCGCTTCAGCCGATCTGCTTGACCTCTCAGAACCTGCGCCGGTCCCCGAGGATATTCCCGAAGACGGCGCAGCGCTGGAGCCGGAAAAAACGCCCGCGCTGGATCCTCTGTTCCTGCCGGATTCCACGGAGCAGGATGCCGATCTGCCCGACGGTTTGGAGCCTTTCGTGAACGTGGCTGAGGTGAATTCAAACCTGCGTGCGGACCTGTCAAAGCCTATGGAAGCGGCCTCCAGCGACGACCGCGCCCCGGCCAATGACCAGTTCCCTCGCCCCGATGAAACCACGGAGCAGAGCCGTGAAGAGGGGCTCGAAGACCTAATCGCAGCGCTTGAAGCCCGCTCGGGTGAGGAAGCGACCAAGGCCGCCGAACCCGCTCCTGAGCCTGATTCAAGTGAACCAGCGAAGGACGTACCCGCGACCCCGCCTCGCAACATGCCCCTGATTCCCAAACCCCGCCCCCGCGCGGCCCCGGACTACCGCGACTTGGCGCAGGAACAGCGCGATGCAGAAGCTGCAGCCGCGGCTGAACTCGCCGCTGCGGCTGCGGAAAAGGAGGCTGACACCGCTGCTCTGGCCGCAGCCAAAGAAGCCGCTGCACAAGCCCGCGCCGACGAAGAAGCGCGCCGTACCGCTGCTGAAGACGTCTCCGAGCGTTACGTCCAGAATTGCGTCGATGTCGAATGGATCTACCCCAACACGTTTATCCGTTTCCCGCAGTCGTGGCAGGTGGGCTTTACCCTCTCGCTCGATGGTGACGGTGAGATCCTCGAAGACGCATCTGGAGACATCGCCTATGAAGATGGTGCGACTGAAGACATGGTCTCAGCGTTCGTCGAATCAGCACGAAATGCACTCTACGGCTGCGCACCCTTTATCAACCCAACGGGTGAAAGTGGAGAGCCTTTCGAAATCAAGCTGGTGATGCAGCCCAAGTCGAGTTTCTGACCCTGACACCCTTGAACACTGTGACGTGAAGGCAACAACCCCTTGAAACCCCTTTTTTGGGCTGGTCTGGCCCCATTTCCGCCCCAGTAAAGGCGTTCTGGTTGCCCTTATGCGCATACTCCTATTTGCATGCTTGGTTGCTCTGTTGTCCGCAGGTTCTGCTGTTGCTCAATTCCGCATTGGGGTGAGTGGCGGTAAGAAGGCTGCGACCCCTGTTGCTGTGCTGGAGTTTGACCCCTCGAACAGCGGCTCGGCGCAGCAGGCGCGGGACTTCACCAAAATCGTCCGGCAGAACCTGCAGCACTCCGGCACTTTCAGCGTTGTGAGCGCTAAGGACTACCCGCAAACAGCCGCAGAATTCCTCACCGCGCCCGACTGGCGCGCGTGGCGCGACTCTCCCGCCAAGGCGATCGTCGTCGGAACAGTTGCGGTTGAGGGCAGCGACGTCGAGGTCGAATACCGCCTGTTCTACACCCGCAGTAAACGCCAGCGCGAAGGCGAGATCGCTCGACTGCCTCTGGAGCAATTGCGCGGGTTGGCACACTACGTTTCCGACCGTGTGCACCTGAAAGTCGCTGGCGTGGACGGACATTTCGACAGCCAGATCCTCTTCATCGCGGAAGATGGCAGCGCAACCTCACGGGTTAAGCGCCTCGCCCTGATGGATCAGGACGGCCACAACATCCGCTACCTTTCCGACGGCGGTAGCATCGTTCTGACCCCCCGCTTCTCCCCGGATGGGCGTGAGATTACCTACACGGAAATCAATGGTGGGCGCGTACGGGTAATCCTGCGCCATCTGATGACGGGACAGCAGGAAGTGCTCGAAACGGCGGAAGGGACGTCAACCTTTTCGCCTCGTTTCTCCCCTGATGGACGGGGGATTGTCTATTCGCTCGCACTCAACGGCAACACTGACATCTATTACATGGACCTTCAGACCCGCGCGCGAGAGCGGCTGACCATGGACGCCAGCGCAGAGACGTCGCCGTCAATCTCCCCCGATGGGCGCAAAATCGCCTTTGAGAGCGACCGGACGAGTGGACAGCAGATTTACGTCCTCGACCGTCCAAGCGGACAGATCCGCCGAATTTCCATCCAGGACCGCGCCCGATACGCGACCCCAGTCTGGTCGCCCGACGGGCAGTGGATCGCCTTTACCCGGATCAAAGACGGCGAATTCGCCATCGGCGTCATGCGCCCCGATGGCTCAACAGAACAGATCCTTGCGACAGGATATGTGGTGGAGAGTCCCACGTGGTCGCCGAATAGCACCGCGCTCGCCTTTGCCCGGCAAGAGCGGCAGACCGGCGATGGCACTGTCAAGACACGCATCTATGCAGTCGACCTTTTTGGGAAGCAGGAATGGTCCCTACCGACGACCAGCGAAGCGTCCGACCCGGCATGGTCCCCACGGCTCGCCCGCAACTGAGTCGAGTGCGCGTGATTCCCTCACCCCTAGGGGTCATAAATGTGTCGTATGGGCACCACATGAGGGTCTGAGTCGCGCCTTAATTTCGTACACTTTTATGCAATCTGGGCGAAATTATCGCGTAATGCGATTATTTGTTCTGTTTTTGCCTTTAAAAGTGTGACCTATAATCATTTTTCTTTGCCCTCTTGGGGTGACTGGTGTAAAAGGGCAACAGTCAACGAACGGGTTACTGCGACTCCAGAGTTTTTTGGGGACGAATTCCCACATAAGTTCAGGCAATTCATTTTTGGAGTTTGGATTAGAATGTTTAAACGGACCGCGATTGCGATATTTGCGCCTTTGGTCCTCGCCGCTTGTGACCCCAGTGTGCAAGCTGTCGAGCAGGACATGATGGTCGAAGAAACCGTGACGACGCAGACCACTCCTTACTTTCAGCAGCAAGGCCAGTTCGGCGTCGCGGGGCAGCAGTTTGCGACCACTATCGGCCAGCCGGGCACCATTTTGACGTCGCAGGCTGCTTACGGTCTGGGCAATCCTTACGCACCGCAGGCAACCGGCGTTGCTGTCTCGTCCACGCAGTTTGCCAGCGGACCTTCGCAAGTGGGCCTGCGCACCGATGTGGGGGACCGTGTGTTCTTCACGACGGACAGCAGCAATCTCGACCCGCGCGGCGCGGCTGTGATCGATCAACTGGCCGCATGGATGCGCCAATACCCGGCCACCCGCCTGCGGATCGAAGGTCATGCCGATGAGCGTGGCACGCGGGATTATAATATCGCGCTGGGCGACAGCCGCGCAACGACCATCCGCGACCGCTTGTTGCAAATGGGCATTCCAGCTGAGCGGCTTTCGACCGTTTCCTATGGCAAGGAGCGTCCGGTTGCTTCGGGTTCGACCCCAACGGTTTGGGCGCAGAACCGGCGCGCTGTTTTCGTTGTTCTCTAACCTCGACAACTGATCACCACACCAAGATCCACAAGGGGGCCATCGCGCCCCCTTTTTTCGCGCCAAAGCCTCCTTTCAACCCCTTGGAACCGGTTCGCCGGTGTAGGAATCGCTTGCGTTTTCAACTACAGAGAGGGAACGCATAAAACCGTCGAGTCCGGCGGTTAAAATGGGAGAGGCGGTTGAGCATGGCGGAGCACTTCGGAATCGGTTTCAGATGCCGCCTTCTTGCTGTGATGCTGGTGGTTTTGGCACCGCTTCAAGCGCACGCGCAGGAGGAAGCCGACGGCGCGCAACTGCTGCTCGAACTCCGCCAATTACGCACCGAAGTGGATTTCCTTCGCAACCAACTAGAGACTGGCGGCGGGGTCGCGGATGTGCGCTTTGACGATCTGCAGCGACGCATCGATAAAGTGCTAGACGACGCAGCATCGCTCGCCACCCAAGCCAGCACGGCACAGCGCCGCGCTGAAGCCGCTGTTCGGAAAGTCGATGGGCTGGAGCGGCAGGTCTCGGTCATGCAGGCGAATATCGATACAATGGCAACGCGTCTCGCACGGATCGAAGAAGATGCGTTATTCAACGCAGGTCTGGAGGGGGAGCCACTGGCCAGCGCTGACCCGACCTTGAAGACAGATGACGCGCCGGCCGAAGGAACTGCCGTTGAAGCTGCGCCGAGCCTGCAAAACCTGCTTGATGATGACGGTACAGCGGTTCCGCTGCCTAAGGACCGCGCAGAGACGCTGCCACCCGCCCGGGAAGTGACGGTGGATATCGCCATTGTCGCTGAGGAAATCGCCAGTGGCGACGACCGTGAGCGCCCTGCACCCGGGCTGATCGCTATCGAGGGCGCGAAGCCGCTGGTGGGTGAGATCCCCGTCTTGCCGCTGCCCCGTCCTAGTGCGCCGGGTCGAGGCGGCAGTACGCCGACCAATGCTGCGCC